>JAMCWJ010000086.1 GCA_023475105.1 Nitrospirota bacterium
CCACAAATGGATGGAAAGAGAACTTGAGGAAGGCGCCTTCTACAGGGGGAAAGATAGCGGTAGTCGGGGCGGGTCCCAGTGGTCTTACCGCGGCTTATTTTCTTGCCCTTAAAGGTCACGAAGTGACCATCTTCGAAAGCAAGAATGAGGCAGGCGGAATGATGCGGTGGGCGATTCCTGAATATCGGCTTCCCCGCGGCATCCTCGAGGCTGAGATCGATGAGATCAAGGCTATCGGCGTCGAGCTCAAAACAAATACGCCGGTGGGATCGATTGCAGACTTAAAGCGGTCTGGTTATGACGTTGTCTATGTATCCTGTGGCGCCCAGAGAGGGACATCTCTGGGAATTCCAGGCGATAACCTGGATGGTGTGATGGATGCTCTCAGCTTTTTGGGTGTCTTGAGAGAAGGCAGGCCGATCTCGATCGGCAGAAGGGTAGCCGTCATCGGTGGCGGCAATGCAGCGCTTGATGCCGCCCGAAGTGCTATACGTCTGGATGCAAGAGAGGTGAAGATCTTCTACCGCCGCACGAGAAGCGAGATGCCCGCATATCCTGAGGAGATCGAGGCCGCTCTTGAAGAAGGCGTTAAGATCGAATTTTTAACCGCACCGGCATCGATCGAAAAGCAGGGCGACGGGCTGAAAGTCGTTTTCAACTGCATGGAACTCGGGTCGCCCGACAAGAGCGGAAGGCCCAAACCCGTCTGCAAATTCGGATACAATTCCAGTGAGGTCTTTGACTCAGTTATTTCGGCTGTCGGACAGGAAGTTGTGCTCGGACCGAATTTCGGCATCGCGCCTGACAGTAGAGGTCTCATCCAGGTAAACAGCGGTGCGTCCACAGCCATGGGAGGAGTCTTTGCCGGTGGTGATATGGTCAGCGGACCGGCCTCGATAATAGAGGCGATCGCGGACGGTAAAAAGGCTGCCTCGCATATAGACAGGTACCTCGGCGGTGATGGTGATATCACCACCCCTCTCGCCCCTGAAGAGACCGGGGTGAGCATGAGATCCTGTGGCGATGGGGCTTCGGCACGCGTAGAGATTCCGATTGTATCGGCCGGTGCCAGGGTGAACAACTTCGAAGTAGTCGAAAAGACATTAAACGACTATCTCGCACGTAAAGAGGCCGACAGATGCATGTGGTGCGACTACAGGCAATTTGAGGTGGAACTGGACTTTGAAGCATGCAAGGAGTGCGGATACTGCAGTGAGGTGTGCCACATGGGTGTCTTCGCGCCCGGGAAGCGCTTCAACGCTAAGGGTTATCGACCTTATGAAGTGGTAAATCCCCAGAACTGTGTCGGTTGCATGAACTGCTTCTGGAGCTGTCCGGATTTTTGCATAGAAATCAAGGAGGTGGAGCAGACATGAAAAGATATCTCGAGACAGGAAATTTTGCCATAACAGAAGGGGCCATCCTGGCCGGCTGCCGGTTCTTCGCCGGCTATCCGATAACTCCGGCTACGGAGCTTGCCGAGGCGATGTCTTCACGGCTCCCTCAGGAGGGGGGCATCTTTATTCAAGGGGAGGATGAGTGTGCAGCGCTTCATCTTTGCGTAGGGGCCGCTCTGGGGGGTTACAAGGCGATGACGGCCACCTCAGGGCCCGGCTACATTCTCTATGCCGATCCTTACGGCTGGGCGATCGGGAGTGAGATACCCGTGGTGATTCTCAACTCGGGGCGCGTGGGTCCCGTCAGCGGTATCACTGGTGCACCGGGCCAGGGCGAGTTCTACTTGACGCGTTACCCAACCCAGGGTGGGAACTTCGAGACTATAGTGCTGGCGCCCAATTCCGCGCAGGAGGCGATGGCGATGACCGTGGAGGCTTTTTATCTGTCTGAGCGGTTCAGGACGCCCGTCACTGTCCTTGCGGACCAACTCATCACTGACGGTTTCGAAGACATCAGCGTTCCCGAAAGCGACGGAGAGATGGAGGAAATGGGATTCCGGACATGGCCGAGGAAGATAAACCGCGGCCCCGAGTTCTATCCTGCCATGGATGAGATTGATGTCCCTCCAGTCGTTCTCGGCCACAATACCGGGGCACTCTGTTCGGACTGGACCCCGACAGAGGAGGGATACGACATCGAGCAGGTTCAGGCCCACCACAAACATGCTTATCGGTTGATCTACAAGGTCAGGAACCACAGGTCTCTCTTCAACCACCTCTATGAGAAAAACTTTATGGATGATGACCCCGATCTTGTCGTAGTCTCCTATGGAACGCCGTCGCGCGTCGTGAATACAGCAGTAAAAAAAGCTCGGCAGAGCGGCCTGAAGGTGGGTGCCGTTCGTCTGATCAATCTCTGGCCCTTTCCTGATGAACACTTCAGGAGAAAGACTAAGTACCTCTCGGTGGAGCTGAACTGGGACGGTCAACTGGTGCGCGAAGTCCAGCGTGCTGCGCCCAAAGATTCTGAAGTCCATTTCATAGGAAGTTGCGGTGATCTGCCAACCGTTACAGACCTGATCGAAGCCTTCGAGAGACTTCTGCAAGGTCAGTCCCTCGCACGCCGTGGTTGGGAATTGGAGGAATGGTAAAAATGGATAACTTGTCGAAGAAATACTTAAGGCCGAGAAAGATACCGAGCACTGCATGTTCGGGCTGCGGATTGGGGATGAACCATAAGGCCGTCGTGCAGGCGATTTATGATCTCGGTTTGGAGGTGGAAGACATAGTATGGGGCACTTCCATCGGGTGCGCGGGTCGCCAGACCTTCGGCACATGGAAAGGCGACGGTTTTGCGGGAACCCACGGCAGGGTATATGCGATCGCACGGGGACTCCGCCTCGTCCTGCCTCCCGAGAAAAAGATAATCCTTACCGTGGGCGACGGCGATGCATTTGGGATCGGGCTGCTGCATCTCATTCACTCCGCTCGCTCCAATGCAGACTTCACGGTCATTGTTAATGATAACCTCGGGTATATGTCTACCGGAGGTCAATATGGATGGACGACACCCCGCGGCAGCAAGACGGACAGCAGCCCTTACGGCATGTACGAGCAGAACTTGATGAGCGATGGAATGGATGTCCTCGGCGTTCTCAGGAACGCAGGCGCGACCTTTCTGGCCCGCCACGTTTCGATGGACGGCCAGAGGGCTGTTGAGAGCATCAGGAAGGGTATACAGAACAGGGGCTTTTCCCTGATCCACATGGTCTATCCCTGTCCGACGAACTTCGGCAGCCGTGAACTCGGCACGAGGGATACGGTGAAAATTTACAACTGGATCAAGAAGAAAGCAGCTCCTTTAGGTGAAGAGAAGGAAAATACTCTTTGGGCGACCGGCATTTACTACGATGCGAGCAACTCCAGGCGGGAATTCTCTGAGAGCATCCATAGAAACATTGAAAAAATCAGGAGGACGGGAACCATATGAGAACCGAGATACTGGCAAGTGGTTTTGGCGGCCAGGGAGTCGTCAGGTTGGGCCAAATCCTGGGAGAGGCGGCGGTCAAGCAGGGCTATCGAGTGACCATGTTGAAGAGCCATGGTACCGAGATGCGCGGCGGCTATGTGAGGAGCCAGCTGGTGATATCGAAGGAGCCGATCGGCAGTCCTATGGTAGAGAACGCCGATTTTTTCGTCGCCCTGTCTCTCGCGGCATACAAGGCATTCAAACACTTGGTCACGAAGAACGGGATCATTCTCTACGACCCGGCATTCGTAGTCGAACTCGACAACACACTCCCATGCACGCAGACGGCGATACCGGCTAAAGACCTGGCAGTAGAGAAGTTCGGCCGAGCTGTTTTCGCCAATACGATCATGCTCGGAGTTTTGGCCAAACTCGTCGAGGAATTCGATCCGAAGATACTTCTTGAAAGTATTCTTCATATTATTCCCAAGTATCAGGAACAGAATGAAAAGGCTTTTGAACTCGGCTGTGCCTTGCTGTGAGCCCGGCGGGCAATAAAGAAGTGCTTTACTGCGGCCGGGCGTGCGTACCGCATTGGTTTCGATGACATGCTTGGCCGCCCCATGGGATAATGAGGTGAGAAAGAAACAGGAGACAGTTCTTGACTATGATATCATGCGACGGACCACCTGTTGCAACTGCCCTACCGGCTGCGGGATGAAAGTTTTTTTAAGGCAGGGACGGATCGCCGATATCACGGGGGATGAAGAACACCCCATCAACAAGGGATCGTTATGCCCTAAAGGATTACTCGCCATCTGGCATCTTGCAAATCCGCAACGCAATGTTTATCCCCTTATGCGGGAGAACCCGGATCGGGCTTTTAAGAGGACTTCATGGAACGGCGCCATATCTCTTATCGCCGATAAGCTGGAAGAAACGGTTTTGAAATATGGGAGAGAATCGATATTTATTTACGGGGATGACACGTGTCCTTTTGGCTATATGGCAGGGGGAACTTTGTTCGCCCGGTATTTTGGCATCGAGAACACACCGTTGCGCTTTTTACCTCATCCCTTCGGTAATGAGGGTGTTATCAAAAAAATGTTCGGGATTCCGGGTTCCGCAACGCTGATGAACTCACCCCGGGACTGGTGCAACAGCAAATGCATCTTACTGTACGGCTCCGACCTTGCGGCTTCTGATCCCGTAACTTTTGGCCACCTTATTGACGCCCGTGACCGCGGGACGACACTCCTTGTCATTGATTCCAAAAAGACTATAACAACTTCGAAGGCGACTTTCGCACTGAGGGTCAAACCGGAGAGCGGTCCGACCGTTTTGAAGGGAATTGCGCATCTTTTGGCGCAGGGTGGTCTCGTGGATAAGAATTTTCTGGTCGAATCGGCCTTCGGATATTCCTCTTTTGAGTCCGATCTCGCACCTGTTTCACCCGAGAAAGTGGCAGAATGCGCTTCTATAAAAGAGGCGGACCTAAGAAGAATGGCGGACTTCATCGGGAAAGCGAAACCTGTCCAGGTTATAGCCGGAGATTGGAACAGCCGACGGTGCCTGACTGATGAAGAACTCTTCTTGTGCGGGGCGATAATCTCGTTGAGAGGCTCGATAGGCGTCCCGGGTGGCGGATTGAATCTTATGGATGTTTCTCCCTTTTCAGTAGAAGAGGGGTTTCCGCAGGGCAGTTTGTCGATTGCGAAAAAGTTCTCCTCTCATCTCTCGCTCGAAAATATCCTGCTCGATGGGCATAACACGGTGGGTGCCCTCCTTTTGTATGGAAATCCCTGTGCTCGGTTGGCCGGCGGTAGGATAACTAAGAAGCTGCTGCGAGACATACCGTTCATTGTCAATCTCGCATCTTACCCCCACGAGACTTTTCATCATTGCCATGTTTCTCTTCCGATGAGTACCTGGCTCGAATATTCAGGACTGATCGCAAACAGCAACGGGAGGGCTCTTCAATGGCACCATAAGGTGGTCGAGCCTCCGGGTGAGTGCAGATCCCCTTTTGATTTCTGGAATGATCTTGCTTTTGCATGTAATCTTTCGGAATTCCTTTCCTGGAAAGGCGAGGACGGAGGTCTGGACGTCAAGAAGGTTACAGATTTTTTGCTGAAGCACAACTCTTTGACGAGGGTCGCCACTGTAGAAAAGCTGGACCCTGAGAAGAATCCGCCCGGAGGGTTACTCTGGCCATGCGTGGAAGAAGAAGATCTTGAATTCGAAGAAAGCCGTTTCATTAAAGGGAATGTGAGGGGAAAGAATATACTGTTTCAGAAGGGGCGATCGTCCTTCAGCGATGCACGCTTTCCGACACTGTCCGGGAAAATCATTCTTTCAAGTCCGACGAAGGCAGAAGGAATAAATGCGGTCTCAGGCGTCAAGTGTGATAATAGCCCATCTCGTCAAGCGGCATATGCAAAGGATCAGCGCTTCCCTCTTCTGTTAATTACAGGAGTCCTTGTCGATTTCGTTGAGGAGTACGGATACTTCGTCTCGGACAGAGAGCCCCGGACAAAGAACCGGATGATTAAGATTAATCCCCGGCTGGGAAAACTCATAGGAATAACGAGCGGACAAGATTTAATAGTAGAAAATGATCGGGGGAGCATCGCCGCGCCTGTTTGGCTGAGTGAAGAGGTCGACCACGGGGTAGTTTGGTGTCCGGAGGGCATCGATCCCTATCAGCCCCATTTCGATCATGAGAGCCCTCGGTCTCTCTTCGAAGTGCCTGAAAAAGATGAAGTCGCCAGGGGATTTACCCGGGTGACGATTTATAAGCCGGAGCAGAACAGGACAGAGGTCTCGCGGAAGATAGCTGAGTTTTTGAGCAACGCTGCCGGATCGGTTTTAATCACTCAATAATCTTTTTCGGCAGTACATGATTGGACGTGGTCGCCGGCCTATTCATGAGCATGAATGCCTGACAAATTTTTCCGGGCGTATCTATTAATTCAGACATGTCTAAAAAATAAGACATCTGTCGGGGAAAAAATATGTTCGATAGTTGGAAAACTTCATTCTTATACCTGATTTTTCATTGTAATATTGGGGGATATAGGGGAAAATCCCTGCTCCGTCGCTCGATTTATGGTAGAAGAATTCTACAAAGAATGTGGCATGGTAATTGCGTAGAGCATAGGGTATGAAGCTGGTATTCGTGAGCAAACAATTCGAAAGAGCAGCCTTCGATTTATCTCACTGCGACCCCGAAGAATTGGTTATGGTGATAGATACTGATCGGTGCATTTCCTGTGGCTCTTGCGAATTAGCCTGTCAGCTGGAACGCGGCGGGAGAGAAAACTGTCCCGCCTCATTCAGACCTACCGGGGCTGGACCGGGAAGACAGGAGAACGAACACGCGGTACATCTCCCTCTGTCCTGCCGGCATTGTGACACTCCCTGCGACTACTACAGTCAATACAATTTCTGGATCACCTGTCCCTCCAACAAGAGAGAGGACGGGAAAACCGTTCCGTGCGATTTTTGCGCCGAGAGACTAAAGGAAGGGCTCTGGCCGGCTTGTGCGACGAGGTGCACCATGAAGGCAATCTATTTCGGACCGGTCAAGGATATTGCGTTCGTTTTGAGGGAAAAAAGGCTTCGAGAAATGGGCGATGTTGCACTCTCCAGCTAAGGATAAACAGTTCATGGGGTCGGCCGTAACTCCTGAAAAATATCGGGGTTTCGTAAAACCAGACGACATGATCACGTCACGAATTTTAGTAAAGCAGACCGACATGCTTGTATCAGGGTTCAGGAATCTTGGGAAAGAGGCAAGGAGGCTTGTTTATGCGTATCGCAGGCAGCTCGAAAATTATATTGAAGGGCATCCTTATTTTGAAAGGTCCTTTGTTCCTCTTAAAGGGGATCCTTGCGCGCCGGCAATCGTCAATACGATGATCGAAGCAGCGGCCCGGGCTGACGTAGGACCAATGGCTTCCGTGGCTGGGGCAATCGCCGAATACGTGGGGTCGGCTCTTTTGCCGTACAGCCGTGATGTGATAGTGGAAAACGGAGGGGACGTTTATATTCGTTCCGAGGTGCCGAGGAAAATGCTGCTCTTGGCCGAAAGTTCGGATCTCGGAAGTCTTCGCGTCGAGATACCGCCTTCCCTGAAACCGATCGGCATATGTACTTCCTCAGGAACCCTCGGACATTCCTTCAGTTTTGGTAATGCTGATGCGGTGACGGTGTTGGACGGCTCGGTCTCTCTTGCCGACGCCGCGGCCACGGCCATTGCAAATGTCATAAAAAAGCCGGGCGATATTAGCAAAGGTATCAAGAGAGCTCAGGAGATCGGAGTTGACGGCGTAGTCATTCTGATCGGGGGAAATATCGGCGCCTGGGGTAACATTACTTTCGTGGACTGATGCTGAACTATTATGGCTAAGAACGAAAAGACTATTTCAGAAATTAACGAGAGAATGAGGCGGGGCGAAGCGGTCATCATGACCGCTATGGAATTCAAGAGGGAAGTCAGGAGTGGATACAGGTTTAAGGTATCAGATGTTGATGTCGTCACCACTGCGACCCGGGGGTTAATGTCAGGCACCTCGGCTATGCTGGTTCTTCCCGTAGAAGAAAGCTGTGCACGCAAAGGAATTGATACATTGCTTCTCAACGGTGTTCCCTGTTGGCCTTGCATTAATCCGGCTGAGGATTCAGGGACCATCGAGACGGTTGTCTACGGTACCACAGAGAGCATCGATCATGAGGGGCATTATGGGGGAGGACATCTTTTAAGAGATATCGTGGAAAGGAAAGAGATCCAAGTTGAGATTTTAACGAAAGAGGGGAACAGGATTATTACGTCATTCACGTTGGATCAGTTGAAGTTTGCCAGGATGTACAGTTTTCGCAATGCCTTCCAAAATTACTATTCTTTTGTCAATATCAAGAACCATAGATCCTATCGCGAGAACCCTCATTCCATATTTGCCTGCAGGCCGCTGCCTGTTATGAGCGGGATGACATGTTCAGGATGCGGAGAGTTTAATCCGCTTGAGAATGATCCCTATTCGAAGGTTTTAAGGGCTGGTATGAAGATATTGGTGAACAAGACCCCCGGAGTCGTGATCGGCTACGGAACGCGAAGTTCTCCCAAAATGAGGAACCTTTCCCTTGCCGCCGATATGTTTGAGATGGACCCCGAATTTATGGGGGGGTTCAGGACAAGCGGGGGTGTAGAGGTGATCAACAGTGTCGCGGTCCCCTTCCCCGTCCTAAATCAAGATATCCTCAATGATCTCGTGCAGTGTCTCGATGAAAACATTCCCCTGCACATCGCCGACATAGGAGATCGTATCCCCCTGGCAGAAGCCACCTATGCGGACCTCTGGTCCGGCGCCAAACTCGAGGTTGAATTCGACCCGAGTCGCTGCATCTGCTGCTCCTTCAAATGCGCAGCAGAATATTACTGCCCGATGCAGGCTATCTCATGGAGGGATAAAAAAATTGATGAAAAGCTTTGTTTTGGGTGTGGCGCCTGCACAGCCAACTGTCCGGGAGGAGCCTTCATGGGCAAAGGAGACGTCCCAAGGGGAAGCATAGGCCGGATTTATGTCTTAGACTCTGAAATTCCGGTTATTTTCCGACTGTCAAACAGACACCGTGCACAGATTCTGGCCGAGTATCTGAAGGAGATCATGGCGAAAGGGGAATTTCTTTTAAATGACGCTGACATGGAGTTGGAACATCAGAATTCATGAGGAGAACGTTGCGAAATTGTCATCTATATTCAGCCCCGCAGGGGATCTGCGGTTGTTGCAGGTTCAATAGCCATGATCACTGGGTGCGAGGAAGCAGGATATGCCTGAACTGAAGGAGTTGTCCCGACACCTCGAACAAGCTGAAAAGTGTATCAGCTGTGGCCTTTGTCTCTACAGTTGCCCCGTCTATGCAGAGGAACAGAACGAGAACTTTGTGGCGAGAGGGCGGAACCGCCTTATGAAGGAAGTCATCGACAACCGCGAAGATCTTGCGGCGAGGATGAGGGACCGCTTCAGTAAATGCCTTCTGTGCAGAAGGTGTACAATGGTTTGTCCTCAAGGCGTGAGGACAGACCTCCTTACCATTGCGGCAAGGGCAGAATTGGCCAAAGACGGGCTCCCCTTTCCCAAAAGGGACATCTTTCGTAAATTATTAAAAGATCGGAACAGAATGAAGAAGGTCATGAGGTCCCTCGCGAAGTTCCAATGGCTCCTGCCTGTCACCAAAGGAAGGGGAAACGGGGTTCATCCTCTCCCGGAGAATACACCGGGAATCTGGACGCGTGACTACATGATCGATAAGGGCAGAAGCGATCCTTTCTCTACCGAGACGGAGGGCAAGATTCGGCATATCCCTCTATTCCTCGCCGGCCTCGGCGGCGGGAGACAACTCCCTTCCATCGCCTCTGCTTTTCTGAGCGACGAAGTCCCTGAAATCAACCCGCCGCCCATTACCGCTGTGAGACGCAATAAGAGAGTAGCTTTTTTTTCGGGATGCGCTACAGAGTTCTGTTTTCCTCAGGCCGGGAAGTCCTTGATAAGAGTCCTCAACCAACTTGGGATAGAGGTCGTTTTGCCGAAGGAGCAGGGCTGCTGCGGTATCCCTGTTTTTGCGGGCGGTGATTTCGAAACTGCCCGGGAGATGGCCCTGCACAACCTTCACCTTTTTCTCGACTTGAATGTCGATCTCATCGTCACCGGATGTGCGACCTGTGGTTCCGCGCTAAAAGAGGGCTGGGCGAGCTACCTCGCAAAGGGTGAAAAAGAGCAGGCACTGTTCGAAGGCTTCGGGGCGCACGTGAGAGACTTCTCAGAGTTCCTCATAGAGCTGGCTGATTTCAGACCGCTTCACTACCGCTCCCGGCTGCCGGAAAACACCAGAGTCACGTACCACGATCCCTGCCATCTGGCTCGTTATCAGGGAGTAGTGGAGCAGCCGCGCAAGATATTAAAGCAAGTTTTTAGAGGCAATTTTATCGAAATGGACAATAACGGTTGTTGCGGTATGGGAGGCACGTTCAGCATAGACTATTACAGCCTCTCTAAAAAGATTGCGGAGAAAAAGGTTGAGTCGATAGCGAGGACTGGAGCGGATGTCGTCATTACCGCGTGTCCGGGGTGTATGATCCAGCTTATAGACAATCTCAAGCGCCGCCATCTCGCCCAAAGAGTGATCGACATCGCCGAAGCGATTGAACCGTTGCCTGTCCTTGAAGACATGGTCGTCTTCGAGAGCCTGAGGACCAAGATCGCAATTTAAACGGACATTTTTACCCAAGAATATGAGATTGATTTCCGAGATAAACAAGAGAATCAGAAGCGGGGATGCAATTGTCCTGACCGATGCGGAGTTTACCGAAAAGATTGGCAGCGGCCATGAACTCAGTCTTTCCGACGTTGATGTGGTCACGGTCGAGTTGCATTCCCCGATGTCCGGCACTGCGGCCATGTTGTGCGTTCCTGTTACCGGAAGAGGTATTTTTACCCGTGCAAAGAAAATCTGGTTGAACGGGACCCCTGGATTCCCGGGGCCTGCTCCCAACGAACGTTTGGGAGAAGTCGACACTTTGATTTTTGCAGGGCAGGCAGCCCGTGACAAACAGAACGGTTACAACAGCGCAAAACTCTTTTTTGATATGATAAAAAGAGAAGAGGTCCAGGTTGAATGCCTTTCACAGGAAGGAGACACATACAGGAACACCTTTACCTTGGACCAGATTCCATTTGCCAGGATGTATGTTTACAATTGTTTTTTCGACGGACTGCCGGTGACCGACGAAAACAGACAGCGTATTCCAAATCGCCACTTCAACACAATCAGTACAGGAAGTAAGGTACTCTTGAATAAGGCCCTCGGTATTGTTATCGGCTACGGGAGTCGCAGCAGCCCTGAAAGGCCGTCTTTATCCATGGCCGCTGATATGTTTAAAATGGACCCTGATGCTATGGTCTCTTCTGAAAATGCCTCCGGACCGGTTATAGAAAATTCTCTCACCCTTGCAATCCCGGTTCTTGATGAAGGAGTTTTGAAAGATTTATCTGCCTGGCTGACGGGGAGGAATTTCGGGCGATCTCAAAAGAGTCTTACTGTTCCCGAAATTGAAATGGCAAGGTACTTGAAAGAATTGATTATCAGGGGGAATTTTCTTCTGACGAAATCGGATGAAGTTGGGCCATCGGCATTTGAACGGGTAAATCCTTGATGAAGAAAGACTCTTTGAAATGTTTTATTTTGAATGAGAAGTTGCTCTCTTTGCGAGAGGCCTAATACTTAGTATCCAGTTAACGGCAAGGATCTCGTCGGAGGGCGCGGAAAGGCTCGTAGAGGGATGAAATTTTGCTATGGAATGGCAGTAAATCCGGATAAGAAATCCATGAATCCATACATGTCGAGAAAAGGAGACAGAGGATTTTTTCCGTAAGAAAGAGCCGGATATGAAATTCGAGTAATATCCGAAATATTATCCCGGACCAAACGATTTCGCATGGAATACGACTAAGACTTACAAAAAGGGACTGATTGGCATATTATTTGCTATACTTTATAGATATCAACATTTAGAAGAATTCGACCATAATTTAAGATTATTATCTAGGGAAAGGAGGAGCGATATTAGAGAGGGACAGTTAACCGCACAACCAATAAGGAGGTAACGAGATGAGGTCCCACAAAAAAATAGCGAAAACAATAGGTCTGCTTCTGTTCAGTCTGGCTGTAATGGCAGGATTAGAGGTCGCCGTTGCAGATGCAGTTTCCGACTATCCGAACAAGACAATCACGCTTATATCCCCCTGGCCTCCCGGCCACCATGTCACGCTCTTCTGTCAGATACTCGCCGAGTTTGCGCCGGAATACTTCGGTCAGAAACTGGTCGTCAACGCAAAACCCGGCGGGGGTGGCGCACTCGGGACGGCTACTACCGTAACTTCGCCGCCGGACGGATACACCATAGGGGAAGGCTCAATCGCCCAGTGGGGGATCATAGAGATGGTCAGGGATGTGCCCTATTCGCATGAAGGTCTGAAGCTCGTCGACTCCCTCGCCGCGTACGCCGGTTTGCTGGTGGTCAACGCGAACAACCCCTGGAAGACCTTGAAAGAGTATTTGGATGCCGCGAGGAAATCGCCGCGTCCCTTCAAGTACGGTCATGTCGCCAAGGGGGGACATCTGCATCTTCTGCATGAAGACCTTAACAGACAGGCAGGAGTCAAGATGATCGATGTTCCGATGCAAGGAGGAGATGGGGTCATAACGGGACTTCTGTCCGGCACGATTCAATCGGGGGTTTTATCGTGGGTCCAGATACAGGCGATGGTTAAAGCAAAGAAGCTGCGGGTACTGGCGGCCTTGTCAAACAGTAGGTCCGAAGAGGCGCCGGATGTCCCCTGTATGAAAGAATTGGGGTATGAGAACCACATCGGATTAGTCCGGTGGATGTTTTTTGTACCGAAGAACACCCCTGATCCGATCGTAGACAAGATCGACAAGACCTTCAAAAAGATTTACGACGACCCGGAATTCAAGAAAAAAGCGGATAAGCTGGGGGTCACGCTGCACTATGAAGGGCGTGAAGAAATAACGAAAGCGACCGCCATCGAGCGGGAGGAGATAGCGAAACTCCTTAAGGACTTGAGTCTCCTAGAGAAAAAATGAGTCTCGTCGTCGGACCAGTTTGACTTCCGGCATACGGCGGACGGATGGAAGACAGGTAGGGATAACCGAGTACGAGGTCAGCCGGTAACGGTTCCTCTTAACAAGAACTGCGAGCAAGAGGGAAAAAGATGGCGAAATTAAATCTCATCAGCGCGATAGTCTTTCTATTGGTTAGCATGTGGGTCGCCTTGGAATCCAAGGGGCTCGGCATGGGAACCTTGTCGGAGCCGGGTCCGGGGTTCTATCCTTTTGGGATATCGGTCCTTCTCCTTGTATTCTCCCTGTTGCTCATCATCCAATCGCTCATTAAGCTCTTCCTGAAGAACGACCAAGAACAGGAGGAACAAAAAGAAGGCGAGAAGATCGTCTTTTCGGAAGGGCTGCAGGACGCAGGGTTCGGTTTTGAGAAGGATAAAATAAAAAGGGTCGGAGGGGCGGCGCTGCTCCTGTTGGTAGGCTCCCTTTTGCTGGACACTCTCGGTTTCGTCCTCTGCATGTTCCTGGTCGTATTTGTTCTGGTCAAGATCATAGAAAGGGAGAGCCTGCGATTTTCGACCATAATAGCCCTTTGCGCTTCCGTTCTGCCGTATGTGATTTTTGACAAGCTTGTCGGGATGCAACTGCCCCAGGGCATATTGACGATTTTCTAAAGACTATAGTGTCTATTGAAGGAGGAAGACGCGCATGTTCGATAACATTCTCCTCGGGTTAAACATTGCCTTCAGTCCAGGCAACCTTGCTTTTTGTTTCATCGGCTGCCTCCTGGGTACCCTGACCGGAATCCTTCCGGGCCTAGGTCCTTCAGGGGCGATTGCCATTCTTTTGCCGCTCACGTTCAAGTTTAGTCCGACGACCGCAATAATTATGCTTGCGGGAATCTACTACGGAGCAATGTACGGCGGCTCCACGACTTCAATCTTGGTGAATATTCCGGGAGAGGCTGCTTCCTGCGTCACCTGCCTGGACGGATATAAAATGGCCCGGCAGGGGAGGGCGGGTTCTGCCCTTGCGATCGCTGCTTGGGGTTCACTTATCGGGGGGACCTTCGGCATATTGGGACTCCAATTCCTGTCGCCCTATCTGGCCGACGTTAGCATCGATTTCACTCCTACCGAATACGTGAGTCTCATGGTCTTGGGAATGGTCATCCTCGTCTATCTCGCCCGGGAGTCGATGATAAAGGGACTGATGATGGCGGTTCTTGGCTTACTCCTCGGCGCCGTCGGCATGGACCTCATCAGCGGAAAAGAGAGATTTGTCTATCACAGCATCACCCTGATGGATGGGATAGGACTGGTGCCGGTTGCGATGGGACTGTTTGGAATTACGGAAGTCCTGGAAAACCTCGAGACATCTCTCAGGAGGGATGTTTATAAGGCTAAGATAAAAAGTCTATGGCCGACAAAAGAGGATTGGAAACGCAGTGCGGGACCGATAGGGCGGGGCTCCGTAATCGGTTTCTTGCTGGGAATTTTGCCGGGTGGCGGAGCTATCCTTTCGTCGTTTACCTCGTATGCAATCGAGAAAAAGGTGTCCAAACATCCGGAAAAATTCGGCACGGGGATGATAGAGGGGGTCGCCGCGCCCGAGACCGCCAATAACGCGGCTGCGCAAGCGGCGTTTATTCCGCTGTTCACGCTGGGGCTGCCGGCCAATATCGTTATGGCCCTCATCCTGGGGGCCTTCGTCATGAACGGCATGCCTGTCGGGCCTCTCTTCATCAGCCAGCATCCCGATCTCTTCTGGGGCGTTATCGTAAGCATGTATATTGGCAACATTATGCTGGTAATCCTGAACCTGCCGTTAATCCCTGTCTGGGTCCAGCTTCTGAAAGTCCGCTATTCTATCATGTTTCCGATAATCCTGGTGTTTTGCTTCTTGGGAGCGTACAGCCTCAATTTTAACTACGTAGAAGTTGTCATTATGGTCATTTTCGGCGTGTTAGGGTATGTGTTCAGGAAGCTCCGGTTCGATCCTACGCCGCTGGTTTTTGCTTTGGTCCTGGGCCCAATTCTGGAGAGATCACTTCGCCAGACCCTTATTATTTCGGAGGGAAGCTGGTCGATCTTTGTAACACGCCCTATCTCTGCGGTGTTGCTCGTCATTGCGGCGGCTCTGATCTGTTTGAATGTGCTGAGCGCGTTCAAGAAGATGAAAGCGCGCAGAAAGGAAAATAAGAAAACTGAGGTTGCATCCCCGGTCCGTCTTTCTTAGAGCGCGCTTGTTCTGCTCCTGTCGTGGTGTCTTGATCATACG
The DNA here is from genome assembly GCA_023475105.1 of Nitrospirota bacterium. Classification (GTDB taxonomy): domain Bacteria; phylum Nitrospirota; class Thermodesulfovibrionia; order Thermodesulfovibrionales; family UBA9159; genus JAMCWJ01. Next base: position 15,286 of record JAMCWJ010000086.1, read on the forward strand.
ACAAAAGGAATGTCATCTTACGGAACCGTTGACCGGCCATTGGGACAGGCACGATGGGCGCTCTCTTCGGTTGCGTTCCTGTGCCGTGAGAATCTGTTAAGATAAAAAAGGTTTTTTGTTGTGCACAATCCGGCAAGGCCATGAAAGGAAGCGAGGCAATAGATTTCAGCGATTTGGACAGGGCCGGGATGTTCGACGCTCTACTCGAGGCTGTTCGGGCATTGTCGCTGTCGGTGTCCGATGACATGCTGGAAAAACTGATCAGGGAGGTTCTCGATCGCTTTCGAGGCCTTTTGGCAGAGAGAGAAGTTTTCTTCTCCTACGAACTTCCGTCCATCGCAGACTCCTTTGTGCACAAATACGGCATATACGGTAACATCCTGACGGAGGAAGAGAGGGACTTTGTTCGGGGATTTATTTCCGGCTCCGGACAATGGTACGTTTCTGAAAAGGACCTCAACCGGCTGTCGTTTCTTGTCCTCCTGAGCGCTATCGTATACAGGGCAAAGATTGAGGCGCACCTCGCCGGAAATGCAGGCGTTCACGACATGATCATGCAGGAGCAGATTCTGGTGAACAGTCTTTTAGACAGGGACGGCGGCCAGAGAGTGGACAGGAATGACCTCGCAGGAGTTGCCCGGATCGTCGTCGATCCCGGGACTGGACGAGCCTACCCCGACATAGAAAGCGCCTTGATGGGATACGGGAATGCCCTGTCAGTGAAGGGCCCTTTGCCGTCGGAGGCTGTTGTGGGTGCCTTTACAATGCATACGCTAAGATCCCTCGAAAGAATAGTGACAAAGGAATTCGGTCCTGAGGAGTACGCTAAAAGGGATCCGGTTCCGGATTTGTTGAAAACAGATACCGGAAGCCTTTATGAGAGTAAGCGACCCGCCATCAGAGAAAAGGATGCCCTGAATACCTATAAAGACAACGAGGATTATACATACTTCAAGGACAGTGACGGCGTGTACAGGAAAGAGGATGTCGGTTATGAGGGGCAAATCGCTGTTACTGTGGAGAACGGCTTTAAGCGTATCCCCTTTGGGCACCGCAGTGCCTGCATAGTCAGGCTCGCAAAGTCCTTTGCATCTGTCCTGGCCGAGGAAGCCCGTTTCGCCGGACCCGCGAGGGTCGAGATTACGGTTCTCCAGTCCCTTGAGCCGATGCCGGATATTAAGCCGGACGGATGGGAGAGACATGCGAACACCAACTGCGGGCTCATCATCGACATGCAACTCACTGAAGGGAGCCGAACGAGGGTCCATGCCTCTGTTACAGAGGACCTCCTGGACGCCCAACTGGGTCGTGGCGACCAGCGCCGGATTATCGCCGAGACACTCTCTTCTCCCGCTGTTACGCGAGGTAAACTGGAGCCGGAAGAGAAAGAGGCTCCTTCGGCAAGCAGGGGAAGGGCGAGGAGGCCGGTACGGGTGCTTTTCCTGGACAGCCCCTTTACGGGAGCGAAGATGCCGCTGAAGATGAGTTCTGCATCACTGTTCCTCGGAACGGCTTTGAAAAACACGGGGATTGAAGTGGATATATCTTCCTTCGAGTTCAACGGCACCGATACGGAATATCAGCAAGGGCTCATCGTCTCAGAAGAGAGGCTGAAGAAGACATTGGGGAGAGGCTATGATGTCGTTGCCTTCGGATTCAGCGCCGATGTCGGGCTCCATCGCATAAGGGACTTTATGGAGATCGTGAGGGCGGGCACCGACGCACTTATTGCCGTGGGCGGTCCCATGCCGACCCTCTTTCCCGAGCACATGATCGCGCATCTCCCCTATGTGAACATCCTGATAAGGGGTGAAGCCGAAGAGGCCTTCCCGAGAGTCCTCGCCGCGCTTTCGCTCTCGAGAGACCTGACGCTTGCAGATGAAGTGAAGGAAGAGCTTTCTGCAGTAAAAGGCGCCTGGATAAGCAGGGAGGACGCTTACTGGATAAACGGTTTGAATTACAGGAACACCATAACGGATCTCGATACGCTTGACATAGATTTCGGTCTTATCAAGTCACAGGACATCACGCTGGCCCTGGACGAGGGTCCTTTGAAGATATTGGGATTGGTCTTTGGGCGAGGCTGTCCGAAGGCGTGTGCCTTTTGTTCGCACACCCTCACGAAGAAGGTCCGGGCCATGTCGGTTGACAAAATGATCACGATGGTCCTCCAGTGCCAGTGGGCAGTGGCCGCAGATGAGATACCTCTTTACTTCTATCCTCAGGACGACGACTTCTTCATAAGGCCCGGCTTGGCCGTTGAATTCATTGAAAAATGTAGTGACCTTAAGAACAGAGGAATCCTTAAAATAGATTTCGCGTCACTGCAGGTTTCCCTCGAATCACTCATAACTGAAAAAGACGGCAGGCGTCTTCCCAATAATGACCTTCTCGACCGTTTAGAGCGCTGCAGGAATATCTTTGTACAGGACATGCCACACCTGGTAATTGGAACGGATTCCTTTACCAACAGAGGGCTCGTCCAGCTCAAGAAAGGGAGAGTGGGCCATCCTTACACGGTTGCCGAAATCGACATGGTCGTGGCGGCATTGGAGCAGAGAGGCATGCGAAACGAGCATTTCGTCATCATGGGCGACCCCGGGTCAGAAGATGCGGATGTGGCGCTCTGTTGCCACGTGATCGCATCATTCTACGACAGATACGATTTCTTTGGAATCAAGGAGACAATCCCCGGAATCATCCCGGATCCTTCTCTTCCTGTGGTGAAAAGTCTGCAGGAGGAGCAGAGAGATATTGAGAAGCGCCTCACTTCCACTTTTCTCACAATTGAGAAGTTCCCTGAATTTGCGTTTTTCGAGAAAGGCTTCATCATCCCTCCCGGGCTCGACTTTTTCAGTCTCAGCGGCATGCAAATGCAGAATCTTTCGGCGGGGCCTGACAAGGAGAGATTTCGCAACATGGCCCATGCCTTCTGGAAGAGAGAGATAAGGGGTAAGAAGATGAGTCTAAGTCTTGTAATCATATCCAAGGACGCAAACCGTGCCCGGTCATACAAGAGTAAATTGTCAAGAAGCGGTTTCCGCTCTATCAAGACATTTCGCACAATAAAGGAAGCCCTTCCGGATTCCAAAGGCGGGAGTGAGAAACTCATACTGAATCTGGACAGTGAAGAAAGAGGAAAGGTGCCTGCGGTTCTTGCTGATAACGTCATCTCGTATTTCGTTGAGGGGCCAAAGGAGGGGACGGCGCCGGTTGAAATATCGGACGTGACGAATATTCTGCACGATTGGATAATAGACCATTTGATCGTTCCTCAACTGGCGGAGGAACACACAACCGGCATAAAAGAATTACTGTACCGGCGATGGCAGTCCCGGTCGGAAAGCAGAAGATTCATTTAAAGGTTCAGAATATCTCCTGTGGTCAAGAGGCGTCAACAGAGAAGGACGTTCAAACTCTCGAAGAATTGAAAAGATTTCTTGGAAGATGAGTCCAACAACTCATGGAGAATTCTATGAAGGGAATCGAAAAAGCTTATTTTCGTAGGAACATCCCGAGAGTCCTTGATGAATTGAGGAAAAAACAGTATGACCCTCACTTTTTCGAGACTATTGCTGAGGCAAAGCACTTCATCCTCGATCAGATTAGTTCGGGTGACACTGTAGGAGTCGGAGGATCCATTACCTTACGAGAAGGTATGGGAATAGTAGAAGAAATCAGAAATAAGGGAAACAAGGTTTATGATCACTGGGAGGCGGATGACGAACCCGTGCGTCGGTTGGAACTTAAGAGAAAACACAGGGGAGTAGATGTCTTTTTGAGCGGAATCAATGCGATAACTATTGACGGCATCCTGGTGAACCTCGACGGAGGAGGGAACAGGGTCGCAGGCCTCTGTTCGGGTCCCCCAAAGGTGATCGCTGTAACGGGCTTGAACAAGCTGGTCGATTCTCTCGATGAGGCGATAGAGAGGACAAGGAACAAGGCCGCCGTCCTCAATGCGATCCGCAGAAAAGTAAAGACACCTTGCGTAAAAACCGGGAGGTGCAGTGATTGCAATTCGAGCGAGAGGATCTGCGCCGCGCTACTTATTCTTTTGAAGAAGACGTCCGACATAGACCATTTCTTTGTTGTCTTGATCAATGAGGAGATGGGATATTAGGTGTCTGTTTCGCTTGCGTGAATGACACATGGTGCTCTTTTACTTATGACCTCCTTAGTAACTACAGAGGTCAAAGACGAAAGAATTTCAAAAATGTCAGGAGGCGTGCGCAAAAGGAATGCACATTCCCGGTGTTGTGTACCCGGACCGGTTGCAATATCCCATGAAGAGGGCGGGCGCGAGGGGGGGAGCAAATGGGAGCGCATATCGTGGATGAGGCTTTAGAGACCATCTCTTCCAATTTGAATCGAATAAAGGAGGAATACGGGCCGGAAGCTGTTCACATATCCAGCGGTTTCGGACAGAAGGTAATTTTCAATATCCCTCTGGTGCGCTTGCAGCATTTCGACCGCTGGAAGAGAACTCTGTGAATTCAGACATGTCTGTCTAACAACTAAGACAAATGTCTGAGGTAGGAATCCCGGCAGAGACCGATGCAGAAAGGTCGCGGAAAACTAAAGCCGCTCACGACTTCACATTAGTGCTTATTTATGGCTGAATGAGAGCGGCAGACAGTGAGGCGAAGACCGGATGGCATGTTTTATGCAGTTTAGAAAACCGGGTGACAATCTATGTCATATCACGATAATCAGAACAGAAGAAAGGTGGCACAGATGAAAAATACACGAGTGGTAAGAACCGCCTGCCCCCGCGACTGTTTCGATGCCTGCAGTATTCTCGCCACGGTCGAAAAAGGGAAGATGGTTAAGATAGAAGGGGATGCGGCAAGTCCTATCACGCGGGGCCACCTCTGCCCCAAGGGGGAAGCGTATATCCCGTGGGTGTACCATCCTGAGAGACTGACCCATCCCTTGAAACGCACGGGCGCGAGGGGTGAAGGAAAGTGGGAAAAAATTAGTTGGGAGGAGGCTCTCGATCTGGTCACTGAAAAATTACGAGGGCTAAAAGAGAAGTATGGTTCTGATTCCATCCTTTATCACTGGGGAACGGGAACTCATTTCTCACTTTACTACGGGATTCTCCCTTTCCGTTTTTTTAACCTCATGGGGGGGGCCATGAACTTGAGGGGCAGCCTTTGTGCTAATGCGGGGCATTCGGCCGTCGCTTTCACGTACGGTGAATCGCTCGGTCACGATCCGGAAGATATCGTCAACTCGAAATACATAGTGTTCTGGGGAAAGAATGTGACCTCGACCAATATCCATCATATGCCTTTTATTTATGAGGCTGTCGAGAAGAACGGGGCCACGCTTGTGACGATCGACCCGAGATTTACCGAAATCGCGGCAAAATCTGCTATCTACCTCCAGCCGCGAATAGGTACTGACGGCGCCCTGGCCCTCGGAATGATGAATGTAATCATACGGGAAGGGCTTTACGATTCGGAATTTGTGAAAAATCATACGGTCGGGTTTGATCAGTTGAAAAAACTAGTCAAAGAATATCCGCCGGAAAGGGTCATGAGTATAACTACATTACCGAAAGAAAGCATTATCGGCCTTGCCAGGGATTACGCGACGATCAAGCCGGCACGCATTGAAGTGGGAATGGGGCTGCAGCACAATTCCAACGGCGGCCAAACATTCCGCGCCATTGCATCGTTGGTAGCGATATCGGGAAATTTAGGGATATCCGGCGGCGGACTCGGTTTTCCGACGTCGAGATTCACTTACCCTCGCGCTCACAACCTCGAACTGAAGCTGACACAGATGGATAAGAATAAGTCCACCGTGCCTGTCGTAAAGGCAGCAGAAGCCATTTTGACCGGGAAGCCGAAACCGATAAAAGGGCTTTTTGTCTGGGCTGCGAACCCGGTCAACCAAAACCCCGACACTGGAAAGATGATCAGGGCGATGAAAAGCAGCAATCTGGAATTCTCTGTCGTGCTCGACCCCTTCATGACAGATACGGCCCGGTTGGCCGATTTGGTGCTGCCCAGTTGCACTTCGTTCGAACAGACGGACGTAGGCATTTCGTACTGGCAATACTATATGCAGCTTCAGCAGAAAGTGATCGAGCCCCTGGAGGGCTCGAAAACGGACCTCGAAATATTCCGTGAGCTCGCCAAGAGATTCGGCTTCGAGGAATATTTTTCTCACAGTGAAGAAGAATTTGCAGAACTTGCGATTAACCGTAAGCTCGACCGGTCGATTGTAGAACACGTGACAGTGCAAAAACTTAAGGAGGGACCGATTCGTGCAAAAATGCCGAACGTTGTGTGGTCGGACAGAAAATTCCCCACACCTTCCGGTAAGGTTGAGCTTTATAGCGAGCGTCTCATCTCGCTAGGTGTAAACCCGCTGCCTATATACGAAGAGCCCCTCGAAAGCCACGTGAGGACGCCAAAGCTTGCGGAGAAATACCCTCTCTCGCTTATTTCGAGGCACTCCCGGTTCAGCATGCATAGCATGGATTATAAGAATCCGCTTATGAAAAAGGTGAATCCGAAACCTCTCCTCGACATACACCCCCGGGATGCTGAGGAAAGGGGGATCAGTAACGGCGACCTTGTGACGGTTGAAAACGACCGCGGCAAAGTTTCCGTTATTGCAAGGACAACCCGGGCCATCAAGCCAGGTGTCGTCTCGCTGCCGCAGGGGTGGAGCCTGCAGGACGGCTGCTCGAACTTTCTTACTGCTGACTACCTGACCGACATCGGAGAGAATGCGAGCTATTTCACCTGCCTGGTCCAGGTTACAAAAAGGAAAGGAGAAGATGTTAAATGAGTCTGATCTTCGTCGGCAAGCAAATTGAAAGGAACGACCTTCCGGACATTGACGGACTTCCTCGGGACCATGTGTCGATGGTCGTCGATATCGACCGGTGCATAGCATGCCATGGATGTGAAGTCGCCTGTTTCATAGAAAACGATCTTCCCCTTTCCGTGCGGGTGAACCCCCAGATACAGCTCGGGACTGAGGTCGGCAAAAAATTTACGTTCTTAAACTTTTCGATGCGATGCGCCCACTGCGACAACCCTCAGTGCCGGCTCATATGTCCGGTCAACGCTTACAAGCAGGACCCTGACGGTTTCGTGATACATAACGAGGAGAGATGCATAGGATGCCAGCTCTGCCGGATATCCTGCCCTTACGGGGCCCCGAAATATGATCCGGAGAGAGGAAGGGTGGTGAAATGCGACTTTTGCATCGAGAGGGTGAAGAAAGGGCAGAACCCCCAGTGCGTGTCCAAATGCATTATGAAGGCCCTCCGGTTCGGAAGGCTGGGCGACCAATTGGAGATGCTCGCGAAGAGGGCCTCTGAAGGGGCCGGTGTACTCGTCATGGAGAACAAGGAACCGGTAATCGATCCGGCACTATCTGCCACTTGCCCT
>JAMCWJ010000059.1 GCA_023475105.1 Nitrospirota bacterium
AGGGTTTCGATATAATCCGGGTGACCACGTCCGAATCGAGCTTCAGCGGATCGATTTTCACAAAAGGAAGGTTGAGGTGTCGTGCGATTGCCTCCATCATCACTTCGGCAGTGAGAATCTTCCGACCGGGCAGGGTGCAGGGGATCTGGAGCGACTCGATAACGTCGATGAAAGAGATAAAGGACCGGTGGATACTCTTGTACCGGATATCACCGCCTTTCGCCCTGAGAATCTTCGCTCTCTGGGGCGCCTCGCGGGACCTGATGAACTGCGTCTGCTCCCTGCTCAGAAGGCCCGCGGTCGTCAGGATCTCGAGCATCCTTTCCCTGCCCTGCTCATGCATGGCCATATAATAGCATTTTCTGCAACGAGGAAAGCCGTTACGGAACGGCGATCGGCGGTTCCGTGCCGGAGCGATACGGCAGAACAAATTGCGGTAACGATGCTGGGGTAAGCCGGTCTGTGGAAAGATTCCAGGGGCGCGCCCGGCTACAATGTGTACCCGCTCTCTTCATGCTGGCTTATGTCGAGTCCGGAGATCTCCTCATCTTCGGCAACCCTCAGGCCGATTACGACATCGACAAGTTTCAAAAGGATCACGGTGAGAACAAAGGAATAGACAGCCACGGCAAGCACCGACAGGACCTGTACGGAAAGCTGATGCGCATTGCCGAAGAAGAGTCCGTCGGCGCCTGAGGGATTGATGATCTTCTGCGCGAGAAGTCCCGCTCCGATCGTGCCGATGATCCCCCCCACGCCGTGCACACCGAAGGCATCCAGGGAGTCATCATAGCCGAACTTCCCTTTCATGTTCAGCGCGACATAACAGAGGCTGCCCGCAGCAGCTCCGATAAGCAGCGACGACATCGGGTCTACAAAGCCGGAAGCCGGTGTTATCGTCGCGAGACCCGCGATGGCGCCGGTTGCCGCCCCAAAGGTCGTCGGTTTCCCGCGGTGGAGCCATTCGATAAGGACCCACATCAGCGTGGCTGAAACCGCTGCGATATGGGTAGCGACAAAGGCCGTCGTGCTCAGTGCGCCCGAGGACAGGGCGCTGCCTGCATTGAAGCCGAACCAGCCGAACCACAGGAGACCCGCGCCGAGAACCGTCAGCGGGAGATTGTGCGGCGGCATCGGCTCCCGCATATATCCCTTCCGCTTGCCGACCAGGAGGGCCGCCGCAAGGGCCGAAATACCCGAGGTGATATGGACGACGATGCCCCCTGCGAAGTCGAGTGTGCCCATGCCTTTGAGCCAGCCTCCCGAGCCCCAGACCCAATGCGCTACGGGGTCATAGACGAGTGTGGACCAGAGCAGGGTGAAGGCCAGAAACGCGGAGAACTTCATCCTCTCCGCAAATGCGCCGGTGATCAGCGCAGGCGTTATCACCGCGAACATCGCCTGGTAAATCATGAAAGCCATATGCGGGATCGTAGGGGCATAGTCCGCGTTCGGCAGCACCCCGACCCCTCTGAGCCCGGCCCAGTCGAGTCCCCCGATGACGCCTCCGAGGTCGGGCCCGAAAGATAGGCTGTAGCCGAAGAGCACCCACTGGACACTCACCAGGGCGATGGCGACAAAACTCTGCATGATCGTGGTAAGGACGTTTTTTCTTCTGACCATGCCCCCGTAAAACATCGCAAGTCCCGGCGTCATAAGCATCACCAGTGCTGCGGAAACCAGAACGAAGGCCGTGTCACCCCCGTCGACCTTTCCCGCAGACTCCGCATATGCGCCGGCAGGCAGCAAAAGGGGCAACACCGCAAAAAGAAGCCTGATTCTCCATTTCGTCATAGAAACTCCTTTTCAGGAAAGATGAGATGCCCGCAAGATTGCCAGAAACATGCCAGAGAAAAGACCTTGATTTTGAAGCATAAATTGATAGAGTGGGATCAAGAAGCGACAAAAATGTAGCTTTTTGCGCGCAACAACTGCGCCAAGCAAGCAAATACGGAGCGCGCGTGGGCGCTCCTACATTTTTGTAGGAGCTACAGATTCGTAGGAGCGGGAGGGCGGAACCCTCAGCCTGCCGGCTCCGCCGCATCCCCCTGCACACTCAGATCGCCGATTCGCCCCTCTCTCCGGTCCTTATCCTCACAATCTCTTCGAGGGGAAAGATAAAGATCTTTCCGTCACCTATCGTTCCCGTCTTTGCGCTCCCTTCAATTGTCGAGGCCGCCCTGGACGCCATGGCGTCGGACGTGACGACCTCGATTTTCACTTTCGGGATAAAGGCGATGTCGTATTCCGCACCCCGGTAAAGTTCGACATGCCCCTTCTGCCTGCCGTATCCCTTCACCTCGGTCACCGTCATGCCCTGGATCCCGATCTCATTCAGGGCATCCTTCACCTGGTCAAGCTTGAAAGGTTTAATGATCGCTTCAATTTTCTTCATGATTCCTCCTCTGTTTCGTCATCGGCGCAGCGCATTGCTGTCACAGGTTGTAGGCCTTTTCTCCGTGTTGGCCTTCGTCAAGACCGGTGACTTCCTCTTCGGCATCGACCCTCAGTCCTACCATTGCCTTGATCACCATGAATATCACGAAGGTCATTGTCGCACTATATGCAAGGGTCACCGCAACAGCAACAATCTGGATCAGGAGCTGTCCCGGATTCCCGTAGAGGAGTCCTTTCCCGGCCTCATTGATCGCGGGGTCCGCGAACACACCGGTCAGGATCGCTCCGATGGTACCGCCTATCCCGTGAATACCGAACGCATCGAGGGTGTCGTCATACCCGAGTCTCGGCTTCACGGCGGCAACCGCGAAAAACGGGATGATCCCCGCGCAGATGCCGATTACAATTGCGCCGCCCACGTTCACAAAGCCTGCAGCCGGGGTAATTGCAACGAGACCTCCCACTGCGCCCGATGCGAGACCGAGGACAGTCGGTTTCTTCGAGTGAATCCACTCGGTGAACATCCACGACAGCGCCGCTGTTGCCGTGGCGGTATTCGTATTGAGAAATGCCGCCCCGGCAAGTCCGTTGGCGGCGAGCGCGGAGCCTGCATTGAACCCGAACCATCCGAACCAGAGGAGGCCTGCGCCGGTAACGACAAGCGTCAGGTTGCCCGGCAAGAGGGCCTTCTCCCTTCTCTTGCCGAGAACGAGCGCGCCCACAAGAGCCGCGATACCTGCGTTGATATGTACGACTGTTCCCCCGGCAAAATCCAGTGCGCCGAGTTTTGCAAGAAAACCATTGCCCCATACCCAATGAGCGACCGGAACGTACACGAGGGTCATCCAGAGGACGGAAAAAAGCACCCATGCGGAAAACTTCATCCTCTCGACATATGCGCCGCTTGCCAGGGCCACCGTGATCGCAGCGAAGGTGAGCTGGTAGACGATATAGATAAACTCGGGAATCGTCTTTGCGAGGTCGGAGATGCTGTTCACCCCCACCCCGGAAAGAAAGAACTTGCCGGGACTTCCGATAATCCCCCCGATATCCGTATGAAAGGCAAGGGAATAGCCGTATACGATCCACAAAACGCTCACAATGCAGTAGGTCGCAAAGGACATCGCCATCGTGTTCAGGCTGTCCTTCCGTTTTGCAAGTCCTCCATAAAAGAGTGCGAGTCCCGGCAGCGTCATGAGCATGACGAGCGCCGTCGCAACAATCATCCAGGCCGTGTCCCCCGTGTCTATCTTTAGGGGAACAGGCGCCGCCTGGGCAGTCGCCGCGGGAGAAGGCGCCGCAGCCTGCTCAGCGCCCGGAGGATTAGGAAGCACCTCTTCGGCAAGCACGAGGCCTGCCAAGCCCAGGAAACTTATTACTACCATCAAACTTATAAGTCGTTTCATATCAGATCTCCTCTTGTTGCTCCTTACCAGGTGTACATAACGCCGAGGGCGAGGGTGTCCTGGCTCTTCTTGCTTCCGCCGTGGCTGCCCGCAAACGACTCCGCGTCGGACCAGTCATGCCGGTACTCAGGCCTCACCAGCAGGTTCTTCGCCACCACAAACTGCGGGGTGAGCGTCACCTCTTTCAGCCTCTGCGGCGTCCCCGTCCGGAATCCGTCGTGGTCGTTGAAATACTCGCCCCTCAGGGCCACACTGAACCAGTCGTTGAAGTCATACTTTCCGATGACCGACCAGCCGTACCACTTCGCTTCACCTCCGTCAGGGGCCGAGTGCTGATCCGTCCCGTAATCGACATTGAGGATGAAGGAAAGGTTCTTCACCGGCTTCACCGTGCCTACCCAGTCAAGAAGAAATCTGTTGTCATGGTTGTTGTCGTCCTTCTCGGGCCCGTACATAAGATTAACGGTCGTGGAGAACTGCTCCAAGGGACTGTAGCCGACGGTGAGTCCCACCGTCTTCCCCTGGTTATTGTCAGCGCTATTGTCCCAGCCGTTTACGAGGTGGACCGTCGCGTTCAGGGCATCAGAAAAGGCATATCCTATTTTCAGCCCCGTGTGGGTGAACGGGATTGCATAGTTAAAAAGGAAAGACCGCGAATAGTTCGGATTGTCCCTTGCCTCGATGACTTCAGCGCCGTGAGAGGTCACAAACTTGCCGAAATCGAACCTCAGGCCCTTGCCCAGAGGCGCAATATAGCTGACGTAGGCCTCGGTAAGATCGAAGGGATACTTCCCCACTTCCCCAAGACCGTTGGAATGAATCCATTTCGCCGTTTCCCCCGCAGAAACTTTCAGCTTGAAGCCCACCCCCCCAACCACAGGGTCCTTCACAAACTGTATCTGCGCCAGATCCAGAGTGAAGCTGTTCGCCTTGTGATCGAAGACCCTCAGTCCGTTTTCCCCGGACCCGGGGTCTTCAAAATTGTACGTGTAGCCCCCCTGCAGATATACGCTCAACCCCAGGGCGCTCTTGATATCTTTCAGCGACATGCCCCCCGCCTTCCCCTCCTTCGTCT
>JAMCWJ010000081.1:0-1768 GCA_023475105.1 Nitrospirota bacterium
GGTACTTTCGAGTCGCTCTTCCTGAATCTCCGTAGTCCACAGATACAGCAATTCCCCATAGAAGCGCCTCATCTTCCCCATGAACCCGTCAAGGATACGCGGATGATAGCTTTCGACCGTTTGGGTAAGCGTAATATGCTTCACAAAATGAGGGTATAGCCGCAGGCTATTCATAAAGCCCATTGCCAACCGGCGATAACGGCTCAGATAGGTATCGATCACCACTTCTTCGCCTGTCTCAGAATTCCTGATCTTAATGTACCTGGATGCCATAAAAGCCTCCTTTGCATAACAAGGTGTACGACTTATTCCCTATAAATACCAAGCCCCCAGGGACGGGCCGGTTGCCGGGATGCCGCTCCCCGCCGGCAAACCCGGCAACCCTGGCCCGGGCACTCCTGATTTCGCCCCACATCTTCAGTAAACGTTCACAACGGCTTCGCAGAATCGACGCAGCGAGGCTCAAGGAAGGAAACCAAGCCGGTGTCCGGGAAGAATCGCGGCAGCAAGAATGGCTGTTTAGGCGTGCGTGGTGGGTGGGTTATTGCCCGCCGGTGGGTGGCGCAAGGCCACCGGCGAGAACAAACCCACGACGAAAACAATGGGGATGCTTCCGGATGAAAGAGGGCGATCATAAGGCAGGGAAGGCGAGGGCCAATCGACGCCGAACAAATACCGGGACAAGATGCGGCTGTTCACGCTTTGTTCACGGTCATTTTGCAAACCTACAAAGCGGAACCCTTTGATATTAAATAAAACAACTGGCGGAGAGGGGGGGATTCGAACCCCCGGTGGAGTTGCCCCCACAACGGTTTTCGAGACCGCCGCTTTCAACCGCTCAGCCACCTCTCCAAAAAACAACTTCACCGCGAAGAGCAGTCAGCGGATAGTTTAAAACAAAAGAGTGTGGTTAGGGAATAGCGACGCAGCGCATTTGTGTTTGAGCTTCGAGAGGAAAGGGCAGTGCACTCCCTTTCATCTCTTGTCTCTGAAAAACTTCTGCAGCAGTTCAGCGCATTCGGCTTCGAGTACACCGGATACCACTTCGACCCGATGATTCAATCTTTTGTCGTCGAGTATCCGATAGAGGCTCGCGACCGCCCCTCCCTTTGCGTCGCCGCAGCCGTAGACGAGTCTGCCGAGCCGTGCATTTATCATAGTGCCCGCACACATGACACAGGGCTCCTTGGTCACGTAAAGGGTCGCCGCGTTCAAACGCCAGCTGCCGCTGAGCCGCGCACCCTCTCTCAGTGTGATGACTTCGGCATGTGCGGAAGGGTCGTTGAGTCGCTCCCTGAGATTGTGGGCGCGTGCGGCTACGCAACCGTCCACTTCAAGGACAGCGCCCACGGGCACTTCCCCCTCTGAAAGAGCGAGGCAGGCCTCTTCCAGGGCGAGCCCCATAAAGACCCTGTCTTTTTCCTTCCGGTCAGTATTCACGTTTCATGCCTTTTCCGGCTCCTTCCCGGAGGCGAGTGCGGCATAGTGCGACTGCGAAGGCGACCCGCAGCACGAAGAGGTTACACAAAAAAGGGTTGCGAGCCTTACTTGGGTTCGCAACCCTTGTACCTGCGCCGGTTCCCGGGGGAAAGACTGGCGCGCCCTGAGGGATTCGAACCCCCGACCTGCGGATTCGTAGTCCGATGCTCTATCCAGCTGAGCTAAGGGCGCACACAGGTCATCCCTTCTTTATTCCTTCTTTCAGGAAGAGACTGTATTTCGGATGTTCGAACGGATGCATGGTGGGGATGGCTGTATTCGAAGTTCC
>JAMCWJ010000081.1:1778-22314 GCA_023475105.1 Nitrospirota bacterium
GGGGAACTTCGAATACAGCCATCCCCACTTTTTCCCCGGCGCCGGGAATATCTGTTTTCCGCCTTCAAAAACCTTGATCCCCACGGCCGGGTTATTGGGTTCGTTCGACGCCGAGGTGATTGTGTCGCCGTTCATCCTGAAATCAGGTATGAAATCGCCCACAGCGACCTTGATATCGGAATTCGGTATCTTGAATTCGCTGTCGAGCTTTACCGTCATCTCCTGCTTCTTCTTCGATGCCTTGTCCTCTATGACGATCTTCACCGCCGACCATTTGCTTTTTACATCGCCGGGGACGACGATCTTCAGTTCTTTCGGAACGTTCAATCCTGCGGGCGCATGTCCCGGAGGCATCTGCCCTGCGGGTCCGGCCTGAACTCCCGGGGGCATCTGTCCTGCGGGCGGCATCTGCTGAGACTGAGGAACGGGTTGCTCTTCTTTTTTCTTGCATGCGCCGACACCGAGGGAAAAAACAAGTGCAACTGCCATGCTGATCGCTAAAAATCTTCTCATTGCGACCTCCTTTTTTTCACAATTCTTTCGGGTGAACCAACAGTTCCGTACGCTATGATAATCGATGGCGGAGAGGCAGGGATTCGAACCCTGGGTGGGGTGTTACCCCCACAACCGCTTAGCAGGCGGCTGCCTTCGACCAGCTCGGCCACCTCTCCTTAAACGGAGTATTCTACCACCTCAAATCAGGGTTTGTAAATGAGAAGCAGGTCCCTGAATCCACCGTCAACAAAAACCGATACCTGCATGAGGACGGCATTCGCTCCCCTTCTCGCTTCGCTCCGAGGCGCCGGGCCGCCTCATTCGAAAGGTGAGGCAATACGGCCAGCTGAATCCGCTCGCATGCATCCCCACGCAGAACTGATGAGGGATCTTGGGGGCGGTCTACGCAGGGTGTTTGCTCCTATAGTCTTCTATCGCCTTTTTCAGGGCGTCGGCCCCGAGGTTCGAGCAGTGCATCTTCTGAGGGGGAAGACCTCCCAGTTCATTCGCGACCGCTTCTTTCGAGATGCTGAGGGCTTCGTCGAGGGTCTTTCCCTTCACCATCTCGGTCACCATGCTGCTCACGGCGATAGCTGCGCCGCAGCCGAAGGTCTTGAATTTCGCATCGACGATCTTGCCGTCCTCGACTTTGATCGATATCTTCATCACATCGCCGCACGTGGGGTTCCCCTCGGTGCCCACTCCGTCCGCGTCGGATATCTCTCCCACGTTCCTGGGGTTGGTAAAATGGTCCATCACCTTTTCGCTGTACATACGGTAACACCTCCTCCTGTTCGTCTACGACCCGGACTGAGACTCCGGCGACGTGGTGTAACATTTGTTGCCCTGCTCCTTTTCCTCCCAGCCTTTGGCAAAGGGGGATATCTCCCTCAGCCTCCGTATG
This sequence comes from Nitrospirota bacterium, assembly GCA_023475105.1. GTDB lineage: Bacteria > Nitrospirota > Thermodesulfovibrionia > Thermodesulfovibrionales > UBA9159 > JAMCWJ01. The sequence goes on from JAMCWJ010000081.1 coordinate 3,178, forward strand.
ATCGGCGGGAATTCGGCGAGGAGATAGTCGATGTCTTCTGCGCTGTTCTCCCTTCCGAGGGTGAAGACGACCGAACCCTGCGCAAGACTCGCCGGGATCCCCATCGAGAGCAGGACGGGGGACGCCTTGAGCGCCTTCGAAGAACATGCGGAGCCGCTTGCCACGTATACTCCCTTCGATGCGAGCAGGAGCAGCATCGACTCCCCTTCAATGTATTCGACGGTAAAACTCGCATGACCCGGGAGTCTCTCTTCCGGATGTCCCGTGAGCGAGACGTTTTCGACCGCGAGTACCCCTTCGATCAGTCTGTCCCGCAGTTTTTTCACATGCTCCATTCTGGCCGGCAGTTCAGCCGCGGCAAGCTCGGCTGCTTTTCCCATCCCGACAATCGCAGGAACGTTCTCCGTTCCGGCCCTTCTTCCCCCCTCCTGTATGCCTCCGTAGATCAGGGGGACTATCCTCAGTCCTTCCCTTACATAAAGCGCGGCTGCGCCTTTCGGTCCGTAGAACTGGTGGGCCGCCATGCTGAGCGCGTCGACGCCCAGTTCCTTGGCATCGACGGGGATGTTCCCTGCCGACGCCACCGCATCGGTATGAAATATCACCTTGTGGTCCCGCGCGATTTTCGCGATCTCCTGAATCCTCTGTATGGTGCCCACCTCACTGCTGGCATGCCCTAGGGAAAGGAGTACCGTCTCCTTCGTGAGCGCCTTTTTTACGGCCGCGGGATCGACCGCCCCGTGTTTGTCCGCAGGAAGGTACGTGACTGCGAAGCCGGACTTCTCGAGAACCCTTGCGGAATTGAGGACCGAGTGATGCTCCATCCTCGACACGACGACATGCTTGCCTTCCTTCTGTCTTGCACGTGCGATCCCCCTCAGTGCAAAATTGTTCGATTCCGCACCGCTGGATGTGAATATGATTTCCGAGGGTTTCGCATGGATAAGGGCTGCGGTCTGGGCCCGAGCGTTCTCCACGGCATTTCTCGCCTTCATCCCCGGTTCATACAGGCTGAGGGGATTGCCGAAATCTTCTTTGAAATAGGGAAGCATCGCGTCGAAGACGTCCGGATGGAGCGGGTTCGTCGCCACATAATCAAAGTAACACTTTCTCATGTCTACCTCACTTTCTTTATGTAGAACTTGTAATATTCGTCCGAATCCTCGACGCCGAGAAACTCGTTTCCGGTCTTCTCACACCAGCCCGGTATGTCTTCCAGCGCGCCGTCATAATCCGTAAGGATCTCGAGTATCTGTCCCTTGTCCAGTTCTTTCATCTTCTCTTCGAGTTTCAGCAGGTGCATGGGGCACATCATGTAGACGATGTCCGTCGTGACATCCGGCTTAATACTTCCGACGAATTTCAGTGTCATGCTGTGTCGAACCTGTACGTTTTGTCTTCGCGCTCGAGTCCCTTGTGAAGGGGGTCGTTCTCGATGAGGTCCCTGAGAGTGATCGTCTCGAGGAAGGCCTCTATCTTGGCGCCGAGGGACCTCCAGAGGAGATGGGTGACGCAGCCTTCGACCCGTGAGCATCCTTCATCGGGGTCGAGACAGGACGTGATCGCAACAGGCCCTTCGAGTTCCTTCAGGATCGAAGCGATCGTTATTTCTTTCGGTTTCCTCGTCAGGAGATACCCCCCTCCCGGTCCTTTCACGCTTCGTATGAGACCCGCCCTCCTGAGCTTGTTCAGGATCTGCTCCAGGTAGGCAACGGAGACATCCTGCCTTTCGGAGACCTCCTTGATCGTGACCGGATTGCCGGGGTAGCCTCGCGCGATCTCGAACATCGCTCTCACTCCATACTGCCCTTTTGTCGATAATTTCAGCATGCTAAAACTATAAAATACTTTACCATTCTTGTCAAGTATTTGCGCGGGAAAATCATATTTCGAGCATCATGATCGCAGCATCTTCGGTCGGAACCACATAGTAGCTTTTCCGCGTTCCGACAAGTGTGAAGCCGAAGCCCTCGTAAAGCCTTTTCGCGGCATGGTTGGAGGCCCGCACTTCAAGATACACGAACCTGCAGCCCCGTTCCTTGAACTCTGCAATGACATGTGCGACGAGGGCGGCCGCGATGCCTCTCCTCCTGTAGTCGGGATGGACCGCCAGATTGAGGATATGGCCTTCGTCCGCGGCGGTTTGAGCGCATACGTAGCCCGCAACGACCGCCTCCTCGACCGCAACCCTCGGCATGGAGCGGGGTTTGTACAGCTCATTCCGGAAAGAGGTCTCGGACCAGGGCAGGGAGAACGACGCCTTTTCGATAGCGACCACTGAGGCAATGTCCTGTTCTGTCATATGCCGTATGAGAATCCCGCTCATCGGTATAACGCCTCGCGATCTCTGTGAGTTGTGAGAGGTCTCATCGGTGAAGAGACTTTTTACCGGAAAATCTCGCCCCGTCCCTCTCTCCTGAGGAGGGGGAATCCCTCGCTTCGTCCGCATCGGGCCGAACAGCGGCATTCGGCGGCCGGCAGCATCTCTTTCTTTCGAAGTGAGCGTTCGAAGGGGCTACTTTGCATTCATCTTGACCTCTGCCTCGGACTTCCTGATGTATTTCGGAACGAGGCTTACCGGTTCGGAAAACTCCCCGTTCTTCGCCTTGCAGAGGCCGAGATATGCGACGCTTGACGGAGAAGTCACCATCTGGTGCCGGGGGGGGAACAGGGCCTTTTCGCCTGCGGCTGCAGCGATGGTCTCGCGATAAAGCTCCGCGCCTTCTCCTGCGAATATCGCAGGCCCCTCGATGGCCCTCACGAGGTCTGCCGGACGCAGCGAAGCCTCTTCAATCGAGCGTTCGAAGCCCTTTCCGTTCCATCGAAAAACCGCCGCATACACTTCCTTCTTCCTTGCATCGAACATCGCACAAACAGGGAACGGGCTGTACGGAAAATTCCAGGCCAGGGCTTCGAGAGAAGGGACCGAAACGACAGGTTTTCCCGTAGCATAGGCGAACCCCTTTACCGTACTGAGCCCTATCCTCAATCCGGTAAAGGACCCCGGACCTATGGCGATCGCGAAGACGTCGATTTCGGAGAGGTCCATGGCGGCCTGCCGCAGCAGATGGTCCACCTCCGTCATCAGCCTCTCCGAATGGGTGCTCCTGACGTTCAGTCTCGCCTCTGCGATAAGTCCCTCTGCCTCCCCCATGAGCGCGACACCGCCGAGCAGCGTCGAAGTTTCGACGGCCAGAATCTTCATGTTGAAAAGCCTAATACATCGCAAGAGGTTTTGCAAGGCCCTAATCGATGCGTCTTCCGGGCCCCTCGTCCGCCATCCTCAATCGCTTCACAGAGAACAAAACAACTGCAATACAGAGACACGCACTGATCGAGACCGCCCTCGCAGTCCCGACCAAATGCGCTACCCAACCCATGAGGGCGTTGCCGGCAGGGGCTATTCCGAGGAAGACAAAGGTGTAGACGCTCATGACCCTTCCCCTGAGCGGATCAGGCGTGTTGAGCTGTATGGAACTGTTCGCCACGGCAAGAAAACTGACCACGCCCCACCCGGCGAAGATCAGGATCACGATCGAGGCAATGTAGTCCCTGGACAGGGAGAAGGAAAGGAGCGCCGCGCCGAAGGTCAACCCCGAAAGCGACATCAGACGTCCTTTCTTCTGTATCTCGCCCTTAAACGCGATGAAGAGCGCAGCCGCGAGCGCTCCAAGACCCGAGGCCCCTGCGAGGATACCGAGGCCCCTCGCCCCGACCTTCAGGATATCTGCGGCAAAGACGGGAAGCAGGGTGATATAGGGTATCCCGAAAAGGCTGAACGTTGCGACCAGGAGCAAGATTCCGAAGATAGGGCGCGAACGTCGCACAAAACTCAATCCTTCGTGCAAGTCCCGCAGCAGAGACGGAAACCTGTCGGAAACGCCGTCCTCAGCCGCCGCTCTCATGAGAAATCCCTTGCCGGTTTCGCTCTTGGTCCTGATCCTGACGAGGGCGGCTATGGCGGCAACAAAACTGGCTGCGTTGATATAAAAGCAGGCGGCAATGCCCAGGGAGGATATGGCGATTCCTGCAAAAAAGGGGCCGATGATGCGGGCGCTGTTAAAGGCTGCTGAATTCAAGGCAATAGCGTTCAGGAGACGCCCCTTTTCGACAATATCTACAAGGAAGGCCTGTCGGGCCGGAATGTCGAAGGCGTTTACCGTACCGAGGAGTGTTGCAAAGAACATGATCTGCCAGACCGTAACGGCCCGGAGGTCGATCAGAACGGCGAGGGCGAGGGCCGGAAGAATCGACAGCGTCTGCGTGATCACAAGGAGCTTCCTCTTCATGAGCCTATCGGCGACGACCCCGCCGATAAGAGTGAAAAGAAGGACCGGCAGGGAAGCGGCCGCCGCAACGACGCCGAGATAGAAAGGAGATTCGGTGAGCGAATAGACGAGCCATCCCTGGGCAGTCGACTGCATCCAGGTCCCGGAAAACGAGATCAACTGGCCTACCCAGAAAATCCGAAAGTCCCTGACGTAGAGGGCAGGGAACCTCTCATGAGTCCTGCGGTTTTCCATGAGGTTATCTTCCCGTGTCTATGAAGAAGGTGACTGGCCCGTCGTTGGTGAGGTCCACTTTCATATACGCACCGAAACGGCCTGTCGAAACAGGAATGCCCGTCTGCATGAGCTTCGCGACAAAGAGGGAGTAAAGTCTCTCGGCCCGGTCCGGGGACTCGGCCCTGTCGAAGGAAGGCCGGTTGCCTTTCCTGCAGTCCGCGGAAAGTGTGAACTGAGAGACGACGAGGATCGCCCCTCCCGTATCCGTGAGCGAAAGGTTCATCTTTCCCCCGCTGTCCTCGAATACCCTGAGGTTCACTATCTTCCCCGAGAGGGAAGCGACCTCCTTTTCGCCGTCCCCTTTTTCGACCCCCAGGAAAATCAGGAGGCCTCTGCCGATACTTCCCACCATCTCTCCCCCTACCGTCACGGATGCCTCCGAAACCCGCTGAATCAAGGCCTTCATAAGGAAGCATCCCTTCCTTTCAACCGCTTCACCCGCTCTCTCACTTCGTTCGCAAAAAACTGGTATTCATCGATTCCTTCCGGCTTCAGGGTGAAATCAAGTTCGGACGGATAAAAGGGTTTTCCGAAAGTGATCATGACCGGCCCGAGTCTGGGCAGCCGGGCGCCTCTGGGCAACGCCTCGAACGTCCCCTCGATGAGGGCCGGCACCACAGGCGCGTTGTGCCTCACCGCAAGGGTTCCTATTCCCTTTTTGAACTCCATGAGGTTTCCGTCGAGAGAGCGTCCGCCCTCGGGGAATATGCAGAGGATGCCGTTGTTCCTGAGTACGTAGGAAGAAATCCGGAATGCCCTGCTCAGGAACGTTTCAGGGTCGATGGGAATCGCATGGGCGAGCCTCCCGAAAAGTGAGGGAAGCCGCCCTCCCGTGAAGTAGGTCCGGAAGCCCTGGAAGTACAATACCCTGAAGACGGAAGAGGGGATAGCGGTGCCGACGACGAATCCGTCCATGTTGCTCCGGTGGTTCGCTGCGATGATGAAGGGAGGCTCCGGAAGGGTTTCGATGCCTTTCACCTTCATCCTGAAAAGCGTCTTCAGCAGGAGCCTGAGGATGGCGCGGAGGAAAACGGTTATCCCCCACTCGATCTTTCCCTGCTGAAGCCCGACGCGCTTCTTGTCCTCTTCCGCGATGTCTTCCCCGGACACTTCCTCTCCTGGAAGGAGTTTCTGCCCTCCCGCGGACCTCAGTTCCTTCACCTTTCCGACAAGTTCGCCCACGGTCTGGACTTCTGAGGCAAACGTCTCGGGGAGTTTCAGGGAGAAAGCCTTTTCGATCGCTACGACCAACTCGATCCTCTGAAGGGAATCGAGGCCGAGGTCGAGTTCGAGATTGTCGGAAGAAACGACAGAGGTCCGTTCCCTCAACAGGGGGATGATGCATTCGGCCACTTTTCTGCCTGTTTCATCGGCCAGGAGCGCCATGTCCTCTTTCTTTTCTGCGGCCTTCACCCCCGCGGACCCTGCCGGAATTTCGCTGATCCGATACCTTTTCAGTTTTCCGAGACGGGTCCTCGGCAGGGGTTCTGCATGCAAAGTGAAGCCCTTCAGCCGCATGAAAGGAGGCAGGGTGACCGAAACTTTGTTGATATCCCATTTGAGCGCATCATGGATATTCCCTATCTTCTCCTTTCTCGCGTAGTCGAGATCGGGCACGATGATCCCGTGAAGGGACCCGGCCGCGCCTCTCTTTCCGGTTCCCGTGACGCAAAGTTCCTTTATGAGGGGGATCCTCCCATATTCCCTTTCGACGTCCTCGGGGTAGACGTTCTTCCCCGAATCGAGAACGATCACCTCCTTCACCCGCCCTGTGATGAAGAGGTATCCCTCGCTGTCCAGATGTCCGAGGTCTCCCGTCAAGAACCAGGCGTTACGCATCACCGCGGCCGTAGCTTCCGGGTTCTTATAATATCCCTTCATCACCATCGGACCTCGTATGGCGATCTCCCCCTCCCCCGTCTCCGAGGGATTCAGAATCCTGATCTCCGCCGAGGGCAGCGGCCTGCCGACCGACCCCGGCTTCCTCTTCTCCACGGGGTTGAAGGTCACGACCGGCGACGTCTCGGTCAGTCCGTATCCCTCGAGCACGGTGAAGCCCAGGGACTCGAGGTCTCTCATCACCCCGGGCTCGAGCCTCGCGCCGCCGCTTGCGAAAAACCTGAATTGCGCGCCAAAACCCCGGTGCACACTGCGAAAGACAAGGCTGCCGATGTTCACGCCTGTTCTTCTCCTCAGTGCGCCGCCGGTCTTTAGGAGAAAGAGGAGGAGGGCGGAAATAGGGGCCGGCATCTCCCTGATCTTTCTGAAAATGCCGTTTTTCAAGAGTTCGAGGATCTGGGGAACCGCGACGAGGACCGTTACCCCCTTTTCCTTGATCGTCGCCATGAGCTCCGGTCCCTTCATACCCGGGGGATAGGTGATGGAAGCGCCGAGGAAAAGAGGGACGAGAAAGGTGCAGGTAAAGGGGTAGGTATGGTGGAGCGGGAGGATCGACAGCACGTTGTCCTGATGAGTGACGAGGCCTGCGCTGATCACCGCCTCCGCGTCGGAGCAGAAGTTCCCGTGCGTCAGCATAACCCCTTTCGGTGTCCCTGTAGTCCCTGAAGTATAGACGATGGAGGCCACGTCTTCACGGGACAACGCCCTTTCGTTCCCCTTCACGGGAGGAGCGACAGAGCCTTCAGGCGAACTGTCAAAGGCACAGATTTCGTTGAATTCCGGAGAATCAAAGTCGATCTTCCTGGCGGAATCTCCCACATTGTGAACCGTCTTTTCACCGGCGAACACGAGGACAGCCCCCGAATCGTGAAGCAGGGTGGTTATTTCATTGGATCCGAGCTGCGCATCGACCGGAACCGCGATTCCCCCTGCCATGAGAATGCCGAGATACGACGCACACCATTCATATCTGTTCTCCGCGACGATGGCGACCCTGTCGCCCTTCTCTATGCCTGATTTTATGAGATGCGCTGCAATAGCTTGAGTTTTTCCGACAAAATCGCGATAGGTCAATTCTCTCCATGAACCGGCAAAATAGTAAAAGGCCGCTTTGTCCTCATATTTTTCAGAGGCACTGAGGAACAAACTGATGATTGTGCTATTCGTCATCCGAGTCTCAAAAAGAAATCCGAGTGCTATGCTCCCCGCAGGAGGGGGGCATTATCAGAATTGTTCTCACCGACAGGATAGTAATCTGCTCGTGCGCTAAACAATCTTCCCCTCTATTTCCTCGATGGCCTCTCTCACAAGCTCCCGCACGCTGCGGTTTTCATCGTCCGACGCTGCAGCCAGAGAAGAAATGGCGTCGCGGTGTCCTATTATTCCGAGCAGATAGGCGGCATCGCCCCTGACAGTGGCGTTTTCATCTTCCAGGAGGGCCGCAATCCCCGGAATGGAGACCGGGATATTGGCAGGGTCTTCCTTCGCGAGCGTTTCGACAAGCGCGGAGATCCCGAGTCGCACCCGCACTCTCTCGTCCCTCATCAGGTCCCCGATAAGGGGGTAAAGGCGCTTGTCGTGCCTGAACATATCGATGATGTTTTCGAGGAATCCCTTTTCCACGTAATCGGCGATCATCGCCTTTGTGTCAGATACTTCCGGCATTTCAAAAATATGATAACACAGGGAAGGAGTGGAATTTAGTCTCGGGCAAAGGTTACAGAACAAACCAACATTGTGCCGGGAAGCGGCGGTACCCTGCTCACCTTCTTGCCCTCCTTCTTCATCGTCAGGCGCTGAAGGGATATCTTCACGTTTTCCATTATCTTTTCCATAATTTTCAGGAGCTCGCGGTATTCGCCGGAATCCTTGATAAAGCCGGTCCTGTCGCTCGTTATCGGGAGAAAATCGGCGTTCACCTCGCCCCTCACCCTTGCCATCGATTTTCCCCACGTCTCCATCCCGAAGAGTTCCCGCCTTACCGTCACCTGTTTCACCTTCACCTCTATGCCGGGATCGGCGGAAGTAGAAGCTGTCTCGGAAAGGATTACGATCTCGCCGCTTACCGGGCCGAAGCGGGTCCCTTCAAGGAACGGGATGCGATGGCCGGAAAGACTCCGGGGGGTCACTGTGTGATTATTGATTCTCACCCTGAAATAAGGCGCCTTGATCGGGGTGCCCTCGACGATCTTTTCTTCTATGTCCCTGGGCTCAAATGTCCTCTCCAACCCGACGAGGAGGACCGTTGTGCCGTTCTGCTTCCGGAAATCAGCAGGAAGCCTTTCGAAAGGCAGCTGCCAAACTTCACCCGTCTTTTCCCACTGTTCCTTGTCAAAGACGACCCTCCCGACAAAATCGTCCTTCTTTGTGACGACTTCAAATCTCTTGCATGCGGAGAGGGTTGCGAACTTTCCGATGCCGAACTGTCCGATTCGGTCTCTTCCGTATGCCTGAGACTTCGGGGAATAGAGCTTCTGCTGCGAGCCGATATTAAAGTACTGCCTGAGCCCTTCCATGTCCATCCCGCTGCCGTTGTCCCGTATTTCGATGGTATCCTCAGTGACGGCAATCTCAACCAGCGTTGCATCGGCGTCGTAGGCGTTGTTGACGAGTTCCCGCACGAACTCGATGCTCTCAGCGTAGAGTCTTTCCCCTATCGTGATGATATGGCTCTTGTCGATCGTTACAGGTATGAATTCAGGAATTTGATTCACCATTGATACCCCCAGATCCCCTTGATTCGGACAACAAGGCAAATAGACATAAGCATCAATATGATACCACATATTTTAGTGTATAATACGTTTCACATGGACTTTTGGGGTACGGTAAAGAGGGATTACGGGGCTGTTTTCAGGAACGACCCTGCCGCAAGAAACGGTTGCGAAGTGGTCCTTGCCTACGCCGGCTTCCACGCGATATTTTTCTACAGGGTCAACCATGTCCTCTGGAACCTGGGGATTCCGGTCATCCCCCGGTTTTTTTCGCATATCGCGCGGTTTCTCACCGGCATTGAGATCCATCCCGCGGCAAAGATAGGTCCCGGTTTTTTCATCGACCACGGTATGGGAGTGGTGATAGGCGAGACGACCGAAATCGGGGAGGACTGCCTGCTCTATCAGGGCGTCACCCTCGGAGGGACAGGGAAAGAAAAAGGGAAACGTCACCCCACTCTTGGAAACAACGTCGTGGTCGGCACCGGCGCCAAGATACTCGGGGCGATCACAATCGGCAATTATGCAAAGATAGGGGCGAATGCCGTTGTCCTGGACCCCGTGCCGGATTATGCCATCGTGGTGGGTGTGCCGGGAAAAGTGATAAAGAAGAAGGTCATCAGAATGATGGAGGAAGGAGCAATCGAGAGCCTTGCCCGTGTCCATCTGCCGGACCCTGTGGAAGATAAATTCAGGGAAATGGAAAAATATATTGCCGGGCTCGAAAAACGGATAGAGTCACTGGAGGGAAGGGGAGGAATAATGCGGGTCTATAACACACTGCATGGGAAAAAGGAGGAGCTGGTGCCTGTCAGCCCCGGGAGGATCGGGATGTATGCCTGCGGGGTGACGGTGTACGACCTCTGTCACATAGGGCATGCGAGAAGCGCCATCGTGTTTGATGTGATGCGAAGATATCTCGGATTCAGGGGCTTTCAGGTCAAGTACATCAGGAATTTCACCGATATCGACGACAAGATCATAAACAGGGCCAAGAAGGAAGGGATCGCATGGGATGAAGTAGCCGAGAAATACACCAGGGAATATTACGTGGATATGGACAGGCTCGGTGTGGGGCGGGCCGATCGGGAACCAAAGGCGACGGAACATATCGCCGAGATCATCGCGATCGTCAAAGGGCTTGTCGATAAGGGGTTCGGCTACGTGGTCGGGGGAGATGTGTATTTCGAAGTGAAAAGATTCCCGGACTACGGAAAGCTTTCGAAGCGGGACCTCGATGAGATGCTCGCAGGCGCCCGTGTAGAGGTGGATGAGAGGAAGAAAAATCCGATGGACTTTGCCCTCTGGAAGGCCTCGAAGGAAGGTGAGCCCTCATGGGACAGCCCCTGGGGTCCCGGAAGACCCGGATGGCACATTGAATGCACGGCCATGTCCATAAAGCACCTCGGTGAAACCTTTGACATCCACGGCGGAGGCGCTGATCTGATATTCCCCCATCATGAAAACGAACTGGCCCAGTCCGAGGCGTTTACGGGAAAGCAATTCGTCAAATACTGGCTCCACAACGGCTTCATTACCATAGACAGGGAAAAGATGTCGAAGTCTCTCGGGAATTTCTTCACGATACGGGAGATCCTCGACAAATTCGACCCGGAGGTGGTAAGGTTCTTCCTTTTGTCCACCCATTACAGAAGCCCCATCGAGTTTTCGGATGAATCCCTGCGGGAGGCGGAGGCGTCTCTTGACAGGTACTACACCACCGTAACAAGGACAGAGGACTTCCTGAAGGAGGCGCCGGAAAAACCGAAACCGACGACCGAGGAAAAAGCCCTTGAAGAGGTCCTCGCAGTCTTTATGAACAAGTTCAAGGAGGCGATGGACGATGACTTCAACACCGCCCTCGCCCTGGGAAACATCTTCGAACTGATACGGGAAGTGAACAGGTATCTCGATGCCAAACCCGCGGGTCGGAAGGCGAAAGACCTTCTGGTGACGGCGAGAGACCTGCTGAGTCAGTCGGGACCGGTCCTGAACATTTTCGAGAAACAGCCTGAAGAATGGAACGACGCGCTGATGCGGACAAAAAGAATTCCCTTTACAAAAGAGGAGATCCTCCGCAAGATAATACAGAGACGTGAGGCGAGGGAGCGGAAGGACTGGTCGACGGCGGATGCCGTGCGCAAGGAATTGGAGGACCGGGGCATCATTCTCGAGGACAAGAAAAGCGGCACAGCGTGGAAAGTAAGAGTCAGCAAGTAAAGGGATGACCCTCGTTGCAGTCGTCCTCTTTTTCGTCTCTTTCGGGCTGCAGCTGGCAACTGTGCTCCTTGCACTGTTTCTGATTCGCAGCACGGGGCGCAAACTCGCCTGGGTCCTCGTCTCTCTCGCGGCCGTCCTGCTTGCAGGACTGCAGCTCGTTTCTTCCGCCGCAGTGCTCACCGGGAGCAGGGCATTCGTTTTCCCTGTCCCTGACCTTGTCGCCCTCGGTGCCTCCGGTCTGCTCTTTGCGGGCTTCCTTCTCATTTGGCGGTATGTCCGTTCTCTCCGGCCGGCGGAAGCGGCGGGGAAAACGCGCCCGGAGGCGGCTGCCCAGGAGAAGGAAGCGGGGAGTGGCATCGCAGAGCGCACGCGGTCAGAGGAGACGCAGCGGGAGGTGAACGAGCGGCTCAGTGCCGTGCTTCAGGCTTCTCCCGCTGCGATCGTCACGCTCGATTCCGACGGGATCGTCACTTTGTGGAACAGGGCCGCGGAACAGATCTTCGGCTGGACGAAAGAAGAGGCGACCGGAAAGTTTCTCCCCATTATGCCCGAGGACGAATTCGGAGAGTTCCGGGGATTGCGGGAGAGGGTGCTGCGCGGCGAATCAGAGTTCGGCAGGGAAACGCGGAGGTTCAGAAAAGACGGTTCACACGTCTACGTCAGTGTTTCGACGGCCCCTCTTTTTGACACGAACGGCGACATCAGCGGCATCATCTCCGTCATCACGGACATTACCGAAAGAAAGAGACTCGAGGACCAGCTGCGCCACGCCCAGAAGATGCAGGCCGTAGGGCAGCTTGCAGGGGGCGTTGCGCACGATTTCAACAACATCCTCACCGCCATTATCGGTTACGGCAGCCTGCTCCAGATGAAGATGGACAAGGACGATCCCCTGGCCGTCCATGTGGAACAGATCCTCACCTCGTCGGAAAGGGCCGCCAATCTGGCGCAGCAGCTGCTCACCTTCAGCAGAAAACAGATTATCGCCCTGAAGCCGGTTGGGCTGAACGGGATCGTGAGACGCTCCGAAAAACTATTGTCGCGCGTCATAGGCGAAGACATCGAGTTCAGGACGTATGCGGCTGAGGACGAGACCACCGTACTTGCCGACAGCGGTCAGATCGAGCAGGTCCTGATGAACCTCTGTACGAACGCGAGGGACGCCATGCCGGGCGGCGGGCTCCTGACGATACGCACCGGCATGGCAAGGATGAGCGAGGAGGAGGTGAGGGCGCGGGGATATGGAAAGGCCGGGACGTATGCCGTCATCTCGGTTGCGGACAGCGGGACAGGGATGGACGAGAAGACGAGAGAACGGATATTCGAACCCTTCTTTACGACAAAAGAGATGGGAAAGGGTACGGGGCTCGGCCTCGCGATCGTATACGGAATCGTGAAACAGCACAACGGGTACATCGATGTGGAGAGCGGGCCGGGGAAGGGGACAGTGTTCACGATACACCTTCCTTTCGTGAAACCTGTTGCCGACGAATCCCCGCCTGCCGAGCCTGTCGTTGTGAGGGGAGGGGCGGAGACGATACTCCTCGCAGAGGACGACACGGACATGAAAGACCTCATAAAAGACGTGCTCGAGAGGTTCGGCTATGAAGTGGTAGATGCGAAGGACGGAGAGGACGCCGTGCAGAGGTTCATGGAAAGAAGAGATGCCGTGAAACTCCTGATTCTCGACGTGGTGATGCCGAAGAAGAACGCGCGGGAGGTGTATGAAACGCTGAGCGGGATCAAGCCCGGCATAAAGTGCCTTTTCATCAGCGGCCACACAAAGGAAACGATCCGGAGGAAAGGCGTTTCGGAAGAGACGGTCGACCTCATCTATAAGCCGATTTCACCGAAAGAGCTGCTTCTGCGGGTGCGCCGGATACTCGATACCGACTCAGGAGCGGAAAAGATTTCTACGCCGGGAAGCTGACGGGTGAATGCATGGGCTCCGGAAAAGGCGCCTTCTATTCAGTCTCGGCCAGTTTTCCCTTTTCCTTCATCTGTTCGACGAGGACTTCTTTCATGAGGATGCAGGCCTCTATTACCTTCATATTCGACACGCTGTAATACATATTGATCCCTTCTCTGCGCGAGGTGAGGATTCCCTTGTGCCGCATCACCGCAAGGTGCTGGGAGACGTTCGCCTTGGGCACTCCCAGGATCTCGACAAGTTCGCTCACCGTTTTCTCGCCCGCTTTCAGCGCATTCAAGATCTCGATCCTCTTCGGACTCGCAAGGGTCTTGCAGATTTCGGACTGCAATTCGTACAGGGTCTTATCCTTTCGCATGTGCATATTTTATGGATTCGGAATCTAAAGGTCAAGGGTTTTGTACCTCCTCTACCTTTACATTTCGCCGGCGTTTGCGTTATCTTTCTAGTATGATCGACCTTCACACGCATACTATTTTCAGTGATGGAGAGCTGCTTCCCTATGAACTCGTGCGCCGGGCGGTTGCGACGGGATACGGCGCGATCGCGCTCACGGACCACGCCGACCCTTCGAATATCGACTTTGTGGTTCCGAGAATAGTGAAGGCGTTGAAAAGACTGAGAGAGCATGTCTCGGTCGAGGTGATTTCCGGAGCGGAGATAACCCATGTTCCGCCGAAGCTCATCCCCGACCTCGTGAAGGAGGCGCGCTCTCTCGGGGCGAAGATAGTGGTCGTCCACGGCGAGACCATTGTGGAACCGGTTGCGGAGGGAACGAACAGGGCCGCCATTGAGGCAGGAGCGGACATCCTGGCGCATCCGGGACTGATCACAACGGAGGATATCCTGTTTGCAAAGGACAGGGGGGTCGTGCTCGAGATCACCTCCCGCAAGGGCCACTCGCTTGCGAACGGGTATGTTGCGAAGGAGGCGATCAAATTCGGCCTCTCGCTGGCGATCAATACGGATGCCCATGCGCCGGGAGATCTCATCACGCGGGAGACGGCGAGAAAGATTCTCATTGCAGCGGGAGTCGATGAGAACCGCGTGGAATCAGTCTTCGAAAATTCGAAATTACTGGTAGAAAAGGCACTCAGGAGGGGTTAAATAATGCCAAAGGCTATTAAGAAAAAAGCGGCGAAACCGGTAAAAACAGAGGAGGGCATGCGAAACGTCATCCAGGGGGCGAGGGAATTTGTCGGGGAAAAGCGGAGAGTCCTCCTTCCCGCCGTCGTCGCCCTCGTCGTGATCATAATCGGGGCCGCGGGCTTCTTGCTCTATCGGGCGAATATGAAGAGCCGGGCCGCGACGCTCGAATACGAGGGCTATAAGATATACTACGGCCTTTACCAGAAACAGCCGCTCCAGAAGGCGGAACAATACCGGAAGGCGCTCGAAAAATTCCAGAAGGCGTACGACGCGGTAAAGTCTCCCTATTCGCTGTTCTACGTCGCCAGTTGTTATTACGAAATGGACAGATACGACGATGCCTTGAAGACCCTGAAGGAATTGAACCAGCGGTTCCCTGACGACGAGAGGTTCGTTCCTCTCTCCTACTACAAGATGGCGGTCATCGATCTGAAGAAGGGCGATAAGGAAGCTGCGATGAAAGTCCTCGACACGCTCTACAATTACCGTACGGGTTCCCTGAAAGACCTGGCGCTTCTCGAATCAGGGAGGGTCCTCGACTCCATGGGGAAGAAGGAGGATGCTCTGAAGAAGTATGAG
This sequence comes from Nitrospirota bacterium, assembly GCA_023475105.1. Taxonomy (GTDB): domain Bacteria; phylum Nitrospirota; class Thermodesulfovibrionia; order Thermodesulfovibrionales; family UBA9159; genus JAMCWJ01. The sequence goes on from JAMCWJ010000081.1 coordinate 18,234, forward strand.
GAACTGACGAAGAACTTTCCCGATTCTCCCTTTATTGATGAGGCAAAGGCAAGGATCGAGGCAAAGAAGGGCTAATCATTCAGATACGCCTGCTTTCTGCTGAGAGACGTGACGATCACCTTTTTGGGCCCGCGCTTCGCGCCCTTGATTTTGACCCTTTTTGTCTTGGTTCTGAAGGATTTTTTTATCATCGTACTCTTGGTCTTGAGGGAAGCCCTTTTTGCCCTGGTCTTGAAGGAAGCCTTTTTTATCATGGTCCTGTCATCGCGATCGAGGGTGAATTTCTCTTTCGGCGGTAGATAGAGCCTTTCGCCGGCATTGAGAGATCTGAGCCCCTTCGTTCCGTTGAGCTCGAGTATCACGTTCACGGGGATCCCCGTCTTTCGCGAGACCTTCTTGAGGGTTTCACCTTTTTTCACCACATAGGTCGCGATCGAGAATCTTTCTTCTTCGGGAACACTCGAAAGGTTCTCCGCAAACTTGTCTTTTTTTCCATGGGGAATTCTCAGCGTATAGAAAGGAACATTCGGGGGAGTGCTCCATCTCCTGAGTTCGGGATTCAGTTCCCGTATCGTCCCGACAGTGGTCTCCGCGCATTCGGCGGCGACGTCCAGATCCAACGGTTTGTCTATGATGACTTCGTCAAACTGAAAAGGAGAATGATACGTGAGGCCGGTGAACCCGTATGTGTCCGGGTCGGTCGCGATCAGTTTTGCAGCGATAAATCTCGGCACGTACTCCTTGGTTTCATCCTTGATATACCGTGTGTTCAGCAGTTCCCAGTAGGTATCGCTCTTCGACCTGTTCAGCGCCTTCAGGATCTTCCCCTCACCTGCGTTGTACGCGGCCATGGCGAGACTCCATGAACCGAACATATCGTACAAGTCCTTGAGATAGCTTGCCGCCGCCTCGGTGGACTTTACGGGGTCCTTCCTCTCGTCCCTCCACCAGTCTATCTTCAGGCCGTATCTCTTCGCCGTGGAAGCGATGAACTGCCAGGGGCCGACCGCCCTCGCCACGGAATATGCGTTGGGATTGAAACCGCTCTCAATAAGGGGAAGAAACGCGATATCCTCGGGAATGTCTTTCCCTTTCAGGATCTCCTTCATCATCTCGATGTACTTGCCTGAACGGAGAAGCCAGAGCGAGAATCTTTCCTTTATCCTCTCCGCGAAGAGCGAAATATTTCGGTCCACCGCCTTCGTCGCCACGGGGTTTGACGCGTAAGGAGCTATCGCGCTCGGCGCGGTTTCCGCATCCTGACGGGGCGCCGCTTCCAGCTTTGGGTCCTGGAGATTCTGCGATTGCGCCCGTTGCTGCTTCCACGGTATCTTGCCGGGCTCCGCCAGGGGGCTCTCCTGAAACATCGGGATCTGTGCCACGGACAGACTGTCGCTGCCCTGCGGCTTTTCAGCCGCACACAGAGGGAAAGAGAAAAGAACCGAGACGAACAGGAACAGAAGACCGAAGTACCGATGAGTACTCATACCGGTTATTTATATCGGAAAAGGACTTTTTTGTCAAGAATTTTTCGTTCCTTTACAATTTTTCTCCCGAAATGTTAGATTTTTTCATGGTGCGGTACGGAACTCGTGCAATCAGCAAAGCGAAACTCGAGACGTGGGCCAACCCCCACGAGGGGCGGGATTACGAGGTCGACATAAGTTTTCCGGAGTTTACCTGCGTCTGCCCGCGTTCCGGATATCCCGATTTTGCCACGATGAGAATACGGTATGTCCCCGACAAGAAGATCGTCGAACTCAAATCGTTGAAACTCTACCTGAATTCCTTCCGGGACCTGCCCGTATCGCACGAAGACGTCACGAACAGGATTTATACGGAGCTTGAACGGAAGCTCAGGCCGCGGTTCCTCGAGGTCATCGGCGATTTCAACCCGAGGGGAAACGTGAAGACCCTCGTAAAGGTCGCCTCCGGAGTTCGCACCTCGTCCTGAGGCTTCGCGGCAGGCCCGGGCCGTCTCAGCGCATAGCAGTTTTTTCCCCTGAAGAGCCGCTTTCCCGACAGTTCCGTATTTCAGCGGGTATGTGGTAATATTTGCGTATGTTGAAGGATTTCATGCTCCACGGAAGTATCGGCCCTTTCGAATTCTTTGTCTTTGTGGCGGGAGCGCATGTCAACACCACCTACTTTTACGAGGAAAACGGTCCGGGTATACGCTTCTTTTCGGGGGGGAACGAACTCGCCCTGTCTCCCGAAGGAGTTCACTACAAAGGTACGGGAGGCAGTTTTTGCGAATACATGTTCGGCGTCGAAAAGCCTTTCAAAGACCTCGTGAAAAAGGAGGTGAGAAACCGCCTTGTCATGTTCGGCGCATTCCTGGACGACAGCGAAAAGCTTGTCTTCACGAACGATACGGAAGGCGCGGAGTCTTTTCAAAGGCTTTTTTTCCTCGGTCATGCCGTCAAGAATTACTACTTCTTCATCTCCTCGGACGACAAGAGCGAACAGAAGAAGAGACAACGGCACATCCTGAGGTCCGCGGGCAAGTTCCTGAAGAGGACCGCACTGATCGCCGAAGACAGGGACGGGGAATTGCTGAACGGGCTGGTGAGGGAGCTCGACGAGCCCCGTTCGACCGTCTTTGTCTTCAAGCTCCTCCATGCCGAAAACCTTGAATTCTCGAGGGCCTTCCAGTCTTTGTATTCGGACAGAAGGACGCTTCTGCCCGAGGAAGAGGAGCGTCTGAGCGCGATCGCGGGGAAATACCGGATAGACGACTATCAGCAGGAGAGGATGAAAATCGACAGCATGTACCGGCACCCGGAGAACAGAAGTATCGTCGATGAATACAGGGACATCCTCCTCGATATCGCGCGCAGGGAGACGGCGCAGCAGTCGGAGCTCGCAAAACTCGACCGGTTGAGGACGCTGAGCATCAGGAACAGCATCCCGGGTATTCTTTTCGACACCCTCGACGATCTTCTGCTCAAGGACAAGGGGGTGCCGTCCGTGGACGAGCCCGGGTACCTTAAGGAGTCGAGGGCGATCCTCGAGAACCTCTTCTTCAAGACCCCCTCCCTCAAGAGGCACATCATAAAGGAGGACATCGCGAAGCTCATCAGGGCGAAGCATGCGGCCCATTCGCAGAGCGATATGGGCTTCGAGCGAATACTCCTCGACATAGGCAAGGCATGCGACGAGTTCGCACGGGAGAACAACGACTTCAGTATTTTCGAAGAGCTTAGTTCGATCATCACCTATTTCGACCGGTACGACAACATCCATTCCTCCCTCAGCAGGATCGCGTTCATGGAAAACCTGGAGCTGACCGAGAATTCGCTCAGGAGCCTGCTGGGCAACAAGAAGGAATTCGACGCGCTCGACACGCATTTTTTCAGGGAGGTTTTTGTGCACGAACTCCTCGCCAACAAATACATCACCGCCTTCGGGAAGAAAAGGATCAGGGCGCTCTATGAGGGAATAGAAAAAGTGCTCAGGGGAGACGCTTCTCTGAGGGAGATGGTTCTGGAGCTGTATAAGATAAGCGAAGAGGAAAGGATCTACAAATATATCCGCACCGCGCTGAAAGAGAAGATACGCGAGCTCTATACGTCTCTTGACGTTAAGGAAGAGATGACGAGAATACGCGCTGAGATCGAGCAGGAGCTTGTCAGGGAGGGGACGGCCTGGGTAGTCAGGGAGAACCTCTTCGACAGGGTCCTTCTCGACCTGAGGAAAGAATCATACTACCTCAATCATCTGTTCCCCGTGGTCGTCGCGAAAAAGGATTTCGCCCTCAGGGAGGACTTCCTCGACAACAGCGGCCTCGACCGTTTCTACATCGAAGGGCTCGAGAAAGAATATCTTGCGGATAACGGGCTCAGCCCCGTCATCCTTGAATCGGTGAAGGAAAAGGAGCTGTCAGGGTTTGGAGGCGGCGAGCGGATTTGAACCGCTGCATAAAGGTTTTGCAGACCTCTCCCTTAGCCACTTGGGTACGCCGCCGTCTTACTAATGTTCTCATAATAATGTGGACACTGATTGAACGCCTCTTCTCTATCATGCCGGCTTGTCCGGCATCTTTCTTTGCTGCAAGAAGGATTCCCGACAAGCGGGAATG
>JAMCWJ010000072.1 GCA_023475105.1 Nitrospirota bacterium
GCGCTCCGCGGGCACAGGCCGCCTCCCTCAAGGTCCAGGGCACGAGGGTGAGCATGTCCTCCGTCGTGCGCAGAACCACAGGGATCATGATGATCGCCAGGGCGACGGCCCCCGCCCAGCCGCTGAAATGGCCGGCGGGTTTCACAAAGACGGCGTAGACAAAGGTACCGACCACGATCGACGGAACGCTCACCATGATATCGGAAAGCACGCTCACCAGCCGTGCAAGTTTCTTGCCGCGCGCATACTCTGCAAGGAATGTCCCCCCCAGAACGCCGACCGGAACGCCGATCAGGGTCGCCGCAACGGTGATCATCAACTGTCCGACGAAGGCATTCCTCAGCCCACCGCCTGCGATTCCCGGCGGTGTCGGATCGTTCAGGAAGAGCCCGGGCCTGAGCGCCTTGATCCCGTGGCCGAGAACGTCCCCGAGGATGAAGACAAGCCAGAAGAGGCCGATGCATGCAGCGACCGTGCTCAGGAGGAGGGCAACGAAGCCCTCGATCTTCCTGACCATCTCCCGCGTCATCTCGCGACCTTCTTTTCGGCCTTCAACAGGAAAAACTTTGCGACGGCAAGCGTTATGAAACTCAACACAAAGAGCACCAGCGCAAGGTAAAAGAGCGCTGACAGGTAAATGTCCTTGTCCGCCTCGGCGAACTCATTGGCGAGGGTCACGGTTATCGTCGCCGCCGCATCGAGAAGAGATGTGGTGACCCGGTGATTGTTGCCGAGGACGAAGGCGACCGCCATCGTCTCTCCCAGGGCCCTTCCGAGAGAAAGAACGACCCCCCCGAACACGCCGAGCTTCGAGTAGGGGAGGACGACGTTCTTCACCACTTCCCATTTCGTCGCGCCGAGTGCATAGGCTGATTCCTTGACGACCCCAGGGGTAAGATTGAAAGCGTCCCTGGAGATACTCGCAGTGAAAGGGATTATCATAATGCTCAATATCATGCTTGCCGTAAGGATGTCGATCCCCATCGGCGTCCCTTCAAAGAGGAGCCCCACGAGGGGAATATTAGCGGTGACCTTTTTCAGGAAAGGCTCGATCGAGTTGGCCATTATGGGGGAAAGGGTAAAGAGTCCCCACATGCCGTAGATAATGCTCGGGATCGCTGCGAGAAGCTCGATCGCCGCCCCGATAGGCCCCTTGAGAAAATTCGGAGACACTTCGGTGACGAAGATTGCGATCCCGACTGCGATGGGGATCGCGAATACCAGCGAAAGCACGGTGGTGACGACCGTCCCGTAAATGTTCGTGGCGGCCCCGAACTGCTCTTTGACCGGATCCCAGTCCGTCGATTCGAGAAAACGAATAACTCCGAATTTCTGGATCGCCAGGGACGACTCCGAGACGAGGACGTAGAGAATCCCGATAACGATAAGGATCACTGAAAACGACGAAAGGGCAGTGAGCGATAAAAACGCTGCATCAGCGGGATTCCTTCGTGTAGGTCTGCGCAAGAAATTCGCTCCTTTATACTACTTTTATCATACTCTTCAGGGGAAAATATTCAACGTGTTTCCATAAAAGGGGCCAGGCACATGTTCAGCGCCTGACCCCCTGTCGCGAAAGACGGGTTCAGGTTTTCTAATAAATTCCGGCCGCTTTCCAGTAGGCCCTGATCTTCTCTTTCAATGACTGTGGAAGAGGGACGTAGATGAGCTCCCTGGCCTTATTGTCCCCGTTTTTGAAGGCCCAGTCGTAGAATTTTACCACCTTCATGTTCGAACCCTTCTTCTCCTTGGCCAGGAGTATGAAGGTTGCCCCTGAAATAGGCCAGGCATCCTTTCCGGGAGCATCGACGAGCCAGAGGGCAAAATCCTTCTTCGGGTCAAAACTCGCTGTAGCGGCAGCGTCCTCGAAACTCTTGAAACTCGGCTGCACAAAAGTACCTGCGTGGTTTTTCAAAAGCGCGTATGCGAGTTTGTTCTGCTCTGCATAGGCGAGCTCGACATACCCGATTGAGCTGGCAGCCCTTTTTGTATAGTTGGCCACTCCCTCGTTTCCTTTACCGCCGATGCCGACAGGCCAGTTCACCGACGTACCGGCGCCCACCTTGCTTTTCCATTCGGGGCAGACACTGCTCAGGTAGTTAGTGAATATCGCGGTAGTGCCGGAGCCGTCGGACCTGTGGACTACGGTGATCTCGTCATGGGTAAACTTCATTCCCGGGTTGAGGGACTTGATCTTCTTGTCATCCCAGTGTTTTGTTTCTCCGAGGTATATCTTACACACGGCCTCGGAATCGAGTTTCAGGACGCCGGCTTTCACGCCGGGGATATTGACCACCGGGACTACCCCTCCGATGACAGCAGGGAACTGCAGAAGATTGTCTTTGTTCAACTGTGTCGGGGCAAGCGGAGCATCGGATGCGCCGAAATCCACAGTCCTGGCGGAGATCTGTTTGATGCCGCCGCCCGAGCCTATGGACTGATAGTTGAGCCTTACGCCGGTGACCTTGTTATAGTCAAAGGCCCATGCCGAATACACCGGGTAAGGGAATGAGGCCCCCGCCCCATTCAGGGTTTCTGCCGCTCCGGCAACTGCCGAAAACGAGAGTACAACTGCAATTGTCAGAATCACTCTCACAATATTCTTCATGTTCTTTTCTTTCCTCCTTCTTATCTAAGATACCTTGCTCATTGTTACAACGATGTTACAGTTCTGTTAATATTTTGCTACATTTTCGCCGTTCCTCCTAATGCGTATGCTCACCTCCCTCCCCGTCCTCGCGAAAAGACCTCTGCCTGACACCGAAGTAAGAGATTCGGTCCGCTCCGACGAGCATACGAACATTCAGAAGCAGAGGGGGACTTCACGCGTATTCCCGCGCCGGGATTCGGCCGTGTGCTTCCTTTTCTCCGGTCGAGTTTTTCACAAAAAAAAGGGCATTTCTTATGACCCCTCGTCATGCAATACTCTTCGATCTGGAATACACTCGGCACATAGATCTTGTCCTCGATTTTACAGGTCTTCACGAGCCAACGCTTCAAATGAGGGCATTTCATGGTTTCCTCCATAGCCGGCTAAAGGATTTAGGCCTTAAGATGTTCCGCGCCTGCCGGTCGGGTTTTTTCCCATATTACCAGGGGGCATTTCTCGTGTTTCCCGTTGCAAAAGACCCTGCTGAATCGGGTGGTGACCGGAATGCCCTTCAGGCACCTGAAGTCTTCCGCCACGAAATCCAGGCAAGTCATCGCTACCTCCTTCGCAAGACTTTTGACAGGAACAGAGGGCAATTGTCGTAGTCTTCGCTCTTGCAGAAAGTCAACCGGGCCTTTTCCGACGCCAACAGAGAAGACAAGGCCGCATTGCACACGTCCGATATGCCGGAGTAAGGGCAGTGTAGTCCGGAGATTTCCCTCGACAACATGATAGATGTACCCCTGTCACAACCTTTCATGAGAACCTCCCTCGGCCCGGATCTGCTCTGAAATCCTGTAACCGATCACCGATGCGCCTCTTCTTTGATTTTTTCCCATGTGATAGTAAACCATTCCATTGTTAACGCGTTATGAACGTAACGTTACATTTCGATGAAATCTTTGCCTCTGCGGAGTGAGATGAAATATGGCGGCGCGACTCAGACACATTGCGGGGACACAATGGGGCACGAGGCAGTATCTGAAGACGGACAGGGGGACAGGATCGAGGAGCAGCTCAGGGAGCTAACAGCAGCTTAATGGACAGGCCAGATCGAGGTCACCGGAAAAAATGTGCGAAAGATTCTTGCAGTACCAGAAGACTACGAATAAGCGGCATTCTTCTGCGAAGTTGATGAATGAGGTGGGAAGAACGATGCCGCTGCGCCCGTTTATGGAGATTCGATCGGGGCCATCCAGTCTTCTTACTTTGAAAGAGCGTGTTCGTGGGGCAAAAAGCTGGCAGTGAGGTGATGAATGGGCGGGGTCAGAGGATCATGCAGAAGGTTTGAGTAGGTGTGCTGTGATACAAGCATAGGCAGAGGTGTATTTTCGGGCAATAGGGATCCGGCGCGAAGACAGAGAGTTTTTTCGCGGGGTGATGTCAAAGTTATTCTGATATCGATGGTGCTCATAGGTGATACCCTGGGGGTCCGTTACAGCGTGAGGGAGGCAGGAACTCTACAGTAAGCATCCTGCCCTTCTTGCAGACAGGGCAGTGGGTGACATCGATGCCGCAGATTCTGAGCAACTGTTCCTGCCACGTTTCGTTGTCTCTTTCCCTGGTGACCGTGTTACCACTTTCAAGCAATGTACGGCAAAGACCGATGTCATCTTTTCTGTTTCTGTTGGACAGGAGCCCATAGTGTCGGATACGCACATATCGGTGTGGAAGTACATGGAGCAGGAACCTCCTGATGAACTCCTGAGCTTTGACCGTCATGATCTTGAGTTTGTCGCCGTCGGAGTAGTGTTGCTTTTCGAATTAATCCGGTCCAAGTTTTCTGATTATTCCGACCCTTTCACAATAGACTGACCTTTGGTGTGGGGGGCCGAAGCCCCCCACACTTCGATAGTGTCTCTGCCCCTTCTGACCCGGCAGTTTACGTGTACATCAACAGGTGAGGCAAAGCCGAAGGTCTTACCACTGCTGATAATCTCCACGCGGGCCGGGTCATGCTCATGGTAAAGGAGGG
>JAMCWJ010000021.1 GCA_023475105.1 Nitrospirota bacterium
CAGCTTTGATTCAATAATGGTTCTCAGCTCATGTAATGAGATGGAATAACTCAGGCTGCTACTCAGCGTTTCTTGGACGGAAACCAGAAAATCGTGTTCTATGTCCACAGATAAAGGCTCCGCCGGATCTCCTATGATTTTAATCTCGAATGGAAACGATCTTTTTCCCCCATTTACCTTGATAGTAAGATCTTTCTTAACGAAAGAAACCTTTTGATATACGTGAGTGGTATTGATCCTGTGGTAACCGGAGATCTTGAGTTCGCTCGCCAGGAACCTTGCAATCTCCCCTTCACGCTCGGCGTCTGTATCGATTATAATTATATTCGCCGGACGATTCTTCTTCGTAATGGTAGGGATAAGCTGAACGTTATGAGCTCCCAGTTCCATTATCTTTCCTATAGCAAAACCGGTTATCTCGCCTGATACGTGGTCAACCTGGACAAGCAGAAGCTGTGATTCCTTCACAATACAATTCGACCTTTCAAGGATGATGTCCGTCCTCCCGTTGAAGTTGAAGAAGAAAGGTAAGCACCTATCTTTTATCCTAAGCAGCTTCCTTATTTTTTGTCAAGAGCACGTTGCGCCGGCGGAAAACTCTTGACGGAAAGGAGGCCGCTGCATAAAATGATGGGACTGAGGGTCTTCCTACTTCAACGAAAGAACGGGACAACATCCCCCGAAGGACATTTGCCAAAAGAGCGATGTCATGGGATTGAAAGGATATAGCGAATGGACCTTTTTTATGTTCTCTTTCCGATTTCAGGAGTCAAAACCTATATTTTTATTCCACCCCTCGTAGCATTCTTGTGCACCTTCCTCACCGGAATGGGAGGGATCACCGGCGCCCTTCTTCTCCTCCCTTTCCAGCTGAGCGTCCTTAATTACGTGAGTCCTTCCGTGAGCGCCACAAATTTGCTGTTCAATATCATTTCGATCCCGAGCGGTCTTTATCGCTTTATTAAGGAGGGAAGGATGGTGTGGCCGCTCACTTTCGTCGTTCTTTTGGGATCACCCGTCGGCACATTTATCGGATACCTTGTTAGGGTAAAGTATCTGTTAAGTCCGGACATATTCAAGCTCTTCGTCGGCTTTTTCCTCCTCTATGCGGGGATACAGATTCTCCAGGACTTATTAGGAAAGGGGCGGACTAAGAATGCTGCTGCGAAGGCCCTTGATGAGAAATTTAGGACAAGGGCGGCACGGTTGAGAGCGCAGCAGAACACATTGATCGTATCAGGACTGCCTCTCAATGCGGTGACAAGAACAATTTCATCGCGTTTAATGAAAATCGAGTATGAGTTCTGGGATGAAAAGTTCTCGTTCAATCCCCTGGTTGTCTTCGTTTTATCCCTGGTCTGCGGCATAATCGGCGGCATATATGGTATGGGCGGGGGGGTCATTTTTGTTTCATTCTGCCTTGCCTTTTTCCAATTGCCCGTCTATACGATAGCTGGATCAAGTCTCGCCCTTATCTACTCAAATTCGATAACCGGGGTGGCATATTACACCTTTATCTCCCACCCGAGTGGACTGCAAACGTCACCGGATTGGCTGCTGGGCCTTCTCTTTGGAGCCGGCGGGGTTTTAGGTATGTATCTGGGCGCCCGGTTCCAGAAATTCCTTCCACAGAGATTCATTAAGGCCTTGGTAGGAATATTGACTGCCGCTATAGCACTTCAATATATCGTTCGATATATACTGAAGCACCTGTTGTAGTATCGTGGTCTGTCTCGCCGGGAGGGTCCAAACAAGATACTGAAATATCTCGAGACGGTATAATCCGTCCCTGCCGAAGGTGTCCCCGTTTTTTCACAAATTCTCTTTTTATCGCCTATCCGATGGATGTGCTTGCCTTCTGCAGGGTTTACTAGTAGTAACATGAAAACCGTAGAGGCGAAGGCTTAAACATCGAGGGATGCCTTTGGATTTCATTGAGTGGAAAGGGATAGTACACCGATATGGGAAGAATGAAAGCTATCAATATCTTAATAGATACAGGTTTAGCGTGGTGTCTAAGCACTGAAATTGCAGTGACTGGAGAAGATTTAACCCGATAAGGGCGGTGCTCAAATGAAAAAGGACTTACTGAAAAAAGCAATCCACATCTGCCTCGATAGTAACTTATTCTTTTCCCTGAGTGGAGAAGAAAAGCAAGAGGCAATCTACTACGTTTTAAACCTGATAGGTGAGGAAGAATGATTACCGGAAAACTTAACGAGGTAATACAAAAAAGTTGAAAATATTAAACCGCTTTCAGATGTTTCTCTGTTGCAATGGCTAATTAACGATTTAATTTTTCAGGAATGGATTACGACTGAGTATGGAACTCCGGGACAACTTTCATCGCGTCATTGATTACCTGAGGATCTCCATCACCGACAGGTGCAATCTCAGGTGCATCTATTGCATGCCCGCAAGCGGCGTCAGGCCTCTCGAGCATAAAGAGATATTGACCTATGAGGAAGTACTGAGGGTCGTTCGCGTGGCGGCCACACTGGGAGTGAGAAAGATCAGGCTCACCGGGGGAGAGCCCTTAACGCGAAAAAATCTTACCTACCTCGTCGCTTCCCTCAAGAAGATCGCCGGTATCGAAGACATGAGTCTCACCACCAACGGGATACTCCTCGAAAAATATGCACGGGAACTGGCAGATGCCGGCCTGGACAGGGTGAACGTAAGCCTCGATTCCCTTAGACCCGACAGATTCAGGGAAATGACGCGGGGAGGAGAGATCAGTGCCGTGCTCAGAGGGATCGAGGCAGCGGAAAAGGCCGGACTAATGCCCATTAAGATAAATATGGTGCCCATAAGAGGTCTGAACGGGGATGAGATAGAGGAGTTCGCACGGATGACCCTGGACACCGCTTATCATGTGAGGTTCATCGAGTTCATGCCCATAGGGGCTAAGGACTTCTGGAGCGATAAGCGGTATATTTCCACCAACGAGACAAAGGCGCTGGTCGAAAAGATAGGTCCGCTCTCCCCTGTCCGGCTGAGGAGAAATGGACCTGCGCGATATTTCAGGTTTGATAGCGCCCCGGGCGTCATCGGTTTTATCAGTGCGCTCACCCATCATTTCTGCGGTGACTGCAATCGTCTCCGTATTACCGCTGACGGCAAACTGAGGCCGTGCCTTTTTTCCGAAACCGAGATCGATCTGAAGCCCGCGCTCAGGGGCTCCTCGTCGGAAGAAGAGATAGAGCGTCTCCTCAGGCTCTCCATGGAAGTGAAACCTGAAGGGCACACCATCAATCGTTCTGAGGGAATACGTGGAGAAGAGCACGCCTCCGGAGGTTCCTTTCCGCGAGCCTTGAAACCCATGTCGAGGATCGGGGGATAGAAAATAAGTCAGGCAAGATGCCTGACTGTCTGTCTCGGAGTTATTACACTGTCAGAGAACCACATGCAACCTCTGATCAACGCTGCCTGCGACCAATACTGACTTCGGCGACCCTGTCGTAACCACCGCCATCGTAGACCGCATGGTGCATCATTTTACTAAATGGCCTATGTCCTTCAGCTGACGCAAATAGATCTGGAGGAAAGGGCGGTCGCTTAAACTTAAACTGCGGCGCTCCGTTTTCATCAAGGAAAGGCTTCAACCGCTTTCCTCTTCAGAGTGCCGGCTTCAGGCGGTATAATATCTATCAGAGAGAGGTCTTTTAATGACACCACTGATAGCGTTGATATACTCGTTCCTCTTCGGACTGCTGCATGATCGCGGTTGCGATCCCGGCCCTTGTTTATTCAGGAAGAGAAGTCCTGGCGGCACGAAAATTGTTGGTCCCCAAATCGTGAGCATCGCCATGACACATGGGCCGTCCTCCCTGAATGTCGGGCAGGCATAACGAATGAAAGAGAGGCCCTTTATGGATTCAGGAATGAGGAGCACATCGGAGTACAAGAATATCTCTTTGGAAGAGACGCTTGAATCCTTGGAGACAACTGAAAACGGCCTTTCCCTGTCAGAGGCGGCACAACGCCTTGAGGCGTTCGGGTATAACGAAATAGTCGAGAAAAAAAGGAACGCCCTGCTTGAATTCCTGTTACGCTACTGGGGCCCCATGCCGTGGCTGCTGGAGCTGGCAATGGGACTTTCGTTCATATTGCACCATATCCTTGAAGGAGTTATTATCTTCGCACTGCTCACCGTAAACGCCGTTATCGGCCACCTCCACTCACGCGGCTCGCAAAGAGCGGTCGCGCTTCTCAAGAAAAAGCTGGCGATAAAGGCGAAGGTATTACGCAATGGGAAATGGGTCATGCAGGGGTCGCGAAACCTCGTGCCGGGAGACATTATCGCCGTCGGGCTCGGGGATATCGTGCCGGCCGATGCGAAAATCGTGAGCGGCGGGCTTTCCGTCGATGCATCGGCCCTGACCGGAGAATCTCTCCCGGTGGAGATACGGCAATCGGACATCATTTACTCGAGCTCCGTCGTACGGAGGGGGGAAGCGAGATGCATCGTGGTCAACACAGCCGCAAATACGTACTTCGGGAAGACTGCGGAACTCGTCAAAATAGCCAGGCCGAAGTCCCACCAGGAGGCGGTGATGATGGCGATGGTCAAATACATGATGTACTTCGGAATTAGTGCGCTGCTCCTGGTTTTGGCGTACGGTCTGCTCACGAATTTACACGAGCGCCTCGTCACCGTACTGACCCTGGCCGTGATCTTTCTCATGGGCGCGGTCCCCGTGGCCCTTCCGGCGGTGCTCACCATCGTCCAGGCCGTGGGGGCGATGGAGCTTGCCGGGAAGGGCGTGCTGGTGACCAGGCTCGATTCGATCGAGGATGCGGCTTCGATCGATGTCCTCTGCTTTGATAAGACAGGAACCATAACACAGAACAGGCTGTCGGTGAGCGATGCCGTTTCTTTTTCCGGCGCACGAAAGGAAGATGTCGTCGTTGCAGCCGCGTTAGCCTCCCAGAGGGAAGGCATGGACCTCATTGACAGTGCGGTTCTTGAATATGCCAAAACCACGGGCGTTGATCTCAAGCCCTACCGTCAACTCTCGTTTAAGCCTTTCGACCCGTCGATCAAGAGAACGGAGGCGGTCATCGAAGTTGAAGGAAGACGCTTCAAGGCCGTGAAAGGTGCGGCCCAGATAGTCATGTCGCTCTGCCGGGACATGGACCAGGAGACGAAGACAAAGGCAAACGGAATTATCCAGGAGTTCTCGCGGAACGGGTTCAGGACAATAGCGGTCGCGCGGTCGGAAGGTGACGGACCGGCTGATTTCAAATTCACCGGATTGCTGCCGATGGCAGACCCGCCCAGGCCGGAATCAAAAAGCATGATAGCGCAGGCGCGAAAACTGGGGATCAAGCCGATGATGCTTACCGGGGACAATATGGCCATAGCGAAAGAAATATCCGGACAGGTAGGGATCGGGAGCAACATCATCCGGATGGCGGACATGCAGGGCTTGAGCGAAGAGGAACAGGTCAAGATCGTGGGAGAATGCAACGGCTTCGCAGAGATCTATCCCGAGGACAAGTACAAAGTCGTGAAACTCCTTCAGTCGCGGGGCCATATGGTAGGGATGACCGGAGACGGGGTGAACGACGCGCCGTCGCTCAAACAGGCGGAGATGGGAATCGCGGTGAGCAACTCGACCGACGTGGCAAAGGCGTCTGCAAGCGTCGTCCTGACCGAGCCGGGGATAGGCGTGATCATCAATGCGGTGACCATCAGCAGGCAGACCTACCAGCGGATGCTCACTTGGGTCCTCAACAAAGTCACGAAGGTCATAGAATTCGTCGGGCTGATCACCCTCAGTTTTTTCTGGCTCCATGATATCGTGCTCTCCCTGCTGGGCATGTCGCTGCTGGTGTTCGCGAACGATTTCGTGACCATGTCCCTTGCAACCGACAAGGTGACCTATACACCCAATCCGAACATCTGGAACGTCAGAAACATCACGCTTGCATCGCTCGTTCCCGGCATGCTCCTCGTTGTGGAGGGCATGCTCGTGATCATCATGGGCAGGAATTATTTTCACCTTGAATGGGAGCATCTCCGCACCCTTGTCATGCTGAACCTGATATTCAACAGCCAGTTCAGGGTATTGATCGTTCGGGAAAGGAGGCATTTCTGGTCGTCATTCCCCGGCACGGAATTGCTGCTTCTGAGCATGGCGACCATCATCGGATTTGCGCTGTTAGGCGTGTACGGCATCTTTGTTCCGTCCCTCAGCCCTTATCAGGTCGTCACGGTGCTGGGATTCTCTGTATTCTTTACGCTCGGCATAGACTTTCCCAAATACTATTTATTCAGGAGGTTCGGATTATAGACGAACGAGACCCCGGAAGGCGGTAAAGGCTCGAACGCCTTATGCCGGCTTTGCGCAGGACAATGCCGCTTCATTGACATTATGCCATTATGCGATATGCTCTTAATAAAAAGGAACATGATCCGGGAAGAACTTACTAAGGAGGTCATAAGTAAAAGAGCGCCATGTGTCATTCACGCAAGCGAAGCGCGTCGGGAATCTCTCTGAAAACAAAGAAATCCCGCCGAGGCGGGACCGGACAAACCGGAATGACGGAATAGGAGGAGATGTCGCTTTCTTTCGACCTCATTAGTAAGTGCCCGAAAAAGGATGACAGCGAGATGGGGAAGAGTATCGGCATGGATAAAGCGGACCCAATGGAGGTCCAGGGGAGGTTGCGCAGGTCAAGTGAAAAGGAGGAGAAAATCCTATGAATGCATTACAATCCTGTCCGTCCGACAAGCTTAGAACGCTTCTTTTGGCAACGGACCGCTCTGAGTACAGCGAGGGGGCGGTAAGGGAGGCGATAAATATTGCGGGGAAATGTTCGAGCAACCTCTATGTAATTTCGGTCATCGAGATGAACCCTGAATATGAGACATTCGGCACTAGTGTAATGCAGCAGGAAGAGGAAGAAGCGACTGCATACTTTGCATCTGTGAAGAAGACAGCCGCAGAACAAGGGGTATCTTCCTGCGAAACCATTCTTCGTGAGAACGGCGAGCCCTACCGGGTCGTCGTAGAAGAGGCAGCAAAGAAAAAAGTTGACATGATAATCATGGGGAGGCGAGGGCGCAGGGGATTTGAGAAGGTTCTGATGGGCAGTTCGGCTGCGAAGGTCATCGGCCACGCTCCCTGTAATGTCTTGATCGTGCCAAGGGCCGCGCGGGTTGAATTTAAGAATATACTCGTCGCTACAGACGGCTCCGAATACGCCAATGCGGCGGTTTCGGAGGCTGTTGGCATCGCAAAGAGCCGCGGGAGCCATATGATCGCCCTGTCTGCTTATTTCCTGGAAAACGAACTGGAAACCGCAAGGGCGAATGTCAACAGGGTTGTTGAAGCGTCGCAGCGGGAAGGAATAACGGTTGAAGCCCTGACGCCCAGAGGAAAGCCTTATGAGGCCATCGTTGAAACGGCGGGCGGGAGAGCTGCTGACCTGATAGTCATGGGGGCGTACGGCAAAACGGGGCTTAAGAAACTCTTGATGGGCAGTACAACCGAAAAGGTTATCGGCCGCGCGGGTTGCGCTGTTCTGGTCGTCAAGACACAGCGGTGACACTCTGTAATTGCATACGAAGGTAAGAAGTCATAAGAATCCTCAAAGAGGGAGGCTTGACGGTTGAGCCGTCTCAATAACAGCCGTTACTGGTTGTACTGAAACTTAAACATGCGGTCATCTTCAGAAATTGTATGAGTCCTTATAATCGAAAGCGCAAGACCCTGATGGAATAAGAAGGGCAATATCCAAACCGCGGATATTGCCCTTTTGAGTGCTCTTGCTTATTATCTGCCCATTCCGGGACCCGTGCCGTGGCCGGAACCCATACCTGTGCCGGAACCCGCACCGTGGCCGGAACCCATGCCTGTGCCGGAACCCGCACCGTGGCCGGGACCCATGCCTGCACCGGGACCCATGCCTGTGCCGGAACCCGCACCGTGGCCGGAACCCGCACCGTGGCCGGAACCCATACCTGTGCCGGAACCCATGCCTGTGCCGGAACCCATGCCTGTGCCGGAACCCATGCCTGTGCCGGAACCCATGCCTGTGCCGGAACCCATGCCTGTGCCGGAACCCATGCCCATGGCTAACACTGTCCCTGCCACCACGAGGGAAAGTGCGGCGATCACCGCAATGCTAATCATCGCTTTCTTCAATTCGTTCACCTCCTGTCTTGCTGAGAGCAGCTGATAATTATCGCTCACAGGCGATACAATACCACTCAAGTTTGAAGGAAATATGAAGATTCGCAACTATCAGAAAAGACAGGAAGATTTCGCAGATCAGTGGCCGATGGAAAAGCGCCCCGGTGTATTGCTCATCCGTGGCGGGCGCGGGTTCACCCGACGAATTCAAGCCCTGCCTGGTAGAAATCAGCCCTCAACTGCCTGACCCATTTCACCGTCGCTTTTCGAACCGGTACCGGGAGGCTGCTCTTGAGGGTAATGGCCTGGCCCTGCCTGAGAGGATATGAGGTGAACATGCAGATTCCGGACTCGCTGATATCAACACCTGAACCGATCAGCGTTTCACCGTCTGCGCCGGAGTCCAAGCAGTACCGTACCGCACCCAGATAATTTCTGCGCAGATGTTTTCTGTTCTCCGCTTCTTTTTCTTCGCCTGGCATTTTCTCCGCGGTCCCCCCTTTGAGCAATGTTCGTTCTCCCGTGAAAAGGCTACCCCCGTATGCGATAGACATGCGAGACGTCATATTCCTTTCTTCTTTCAGCATTTGTCAATGTCTCGTATGCTGCATTTACATACGTGAGTATCGCATGCAATTTCTCTCTTACTTCGGAAGGTCTGTCAAAGTGCCTGTCGGGATGAAATTCCCGGACCATCGAGCGATAGGCGTCCCTGATCTCGTCCTCCGTCGCATAGTCCTTGACTCCGAGCACCCGGTAATATCCCATGTTCCTGTGCCAGACATACAGATACTCAATCCGCTCGGCAAATTCCGAAGGGGTCGCCGAAGCTTTTCCTTCCCCCGAGGGAGGGGCCTTCCCTTTGCCCTGTTCATCAGCGAGTCTTCCATAATACTCGATGAACCTGGTCAATACCTTCAGGTCCCTCTCCGTCAGCCTGAGAAATTCAATCCCGACCGCATATCTGTCCCCGCTCTGCCGCTGAGCCGCGCGGCAGGAGGCAACCCTCCCCGCGAAACGGATCGGACTGTTCGGAACAGGAAAGCTCCATCGGCATGTGAGCCGGGCCTGCAACTCTCTCTTGTCCTTCTCGTTTTTCGTATCCAGCTGACCCCCTGCCGTTTTGCGCACTACAACGATAGGATAGAAAAGCAACGCGTCAAAGTGAATTACCCGGGACGGGTATTTTTGGGGTATGTCCGGAAAAAAACGGAGTCTGCATCTGCGATCGGCGCAGCCCGCGTGCACCCAAACTCCCCGCATACAGTCTGCCCTCATCGCCGCTTGCAGTGGCCGTCAGGCGGCTCGCATTTTTGAAGTCGTATGCGATTCTGGTATAGTAGTAAAGAGGCGAAAACCCGTTTGTATTTTTTTTGCGGGACAGCGTTTACGCAGAGACAGAATCGGCGCGGGGAAAAAATGAATGAATGCAAGAGGGAAAAGTACATGGACATTTAGATGAAGATTACGATCCGCCTTATCGTCTCGCTTCTTCTTGTCGTGGCCCTGGTAGCCGTTTTTTTTTCGTTCTACCAAGTCCGGGCCGAGAAAATCCGCCTGACAGGGGAGCTCGAACGACGGGCAATCGTCCTGGCGGAGAGCCTCCGGGAATCGGTCATACCGCTCCTTCAGTCGAATGCGTTCCCCAAACTGAACCGCCTTGTGCAGAGATTCGGCAACCGTGAGAGGCTCAAGGGATTCGCCGTGCTCGACAGACAGGGCAACATCATAGCCTCAACTCCTGAACTCAAACCCCATATCCCTCAGCCGCTTCCCCAGGCGGTGAGCGCCATTGCGGAAAACCGTCCGATCGACGGCTTTCTCACAATCGAGGGCAGAAAAACGTATGTGTTCACCCTACCCCTCTCCGCAGAGGACACTCTGATAGGTTCCCTTGCGCTCTTCAATGACGCTTCCTATATCGACATCAGGCTCGAGGGGATCTGGACGAATACGATCCTCCGCTTTCTGATCATGGCGCTGTTCATCGCCGTGATTACGCTCCTGACGGTAAAGTGGAGCATCACGGGCCCCATCGCGCGCTTTGCGGAATGGATGAGGGAATTGCGGACGGGAAAAAGCAAAGTCGGCCAGCCTGTTTCGGCAGTGAGAGGAGACGTGCTGGCGCCGCTGATTTCGGAGGCGGCCCAACTGGCGAAAAGCCTGGCGGTTGCGCGGGCGCGGGCAGAAGAGGAAGCACGGCTGCGCCTCCAGGCGGAGTCCCTCTGGACGGCCAACGGCCTGAAAGAGCACATGAACGCCGAACTCGGCGCGAGGAAGCTGTTCCTGATCTCGAACAGGGAACCTTACATGCATATAAAAGACGGTCGCACCGTCAAATGCATCGCACCTGCAGGAGGACTCGTCACCGCTCTGGACCCCGTAATGCGGATATGCGACGGCGTCTGGATCGCGCACGGAAGCGGAGAAGCGGACAGGGAGGCGGCAGACGCCGGAGGCAAACTCCGCGTGCCCCCCGAGGACCCTTCCTATACGCTCAAAAGGGTGTGGCTCATCAAGGAAGAAGAAGAAGGCTACTACTACGGCTTTTCGAACGAAGGCCTCTGGCCGTTATGCCATATCACGCATACACGGCCGGTCTTCCGTCTGGAAGACTGGGTGTATTATCAAAAGGTAAATGAAAAATTCGCCGGAGCCCTGCTCGAAGAGATCTCCGGTGAAGAGTCCCCCCTCGTCCTGATCCAGGACTATCAGCTCGCCTTGCTTCCCCTGCTCGTCAAAGAAAAGCGGCCCGACGCAAAGGTGGCGCTGTTCTGGCATATCCCGTGGCCCAACCCGGAAGCCTACGGCATCTGCCCCTGGCACCAGGAGATCCTCCTGGGGATGCTCGGCGCCGATATCATCGGGTTTCACATTCAGTTCCACTGCAACAATTTTTTGGACACGGTCGACCGCTTCCTCGAATCGAAGATCGACTGGGAACAATTCTCCGTGAACCGGGGCGGCCATACGACGCTGGTGAAGCCTTTCCCGATCAGCGTCAGCTTCGAAGACGCTTCTGCGCACGCCCTCACCCGCCCCGAGAGAGCCGCGCTGAGAGAAAACATCCTCAGAGAGATCGACGTCCATGCGGATTACCTGGGTGTCGGGGTCGACCGTATCGACTACACGAAGGGTATTGTCGAGCGCTTCAGGGCGATCGAGAGGTTCCTCGAAAAATATCCGGAATTTGTCGGGAAGTTCACCTTCGTCGAACTGGGGGCGCCGAGCAGAACGCATATCAAACGGTACAGGGAACTGGCTGCGGAAGTGGAAGAGACGGTCGACAGGATAAGCTGGAAATTCCAGGACAAGGGATGGAGGCCGATCGTCTTTCTGAAGGCGCATCACGGTCACGAGGAGATCAACCGCTTTTACCGTGCCTCCGACATCTGCATGGTCACGTCGCTGCATGACGGCATGAACCTGGTCGCCAAAGAATTCGTCGTCACTCGTGACGACGAAGACGGAGCGCTCATCCTCAGCCAATTCACGGGCGCGTCACGCGAACTCAGGGACGCAATCATTATCAATCCCTATGATGTCGAGGAAATGGCCGATGCGATATATCTTTCGCTGACCATGGAGCCGTCGGAACGGGCGGAAAGGATGAAGCGCATGAGGAGCGTGGTCAGAGAACACAATGTCTACCGCTGGGCCGGAAACCTGATTACCGCCCTGGCCCGCCTGCGCCCCTCCGATATTGCGAATGAAAAAAGGGGATAAGTCGCGATACCTTTTCGAGAAGGCTGGATCTGACCGGTTCTTTCCTGCGGGCAGGACCCCGCGGAAGGTTGCGCTGTTCATTGATTTTGACGGTACGCTCGTACCGATTCAGGAGGACCCCTCGCGCTGTTTCCTTCCCGAAAGCGTAAAGGCGCAACTGCGTGTGCTGAGCGCCGCACCGCGATGTTCGGTGTCGGTGATAAGCGGAAGATCGCTGCGGGACATACGAGTGAGAGTCGGCATACGCGCCCTTTATTACGCAGGCAATCACGGGCTCGACATCTCGGGACCTCACCTCAGATATACGCATCAGGAAGCGATGCGTGCAAGGCCGATTCTCCGTCGCATAAAGCGAAGGCTTGAAGAGGCGCTTGCAGTGACCGAAGGCGTGAGGCTCGAGGACAAGAAACTCACTCTCAGTCTTCACTTCCGTTCCGCCAAGAAAGAGGACATCCCGCGCGTGAAGCAGGTTTTTTATGCGACGGCAGATACATTCCTCAAAGAAGGATCACTCGGGCTGATCAAGGGAAAGAAAGTCCTTGAACTGACGCCCGGTCCCTCATGGAACAAGGGCAGCGCCGTTGACCTGATCCTGCGGCGACTGGGGAAAGACTGTTTTCCCGTGTACATCGGCGATGACTCAACGGATGAGACCGCGTTCGCGGTGCTCAGGCAAAAGGGATTGGCCCTGCGGGTTGGAAAATCGAATTCGACTGCCGCACACTTCTTTCTCAAAGGCCGGCGGGAAGTCCCGCGCGTGCTGACCCTTATAATCCGTAAACTCGGCGCCGCGTGAAACATTGAGCACTGAAGACAGTACGCCGGAAGTGCGTTATTCACACACCTGATACGCCTGCGGGAAGAGCGCCCGCTCCGTTTCGCGGAGAATTTCAGGAACGCTTCACCTTCCCGGATCTGATTCCCTCCCCCCGATTTCGAGGGCTATGATACTGAGGTTGTCTCTCGCCCCGCGTGCGAGTGTCTTTCCAAGAAGGCATTCGGCTCCTTCCTCCAGCTTCGACATAGAAAAGCAGGCTCCGAGTTCATCTCCGTTCATGCTCTCCCACACCCCGTCGGAACACAAGAGAAACCTTTCGCCTGCCCCGATACGGACCTCCTGTATCTCCGCTTCAGGCGGTTCGCCGCTCAGGTCTCCGATGACGGCGGACGTGATGATGTTCTTCCGGGGATCGGTCCTCATCTCTTCCTCGGAAATGATCCCGTCCTCGAAAAGCCTCTGGACCAGGGAATGGTCTTTTGTAATTCGTTCCGTCCTGCCCTCACGCCTCCTGTATGTCCTGCTGTCGCCGCAGTTAAAAACGATCCCCCTGCTTCCGGCCAGCACCAGGCCGGTGACTGTCGTCCCGAGACCATAACTCGCTCTCTCCTTTTCGACGACCTTGTCCAGTTCCTCCTTCGCGTGCCGGAGGGTTTCTCTCAGCCCTGCGGCGTTCCCGATGTCACGGTAGTTTTTTCTGAACACGCTCAGGACGGTTTTGCTCGCTATTTCACCCTTCCGGTGACCTCCCATTCCGTCTGCGACGACGTAGATCTGCCGCTCTTCGCCGGAGTCCAGGCGCCCGACCAGTTCCATCTCACCTTCGGAAACGAGAAGATCGTTCAGCAAAATGCTGTCCTCATTGCGCGCTCTCACTTTGCCGGTAGCCGAAATATAACAGGCCTTTACCTTCATAGCCCTGCCTTGCCTGCACGGAATATATCCTTAGCATACACGAGAATGGGCATTCCGGATAGGCGAAGTTCTGAAGCGCTCCGCGCGGGACGGCATGCAGGACGAAACCTTACAGGGCTGTCCGAAGGACCGGAGGCAAACTCCTCCTATCCCTCTGCTCCGGCTATTGCTTTTCTGACGTCCGATTAGGTACATTGAAAGGAAAAACGAGCGCTTTCGCGCGTTCCAGGAGGTTTAAGATGAAGGTTGTAGCCTTTAACGGGAGTGCAAGGAAAGACGCCAATACCGCCATACTTCTGAATGCCGTACTCGAGGAATTGGAGAAAGAAGGCATCGCGACCGAACTGGTCCAGTTGACGGGAAAATCTCTTCAGGGCTGCATCGCCTGCTATAAGTGTTTTGAGAACAAAAACAGAAAATGCGCGGTCGAAAAGGACGAAATGAACGTCTATATCGGCAAGATGGCCGAAGCGGACGGCATACTCCTCGGCTCCCCCACGTATTTTTCCGACGTGACGACAAACATGAAAGCCCTTATCGAAAGGTGCGGCATGGTGTCCCGCGCAAACGGGGACTTGTTTAAAAGGAAAGTCGGCGCGGGTGTGGTTGCCGTCCGCCGAGCCGGGGCAACCCATGTCCTAAGCTCCCTCAACTATTTCTTCCTTATAGGTCAGATGATCATCCCCGGCTCCAGTTACTGGAACCTCGCCATAGGGAGAGAACCGGGAGAGGTAAAAAACGACAGCGAGGGCATGCAGACGATGGTTAATCTCGGGAAAAACATGGCCTGGCTTCTCCGCAAAATTTCTGAGTGAAGTACTTTTTTCCCTATATACTCGGTCCAATTATGAAACAGAATCAAGTCTGACAATGAATCAAGTCTGACAACATTTCCTCAGGGTCGTCGTTCGCTCGAAATCCGGATCCCGGAAGCGCCTTTCATACTTTATCGAAAGAAGAACAAGCCATCTTGTCTATTTCGCTCATTTTACGCCGGAATTCACGCTATTTGCCATTATCAGAAGAGTTTCTAAGTTGCGCATATAACCAAGTTGTTATATTATGGATTGTGAGGTTCGCAAAACGATATGTTTTGCGAGATATTGTTATTAACCTCTGATAAAAGGAGGTAAATGATGGAAGGAAATGCGACCCTACAGAAGACTGCCGGGCTAACCGAAGAGAGAAAGTCGATCAGGTCCGTTCTCGGAGGGTCTCTGGCTGAGGGTGTAGCGGGCGGCGCCGTAATTGTCCTGTCGCTCATCGGTCTATCGCACATGATGCCCAACCTGATGCTCTACATCGGGGTCATTGCAATGGGGGCGGCCTTCCTGATCGAGGGCGGAGCAATTTCGATGCGCTTTTCGAAACTCCTGACAGAAACGCGTTCGGAGAGACTACATGAAGCTGAACTCGGCATCGGGGTGACAGCTGAGTTCCTGGGAGGTGTCGTAGGACTCGTCCTCGGAATTCTGGCGCTGCTCGAACTGGCGCCGATGATTCTTGCTCCTGTGGCTGTTCTTGTCTTTGGAGCGGCGTTGATACTGGGCAGCGGAGTGATCGCACGTCTTAATGCTTTCGAACTCGAAGGTTCCAAGGAAACGACGCTGTTCAAGAAGGTGGCTCATGAGGCTGTCTCTGCTGCTGCGGGAGTTCAGCTGCTTATCGGACTTTCGACAGTAATCCTCGGGATTGTCGCGCTCACCGGGGCCTATACCTTGGTCCTTAGCCTGGTCGGCCTGCTGATCGTCGGTGTTTCCGGGTTCCTGGATGCGGCAGCACTTACTGCGAGAATGCTCAGTCTCTATCGCGGGTAACCGGAAAACCGGACCGGAAAAAGGCGCTGTCTTCTACAGCGCCTTTTTTGAAATAATGCAGAGTTTCCCGTCATTTCATTCCCCCCGGTATCTTCCGCGCACGGTGTTCGTCATAATCGGGAATGAGACGCTCATAATCGGCTGTCATCAGAGGAGAGTGATGATGAAATCGGCTGAGGCACGGTTGCAAGCGATCAATAATGTGGTGCAAACCCCGGCGTATCGGATATAATTGAGGGACTAATTATGGTGCAGACTCCCGGACTATCTGAGGCCGAAAAAGAAAGAGTTACCGCAGGGGAAACGACCGAACATCCCCTCCTGCGTGCAGGAAACCATTTTGCCGTCCTCCTCCTTTGCTTGGGTGCCGTGTCGCTGCTTTCACCGGCCTGCCCTGCGCGCGCAGAGCAGGAGAGAAACCTGATCCACCACGAACTCGAGGCAAGGATAATGCCCCGCGAGCACCTGATCGCGGTGCGGGACAAGATCACTGTTCCCGACGGCTTTCCCCGCGACTTTGGGTTTTCCCTCCACGCAGGCCTGAGGCCCTCTTCCGAGACGCGCGGAGTCACGCTCCGGAGAGAGGGAGCAAGGGCAGATGGGATCGCTGAATCATACAAGGTCGCCCTCCCCCTCGGGATGAAGAGCTTCGTAATACGCTACCGCGGCGTCATTGATCACCCGCTCGAACCTTACGGCAAGGAGCAGGCGCGCGGTTTCAGCCTTTCCCCTGGAATCATCTCGGAAGAAGGCGTCTATCTCGCGGCGAGTTCCTATTGGTACCCGGAAATCGGCGAGGAATTGCTCGCCTTCTCCCTGAAAGTCGAACTTCCCGCAGGATGGGACGCAGTGAGCCAGGGAGGCCGCACCGTGCACGAAAGGGGAAAACAAGGGACCGTGGTGAAGTGGGAGTCTCCCGATCCGCAGGACGGCATCTGCCTCGCGGCGGCACGCTTCACGGAATACACCAGGTCCTCGAACAGGACTCCGGCCATGGCCTTTCTCAGGACGCCCGACAAGGAACTTGCCGGGAAGTACCTGGAGGCAACGGGCAGATATCTGTCGATGTACGACAAGCTCATCGGCCCCTATCCCTATCCAAAGTTTGCCCTCGTCGAGAATTTCCGGGAAACAGGCTTCGGGCTGCCCTCCTTCACCCTCCTGGGGCCGTCGATCATCCGTTTTCCCTTTATCATCAGCTCGTCATATCCTCACGAGATACTGCACAACTGGTGGGGTAACAGTGTCTTCCCCGATTACAGGACCGGCAACTGGTCGGAGGGACTCACTGCCTATCTCGCGGACCACATGCTCCGGGAGCAGCAGGGCAGCGCTGAGGAGTACCGCCTGACAACACTCCAGAAATACGCGGATTACGTTTCAGGCAGCAGGGATTTTCCCCTCACCGCGTTCCGTTCCCGCCACAGCTCCTCATCAGAAGCGATCGGCTATGGCAAATCCCTGATGTTCTTCCACATGCTCCGGCTGGAGCTGGGAGACTCGGTCTTTATCCGGGGCCTCCGGGATTTCTATGAAAGGAACAAGTTCCGAACCGCCTCTTTCTCGGATCTCAGAAAGAGTTTCGAGCGGGTTTCGGGAAGGTACCTCGCCCGGGAGTTCCACCAGGGGGTGGAACGGTCGGGCGCCCCCCGGGTAAACCTGCGAAGCCCCAGGGCAGTTAAGAAAGACAACGGATATATCCTCAGCGCGCAGCTGGAGCAGGTCCAGTCCGGAGAAGCCTATCTGCTCAGGGTCCCGATCGCCGTGACGATGGAAGGCAGGGAAAAGGCGTACCAGACGGTTGTGACGATGGACAAAAAGAGTCTCGATCTCCTGCTCTATCTCCCTTCGAGGCCGTTGAGGATCGACGTCGATCCCGAGTTTGACCTTTTCAGGAGGCTCGACCCCCGGGAAATGCCCCCTGCAGTGTCATCCGCCCTCGGAGCAAAAAAAATGCTTGTGGTCCTCCCCTCCCGCGCGGGAAAGGCGATGCTGGGCGCATACCAGGACTTCGCAAAAGCCCTGCGCGGTTCCGGACCTGACGAGGTCGACGTGAAAACCGACAGAGAGCTGGACGCACTTCCACTGGATCGGGCGGTCGTCGTCCTTGGATGGGAAAACTTCTTTGCGAATGACGCAGCGGCTGCTCTCGAGGTCTATGGCGTCTCGATGGATGGAGTGAAAGTCCGTATCGGGAAGACGGAGCTCTCCAAAGAAGGCCGTTCAGTCGTCCTGATCGCGGGGAATCCCCGAAACACGCGCGCCACCCTCGCCTTCATTGCGTCGGACAGGACGGGGGCGCTTCCCGGTCTGGCAAGAAAACTGCCCCATTACAACAAATACAGTTATCTCGGCTTTGAGGGGGAGGAGCCGGTAAATCTCTTGAAAGGCCGATGGCCTGTGACCGGGTCGCCGCTGACTGCCTTTATTGCCGGCGAAGAAGGCATTTCGAAGGTCGGAATGGGAGAACTGAAAAGGAGGGAGGCCCTCATCGCCCTCCCTGTTGCATTCTCGGAGGAATCCATGATCGGGACGATCCGCTTTCTTGCAGGCGATACTCTGAGGGGAAGTGGAACAGGCACGGAGGAACTCGATCAAACGGCGGAATTCATCGCGGGGAAGTTCAGGGAGGCGGGTCTTGTGCCCGGCGGAGACACTGAAGGGAGCTATTTCGAGACATGGGACGAGCGTCCCGGGCCGGACCGGAAAGTCCGCTTCAGAAACGTGATCGGTGTGATTCCGGGCGGAGTGCCGGAACTTGCGGACAGATACGTCCTGGTAAGGGCCCGCTATGATCGAGGAGGGCACGACATCAGAAGGGGGAACAGCGGCAAGATTTCCAACGATGCCGATGACAACGCAAGCGGTGTCGCGGTCCTCCTCGAACTTGCACGGGTGATGAACAGAATGCATCCCGATGCCGGCATAATCTTCGTCATTTTCACCGGAGAAGAGGACGGGGGGAAGGGGTCGCGGTATTATGTGGGGCATGAGGAGCGCTATCCC
The DNA here is from genome assembly GCA_023475105.1 of Nitrospirota bacterium. Taxonomy (GTDB): domain Bacteria; phylum Nitrospirota; class Thermodesulfovibrionia; order Thermodesulfovibrionales; family UBA9159; genus JAMCWJ01. The sequence goes on from JAMCWJ010000021.1 coordinate 18,387, forward strand.
ATCGAAAAATGCCTGGCGATGGTGGACCTCGATACAATAGGGAGGCTCGGGGAAAAGAGACTCCTGGCGACAGGCGCTGCGTCGTCCCGGGAATGGCCCCGCATACTCAGAGAGGCCGGCCTCATCGCCGGAGTGGATATAGATCTGGCGCCGGAAAATTTCACCGCGGGCGACCAGGCAGGCTTTGAGGCTGCGGCAGTCCCCGCAGTCCGTCTCTCCACCGGCTCTCATCCCGGCTATCACAGCCTCTCCGAAACCCCGGATACCATGGATGCAGGAGGGCTTGTGAAAGTCGCATCGGCGGCCAGGGAAGTCATTGAATACCTTTCAGCCCTGAATGAACCCCTGACGCATGAAGACGCGCTCTCCGAAGCACCTCAGCAGGCAGACGAGAGAAGTGCGGAGCTCGCCGAACTCGGCATCATCCCCGATTCCGGGTTCACGGGCGAAGGATGTCGTGTCTCCGGCGTCATGCCGGATTCACCGGCGGAGACGAGCGGCCTCAGGGAAGGAGACGTGATTGTCCGCATCGGCTCTGCCGCCGTGAAGAGTCTCAAAGACCTTTCTGATGCTTTGAAAGGGCTTTCTCCGGGAAGCCCCGTTGCAATAACGTTCCTGAGGGACGGCGAGGAAATGGCGGCCGGGACAGAGCCGAAGGAAGAATAGATTGTGAAGGAAAAGGCACTCCGGGAGATCGCCGAAGAGATCGCATGCTGTCCTGTCTGCAAAACATGGGGCACGGGGAAGCCCGTACCCGGCGAGGGAAATGCCGATGCGGAGGTCGTCTTTATAGGTGAAGCTCCCGGAAAAGAGGAGGCGAAGACAGGACGTCCCTTTGTCGGCAGGTCCGGGAAGCTCCTGAGAGAAATGATACGCGCGGCAGGGCTGAAGGAGGAAGAGGTTTTCATCACCAGCCCCGTGCATTATCTCCCGCTTCGCGGAACCCCTTCAAGGCAGAACGTCCTCCACGGCAGGGAGCACCTCCTGAAACAACTTGCGGTCATCGATCCCAAGATTGTCGTCCTGCTCGGCAACACAGCCTGTATCGCACTTCTTGGCAGAAAAGTGGGGCTTGCAGAAGGACACGGGAACGTCACCCGGGAAAATGGAAGGACCTATTTCGTCACGTTCCATCCCGCCTTCGCAGTCCGTTTTCCGAAAGGGAAAAAGGGCTTTCTCCGCGATTTTGAGAAACTGAAAGCCCTGATCGGCAGGCGCAAGAAATAGTCTTATCCGAGTCCCATTCTTGTTTTCACCTCATTCAGCTTTTCGATCGCCATCGGCGACGCTGAGGAAGCGCCCTCAGCGAGAAACGCCTCGACCGCGCCCCGGTCGGAGGCCAATTCCCGGTAGCGGGACTGGAGCGGACGAAGGCCCTCGATGATCGCCTCTGCAAGCTCGCGCTTGAGGTCGTTGTATCCCCTCCCTGAGAACCTTTCCTCTACAGAGGACCGCTCAAGGCCGGTGAAGAGCTCATAGATCACGAGCAGGTTGTTGACGCCCGGCCGGTTTTCATCGAAGCGGATGTCTCGCAGTGAGTCCGTTGTCGCCTTCATGACCTTGGCGCGTATCTCCCCGGGCGGATCGAGTACGGAGATCGCATCTCCGTAACGCATTTCGCTCTTACTCATCTTCTTTGTAGGGTCGATCAGCCCCATGATCCGCGAGCCGCTTTCAGAGATCATCGCGTCGGGGAGTCTGAAGGTCTCTCCATATGCCGAATTGAACCGCTGCGCAAGATCGCGGGTAAGCTCTATATGCTGCTTCTGGTCTTCTCCGACCGGCACGAGGTCCGTATCGTAGAGCAGGACGTCCGCAGCCATAAGCACGGGATAGTCGAACAGCCCCGCAGTCGCGTGCGCGCCCTTTTTCACTTTTTCCTTATACTGTGTCATTCGTTCCAGCCAGCCGACCGGAACAACGCAGTTCAGAAGCCACGCCATTTCAGTATGGGCGCAGATGTGGGACTGCACGAAGAGCGGGGATCTCCGGGGGTCTATTCCTGAGGCGACCAGGATGCGCGCGGTCTCTCTCGTCTTCTCCCTCAGCAGCCGGGGGTCCTGGGGGACCGTAACCGCATGCAGATCGGCAATACAAAAGAGGCAGTCATATTCATCCTGCAATCTTGTCCAGCCGCGGATCGCCCCCAGGTAGTTTCCTAGATGAACGTTCCCCGTCGGCTGGATCGCGGAAAAGACCCTCTTTCTCTTCTGGTCCGGCACGTGCCCTATTGCGCCCTCCCCGGAGCCCCGACGACCTCGATTCCGCCCTTCATTCCGAGGACGGCATGGAAGGGCTCATCACAGAAAAAGGTGTAAGCGCCCGGTTCGGCAAAGTCCACCCTGACCGTGACGGTCCCCTGAGGCGGGATGCGGACGTCCCGGAGCACGTGGTCCTGAGGGTCCTTCAGGGTGAAATTATGCTCCGACCCGGAGACGTTTTCGATCCTGAACAGAACCACTCCCTTCCGCACCTTGATATTGTTTGGCACAAACTTGAAGTTCTCCGCCTTCATCCCGACAACGGTCTGGCCCGTTTCGGGCTCGAACGTCACCGGGGGCTGACTGCCCGCGCAACCCGCAAGCACAAGCAAGCCGAACAGCATGGCCGACCACTTTCGGAAGTTTTCCTTCATATATCCTCCCTTCTTCTCACATGAAGGAGGGCCTCACACAAGGGCCCTTCCCTCCGCGTTAATTCCATTGTACTGCATATCCGGCAAATTGCCTGCAAGACCGGCGCACGATGTTTCTATTCTAAAATGGGGGGAAAGAGAAGACCGGCAGAGTGAACGTTTACGGCATCTGCCAGTGAAGCCGCAAGCGGCAAGGAAGCCCTTCGAAAAGGGCGGAGGATAGGATCGAAGATCCCCGCATGCCGCTCTCTTGCGGAAGCAAAAGGAGGACACATGGAATTCGTGCGGATCACCGGCACAGAGCTGAAGGTTTCCCGCACCTGTCTGGGAACCTGGGCGATCGGGATGAGCAATTATTCCGCGGAACAGATGGACATCTTTCGCCGGACCGCGCCCCTGCACACCTGTCAGCCTCCCTATGACCTGTTCGAGCGTTCCTATTGGGGACGTTGACGTTCCTATTGGGGACGTTGATGCATTTAGTGCATAGTATCATCTCGAGGTAATCCATCCGCTTTCTCAAGTGCTCGATTGATACTGGTTGTATTGACTCCAAGATGGCGTGCGATCTCAGCCCCCGAACACCCGATCTCCTCCTTGCACCTGAGCGCGATTACCGCGCGAGTCAGGC
>JAMCWJ010000075.1 GCA_023475105.1 Nitrospirota bacterium
AAAGTCGGTCGAACTCCTGAACGGCCTCGGTATTCCGGTCCCTCCGGAGAGGGAGTTCAACACCGCACGCGAGCTTTTCGATTACCTTGTTTCGCGGTACGGACCTGAGGCCGCGGCTTTTCGGAAGGTCTGCGGAGAAGCGAAGGAATACGCAGGGAGGATTGCCGGAGGACTCCCGGTGATCAGTCATCTCGTCTCATACAGCGGGGAGATAATCGCGGTCGATGGGTAAGATCTATATTGTCGGCATAGGCTTCAAACCCCTCGAAGAGAGGGCGAGGGAGGTCGTTCTCGGTTCCCGACTGATCCTTGCCTCCCAGAGGCTTTTCGAGGTCTTCAGAGGATACGCAGAGTACGAGGCGGTGAAAGAGGCCGTCAAGGTGATCAACAATGTAGATGAGACGATCGACTATATGAAGTCAGCGTCGGGCGACGCCCGCTTCGGTCCGATCGTGCTGCTCGGCTCGGGCGATCCGCTCTTTTTCGGCATCGGCAGGAGGGTCATCGAAGAATTCGGGGAAGGGAGGGTTGAAATCCTGCCGGACCTGTCGAGTATTCAGGTCGCTTTTGCGAGGATAGGGAAGTCCTGGGACGACGCTCTCCTCCTCAGCCTCCACGGCGGGCCGAACCCGAAAAAGAGGAGAAGGCTTCCGTACGGGCCGGATGAAATTGCATCGCTGCTCGGGACACACCGCAAAATCGCCGTGCTGACGGACAGGACGAATGGCCCCGCGATGATCGCAAAAAGCATCCTAGAGCTAGGCGGCGGGCATGGGGTCCTTATCTTTGTGTGCCAGAGGCTGGGGTATCCCGATGAAAAGATCATTCGTGGGACCGCCGAGGAGATTGCCCGGGGGGTGTTTTCCGATCCGAACGTCGTGATAGTAGAGAAAACGGAAGGGGAGGCGGGAGCCGCGGAGGGAATCGCCTTCGGGCTGAGGGAAAAAGAGATCTCCCATTCGCGCGGACTGATCACGAAAGACGAAGTCAGGGCGGTGACGCTCCATAGATTGAGACTTCCCCGGAAGGGCGTATTCTGGGACATCGGCTCGGGTTCGGGCTCAGTCTCGGCAGAGGCTGCGCGACTCGCCCCGGAACTGAAGATCTTTGCGATAGAGAAAGACGAAGTGCGGGCAGGCTATATCAGGGCGAACAAGGCGGGGTTCCATACTGCGAATATCGAGGTGCTCCATGGCAGCGCCCCGGAGGTGCTGAGAGGGCTCCCCCCGCCTGACAGGGTCTTCGTGGGAGGGAGCGGAGGAAGACTCGCAGAAATCATGGACTTCGTGAAGGAGGTTATGTCTTCGGGCATTATCGTGATCAACGCCGTGACGATAGAAACGCTTCATGAAGCGGTCGCATGCCTCGAAAAATGCGGATTCACCAGCGAGGTCTCCGAAGTCTCCGTATCGAAATCCAGGGTGATCGCAGGCAAGAAACAGATAGCCGCCCTCAATCCGGTCTTCATCATCACGGGAGAAAAGGTTATATGACAGGGACCCTCTACGTTGTGGGCGTCGGCCCCGGAGACCCCGAGCTGCTGACTCTCAAGGCTGCAAGGATTTTGAGGGAAGTGTCGTGCATCTGCGTGCCGAAGGGCAGGGAGGAGGGCAGCAGCCTCGCCCTCTCGATTGCGGCAGAGGCGGTGAGTCTCGATGGAAAAGAGATCATCGAGGCGCATTTCCCGATGAAAAAGACAAGGGATGCGAAGCACGGGACGGAACTCGATGAGAAGTGGGGCCGGACCGTAGAGACGGTGCTGCAGAGGCTGAATGCGGGGGCCGATGTCGCCTTCATTACGATCGGAGACCCCACGATCTACAGCACGTTTTTCTACCTCTACGACAGGCTCCTCGAAGAGAATCCCGGCCTCGGGATCGAGATCATCCCGGGGGTTTCCTCTGTCAATGCCTCTGCTGCGAGGGCGAAGGTCTCACTCGGCTTGGCGGACGAAAAAATCGCCGTGATCCCCGCAACCTATGCGGAAGATCTCAAGGGATACCTTGCCGCCTTCGATACCCTTGTGCTGATGAAAGTCCACAAGGTTTTCGGCGGGGTACTGAAGGTCCTCGGGGAAGAGGGCCTCACCGGGAACGCCATCTATATCGTGAAGGCCGGGATGAGCGATGAGAAGATATTCAGGAACATAAGGGACGTGAAAGAGGGCGACCTCAACTATTTCTCCCTGATGATCGTCAGGAAATGAAGGGCCGATCATTTGCGGAGGCCGACTCTGCGATGCAGGAGGTGAGGCGAACGTGGCAATAGTGTATTTCCTGGGGGCGGGACCCGGCGATCCCGAACTGATTACCCTCAAAGGCAGAAGACTCCTCGACAGTGCGAAGGTCGTGGTTTATGCGGGGAGCCTCGTGAATCCCCGCCTCCTCGAGGGAATCAGGGCAGAGGTCCATAATTCCGCAACGATGACCCTCGACGAAGTGATAGAGGTGATGAGGCGCGCGGTCGAAAGCGGCAAGGCGGTCGTGAGGCTCCATACGGGCGACACGTCTTTTTACAGCGCCATAACCGAGCAGATAGAACGCCTCAGGGCGCTCGGCATCGGATATGAGGTCGTCCCCGGCGTCTCATCCGCGATGGCCGGGGCAGCAGTGCTCGGACAGGAACTGACTGTCCCTGAAATCAGCCAGACAGTGATATTCACCCGCCTGGAAGGCAGAACACCTGTCCCGGAGACGGAGCGGCTCGGGAGTCTTGCGCAGCACAAGGCCACCATGGTGATCTTCCTCAGTGTTGCGATGATCGGCCGGGTCAGGGACGAACTTTTGCAGGGCTATCACGAAGACACTCCCGTTGTGGTGATCGAGAAGGCGTCGTGGCCCGGGCAGAAGGTCATCCGGGGAACGCTGAAAGAGCTCGAACGGATCGTCTCGGACGCAGGCATCAGGAAGACCGCACTGATCTATATCGGCGAATCCCTCAGGGCCTCGGAGACATCCCTCAACAAGGAATCGAGATTGTATCATAAAGACTTTACCCATGAATTCAGGAAGTAGTCCGGCCATCCTTTATATCACCGGCAAGGGCCTGGGGCTTGCGCAGAAGCTTGCCGGCCTTTATCCCGGCGCCCGGATTCTGAAATTCATGCCGGGAATAGTCCCGGAACTCTGGGGACGCCACAGGACCCTGATTTTCGTCATGGCTGCGGGAATCGCGGTGAGGAGCATCTCGCGTTTCGTAAAAGACAAAAAAACAGACCCCGCCGTGGTCGTCCTCGATGAGAAGGGGAGGTTCGCAGTCAGCCTCCTGAGCGGGCATCTCGGGGGCGCGAATGAAAGGGCAAGAGAGATCGCCGGGTTTTTAGGGGGCGAGGCGGTAATCACTACGTCGTCGGACGTGAACGACGTTGTCCCGATAGACTTGTGGGCGAGGGATAATGAGCTCGCGATAGAGGACTGGAGACTTGTTTCCGGAGTCGGTACTCGTCTGCTCGACAAAGGGGCGTTGCATGTGTATACGGAAACAGTAAATGAGCTGCCTGCCGGGTTTGTGAGGGTGTTCGGTCCGGAAGAGGCGGACATATGCATCACGAACAGGAGCGATGTCCCCCGTGCTCTTTCCGCTGCCTCGGCCTGCGAGCGGCCTCTTTTTCTGAGGCCGCGGAACCTCGTGATCGGCCTCGGCTGCAACAGCGGGACTTCCCGCGAAGAGATAGATGCCGCGGTCAGAAAGACGCTGGATGAATGCAACCTCTCCTTTCTGTCCGTTCGTTCTGTCGCGACTATCGACAGGAAGGCCGCCGAACCCGGACTCGTTGCGTTTGCCGCTGACCACGGTCTCCCTGTTGTTGTCTTTAGCGCCGGGGAGCTGAACGGGGTGAAAGGAGTAAAGAAATCCGAAGCCGCCCTGAAGGCGACGGGTGCCAACGCAGTGGCGGAGCCTGCGGCCCTCCTTGCCGCAAGAGACGGCGTCCTGCGCGAGGGCAAGCGGAAGATAGGGAACGTGACCGTGGCGGTTGCGGAAGACAAGCGAAACAAGAGGACGAAGAATATGAAACAAGGGCGGAAAGGGATGATTTACATCGTCGGCACCGGTCCCGGTGACAGCGGGCATATCACCCCCTATGCGCGGAAGGCGATCACGGGATCGGATGTGCTCGTGGGCTACGGCACTTACATGGACCTTATCAGGGACCTTACCGTCGGCAAAGAGGTTTTTTCGACGGGAATGACGCAGGAAGTCGACAGATGCAGGAAGGCAGTGGAGCTCGCGCTGCAGGGAAAGACCGTCTCGGTGATCAGCGGAGGCGACCCGGGGATATACGCCATGGCTGGGCTGGTATTCGAGGTGCTGAAAAACAGCGGCGAGTCATCAGTGAAGGGTAAAAGGTCGGGAAATAAGGAAGCATCCCGGGTCCGGCCCCAAAGGCCCGGAACAAACTCGTCACAGATCGGGGTCGAGGTGGTCCCCGGTATCTCTGCACTGAACGCATGTGCGGCACGCCTAGGTGCGCCGCTCATGCACGACTTCGCCTCGATAAGCCTCTCCGACAGGCTCACCCCCTGGGAGCTGATAGAGAAGAGGCTCGATGCCGCAGCGATGGCTGATTTCGTGATCGCCCTTTACAACCCGAAGAGCAAGGGCAGGGCCGGGCGTATTCGCGAGGCCCGCGATATCATCCTCAGACACAGGAGCGCGAAAACTCCTGTCGGGATCGTCAGGGCCGCGATGAGGGAGGGCGAGCATGTCGTCGTCACGGACATCGAAAAGATGCTCGACCATGAGATCGACATGCAGACGACGGTGCTCGTCGGCAATGCGCAGACCTTTGTCTGGAACGGGCGGATGATCACGCCCCGGGGCTATGAAAAGAAGTTCAGGACCTGAGGTCCGGAAACGGGCATCTTCACCCGGCTCCGGGGGGAAAGTCGCCCTCCTCTGGGACGAATCCTTTCTCTGGGGATTGATGGCGGTCAGGGCCCTCGAGGTGGCCCGTCTCCCCTTCAGGCTCGTCCGCTCCGGAGACCTCAAGAACGGCGGGCTTCAGGGGATGAGGACGCTCTTCGTACCCGGCGGATGGGCGTCGAACAAGCTGAAGTCCCTCGGAGAAGAAGGCATCGGTGAGATAAAGAGATTCATCTCAGGGGGCGGGGATTATCTCGGTTTTTGCGGAGGCGCAGGGCTCGCGACGCTCGACGGAATCGGGCTTCTGGGGATAAAGAGAAGGCCGACCGGGGAGCGTGTCCCGAGCTTCAGCGGAAGGATCCGGCTCAGGACGACCGACCATGCGCTCTGGCGCGGCATTACGGAGTCTGTTTTCCATGCATGGTGGCCGTCACAATTCCTCGTGGAGGAAGGGAGCATGAACGTGATCGCCTCCTACGGAGAGGCGCTGCCCGATTCTTTCAGCTCGGACCTGAACGTGGGCGACGTCGGGAAGTACGGCAACTGGGAGGACCTCGAGAGACTCTACCGGATCAACCTCGATCCGGGCTGGCTGCTGAACGAGCCTGCCGTGGTGGAAGGCAGGTACGGCGGCGGCAGGGTGGTCCTCTCCCTCGTGCATTTCGATACGCCCGGCGACGCAGAGGGAGCGACCGTCCTCGTGAATCTGTGGGAATACCTGGCGGGCGGCCGCCCGGTTTCCGCAAAGGGGATGGGACGCCGGGAGAAGGGAAATATCGCTACGGCAGGGACGTCCCATCTCGTGTCGGAGCTCTTCGACCGCTGCTCAGAACTCATTTCGCTCGGCCTGCGGAACTTCCTCTGGTTCTGGAGAAACCCGATGCTCCTCCAGTGGAGACGGGGGGTGAGGGGGCTCGAGTATTGTACGCTGTACGTCATGATGAGGGAAATTGCAGGACTGATGGAGAGCGTTCCGCGTCCGTCGAAAGATGGGGCAGAAGCCGGGGAAACATTGTCGTTCATCCGGGAAAAGACTTCGCGGATCGAAGAGTTGATGGCCCCTTTTGCAGAGAAAGCGAAACAGCTCCTCGTCCTTGAGAGACAGGCGATGCAGGCGGGCCATATCACGTATGAAAAGTGCGATGACCCGGAAATCCGGGAAATCAGGAACGTGCTTTTCTCGAACGCGAAAAGCCACGGCGGACTTTTCAAGGAGCTGATAGACGAAGTCGATGCGCTCCTCTATTCCCTGCTTTCAGGCGGCCCTGAAAAATGAGAACACACCGGGAATCTTCACATTTTCTTCACAGGCGGTCGTTATGATTAAGCGCGAAAGATTCGTCATTATGGGAAGAAAGTATACCGCGTTTCTGTGCCTCGCGATTCTTGTTTCTCTGTCCGCGGCGGCCGGGCAGGCGCAGGCGACGCTCGGAGGATCGGCAGACTCGGTCGAGGCCGATAGGGATGCCCTCTCCGCAGGGCGGCGCGTCATGACGGCCCGCAACGGCTACACGGTCCAGGAGATCAATACGGATTCGGTTTCCGTACGGGAATACGTTTCTCCGTCCGGAGTCGTATTCGGGATCGCATGGAACGGGCTGATCCACCCTGATCTTATGGAACTTCTCGGGTCCTATGCCGGCGAATACGAGAAAGCACTGGAGCAAACCCCGCGCAAACGGGGGCGCAGGCGTCTCCAGGTGAAGACGAGCAACGTCGTTGTCGAAAAGTGGGGGCACATGCGGAACCTGCAGGGCCGGGCCTACGCCCCGGCACTTATCCCTTCCGGGATGAGCGTCGATGAAATCAGGTAGGACGCTGCTTCTTTTCCTGGTCCTTGCGCTGGCGGGCTGCGGAGGCGGCTCAGGCGGAAGCGGGTCGGGCGCCTCGTCGGGAGGGGGCGGTACGCCTCCCCCATCGGCAGAGAACGTGCTTGCCGTCACGGTGAATGGTTCTCTCTGCTCCGGCAATTCCTACCCGAACAAACCGTGCGTGAGCGTTACGGTATGCTCCCCGGGCACGACAAACTGTCAAACGATCAATGACATTCTCCTGGATACCGCGAGCTACGGTCTGCGGATCTTCAAACAAGCCCTGGGTGTTTCACTTCCGCAGGAAAGCGTGAATTCCGGTCCTCTTGCGGAGTGTGTCCAGTACGGAGACGGCACTTCCCATTGGGGACCTGTCTCGATGGCGGGTGTCATTCTCGGGAACGAACCGGTTGTTCAGGTTCCTATCCATGTCGTCGACGCAACCTACGGCACCGCCCCTGCCGGATGCCGGAACGCTGACCGCAGCCCAGCAGAGGCGGGATTCAATGGAATTTTGGGAGTCGGTTTCTTTGCCCAGGACTGCGGTCCGGTCTGCGCAAGCAGCGGGGCCAACGGGCTCTATTACACCTGCGCCGGATCCGCCTGCTCCGGAACCTCGGTCCCGCTCACGAATCAGGTGCAGAACCCGGCGGCGCTTCTTCCCCAGGACAACAACGGGGTGATTGTGCGGTTTCCCGGCGTTTCACCGGGCGGGCTGCTTTCAGTCAACGGTTCCCTCATCTTCGGGATCGGGACCAGGACGAACAATGCGCCTTCCGCGGTGAAGACGTATACCGCCAACCAGTTCGGGGAACTCACCACGACCTTCGGGAGCATCTCTTACGGCAGTTTCTTCGACACCGGTTCGAACGGCCTGTTTTTCCCCTCTCCCTCCGCGAGCGTTCTGCCAGACTGCGCTCCTCCGAATTCCGGATGGTACTGTCCTCCGGCCACAACGGCCTTTTCCGCCACCAACGTGCCTGTCTCCGGCTCGCCGGGCACCGTCTCGTTCCAGATAGGCAACTTCGCAACCCTCATCAATTCATCCAATAGGGCCTTTTCCGAAATCGGCGGTTCCGAATTCGGCGGGTTCGACTGGGGGCTCCCTTTCTATTTCGGCAGGGACGTCTATATGGGATTCGAGGGGAAGGGGTCCAGTCTCGGCAACGGCCTCTATTGGGCCTACTGAGGCGGCCCTGCACGCCTATGCCGCGTTACCTACGATGACAGTTCTCATTCCACATCAGGTCTGCCGGTTATTCGGAAGATTGAGTGCCGATAAATGTCTGCGTCCTATAGAGGATTATTCCGGCTTTGCTGCCGCCTTTCGTTTTGCCTGGCGAGGCTGATGGGTGGCAGGCCGGAAAAAGGGATGCTGAGACATGCCTTTTTGTTAATGTTCACAGTTTTCTCTGCCGTCTCAGTTTTTGCGGCCGAGAATCATTGTGCTCGGGATGAGCAGATAATCTTCTCTTGCGGCATTAAGGGCTCGTCAAAAGTGCTTTCAGTTTGCGGTTCCGGGCAGCTGGCAAAAGATAAAGGATATGTTCAGTATCGGTTTGGCGCTCCGGGGAAGATCGAGTTCGAGTACCCCTCTTCTCGGGAGAAGTCGCAAATCAAGTTTACGTACTCGCATTATTTCCGGGCCCGGGTCGACAGGACTGAGGTGGGCTTCAAAAACGGAAGGTACGAGTATTCAGTGTTCAGTGATTATGAGGGGGATGTTAAGCCTGTAGTCGACGAAAGAGGTGTGAGTATTTCAGAGTCACCTACCGGAAAGGAGAGAAGGCTTCTTTGCAAAGGGAAAGGTATTAACCACCTTGGCCGCCTCGCGACAGTCGTCCCTTGCGCTGAAGAGGACTCTTCGGGGGAATGTCAGTAATTTCCGGATTCCCCGGAAGCAATTGGCCTCCGGGGTGACAGTCGGGATCATCTGCGGGGTTGTCGATGGCGTTGCCGGCCCCGTCAAGGACATCGTCACCGACCCTGAATATATAGACGTGTCAGTCCCCGCAGGCACGACTTTTACGCATGCGGTGCCTTCAGGTCCCACTGTTTTTGCTTATGTGGTTGACGGCCGCGCGTATTTTGACGAAGACCGCAACCCCTTCGCTCATGAAGTGATCGGCAACAATTATTTCGACTTCAAGAGGGACTGCAAGTTTGGCCCTGGGAGCATTGTGCTTTACGAACGCAACGGCGATGAAGTTGCGATCGAAGCGGAGGATTCTCCGGTACGCTTTCTCCTTGTCTCCGGCAGGCCGATCGGCGAACCGGTTGCATGGTACTGGCCGATAGTCATGAACACCCGGGAGGAGCCGCAGACTGCCTTTGAGGAGTTCGACAAAGGCACTTTCATAAAACACCGGGTCTGACGGCGCTCGCTGGCGGCAAGGATGTCGATTTTCAGACAAAACCTCCACCCCCCTCGCGCCAAGACGCTATCGCCGTTCTTCCTTTCCGCCTCTGGGCTCTTCCTTCGGCCGCAACGGTTGCGTTGTCTCCGGTCGCCGCGGGGCGGGGCGGGGCTCGGTGACTCGTCGTTCCGGCTCTTTCCGCGGTGCTATGCGTTCGGGCGCAGTTGCCGGCGGACGCATTTCAGTACCGCCTCTGGTCCTTTCCTTCGGCGATGGTGGTGTTGCCTCCGGCCGCCGCGGGGCGGGGCGAGGCTCGGTGACTCGTCGTTCCGGCTCTTTCCGCGGTGCTATGCGTTCGGGCGCAGTGACAGACGGACGCTTTTCAGCGCCCTGCTTCGGAGTTCGAACGCGTTCACCGGGTGCAGCCTTGCGGCTCGGCGGCGCTTTGTATGCAGCTCCCGCCCGGCTGGCTTTTGTGACGCCGGGACCTTTGAATACGCCCGGCTTCGCTGTAGCAGCAATAGCCGGACGGCCGCGGTTTACAGTCGCCCGCTGCTTGGGGTCAGCGCGGGCAACCCGAATCTGCTGCTTTTGTGAGTCGGTGAGCGAGGCACGTTTTTGACGGGCCGCGGCTAGCTGTTCAGAAGTGGGGCGAGCGGTGGTGCCGCCTGAGCCGCCGTTGAAACTGGCGCCGGCGGGGCGAACGTTGCGGACAGTCTTAGTGTAAACGGTCGTGATGTTCGTTACGTTGATGTTATTTACGGTGCGGTTGTAATAGAACGTGCCGCGGCTCCAGTAGCCGCCATCGTAGCCGAATCCACCGTAGCCAAAGCCATAGTTAATGCCGCCGTAAAAGCCTACCACCGGTCCCCAATAGCCATCATACCAGATAAACGCGCCGTCGCTCCATCCCCAGTAGCCCGGAGTCCATAGCGCGCCCACGAAGGGCGCCAGCACCCACATGCCGGGAACCCAGTAGTAGCCGATGTCGGGGTCCCAGGCCCAGTAGCCGGGTATCCAGATAAAGCCGGGGCCAGGGCAAAGAGGCTGAGCGTAAATGGGAAGCGCCGGCGGGGCAAAGGTAACCGTCACCCCTATGGAGACCTGCGCGGGTGATGTGGCCGGTGCGGCCAGCATGACTACTGCAAGCAAAAGCAAAACAAACAAAGAAAGCAGCGCGCGCGCTGTAAGTCGGCCCGGACGCCCAAAGCTTACAGTACCGGGCGGCACCGATTGACCCCCGGCGCCCCCCCTTGCGGCAAGATTTGTGACCGGCAATTCTCCTTCCGAATATCTATCCCGGAAACGATCAATTCCAAATTCGCTTTGCCCTCTCATCGTTACACCTCCGTGACAAGAAGAAGTCAGAACGATTCAGTGAACGCGGCAAACCTCTCGTCTTTTACGCGTATATTGATTATATCACGGGGGGAAAAAAGTTCAACAAGATCAACAGCAGAATTACGAAAATACAAAAACGGGGTGCACCTGAAAGGAGGGCGGTTTGCCGTAGGGGAGTCGGGAGTATCGCAGGCTAGCCGGTGGTTTGAAAAGGACTTGAAGGAGAGCCATGAAGGGAAGATGGGGTTGATTCTTTCTTCACTTAGACATCTCTCTCAAGAATCTTCGGTTGACCTCTTTTTCTAAGGCGGCGCTGTAAATACTCTTTGACTTTCATGGCATTTAGTAATACAATGTGTTACTATGAAGGAGAGATCTCCTTGAGGATAAAGGATTTTGAATGGGACGAGGGCAATGCCGTGCACCTCGAACTCGGTCATGGAGTCAGACCGGAGGAAGCGGAAGAAGCCTTTGCATGCAAGCCGTTATATCGAAAGACGAAGAAAGGTCACTATGTTGCGATGGGTCCGACGCTTGAAGGGCGTTATCTCACCATCGTGTTTACCCTGAAGCAGGACGGCTTGGCAAGGGTTATCACGGGTTGGGATATGGAAAGAGCTGAGATTAGGTACTGGCAGAAACACCATAGTTAGGCCCGGAAGGAGACGAAGCCGATGAAGGTTAAGGCAGAAGTAAAAAAAGTGGCAGACGACGAATACTATGACAAGAAAGGCGTCCTCGGCGAGATACTAGAAGAGGACGTTGCGATCAGCCTTGACGAGGCCCTCGCGCGGGACATCATAAAGGGAAAGCGGAGGAGGAAGCTGCAAAACGTGACTATCAAGCTCGACCCGCTTTACCTCATCTCGATCAAGAAGGTGGCAACGAAAAAGGGAATTCCATACCAGACGCTGATGCGGGAATGGGTCGCTGAGAAGATCAGAAAAGAGCTGAAAATAGCATAGAGACAGAAGGACGCAGTCAATCTGCCCCTTCTTCTTGAATTGCCCAGCCCTTAAAATGTCTTCAAAACATATTCCGCGATCGCTTGCGCATCCTTGTCAGGCAGCGTCTTTTCATCGAATTTCGTCATGCCGGGGCCCGGGTTCCTCATCTTGCCGATTATGTCCGGCGCACTCTTCACACCATTTGCCTCGCGGTCCTTCTTGTGAAGGGTCTTTTGAGGATTGACGGTATTGCCGCCGTCAGGATGACAGGGAGAACAATGCTGTTTAAAGAGAGCCTCGCCATCTTTCGCCTCAGCCGGTTTCGCCTGTTCGGGGGTGCCGGCCTGTTCCTTGGGCTTCTCACATGCCACGATAGAAATTGTGAATATAAGGCATATCAACATCACGAATATCCCAAATCGTCTCACTTTCTTCCACCTCCTTTTATTGTAAAACTTCGCTCAATAAGCAGCTTCCATAGAATCTTCTTTTCTACAATCTTTGCGCCAGAGGCAACCAGACTGATTGCACTCGTGGACATATGGCGTTGCAAAGCAATCATAATTTCCTTCTTCTTTCTGTATGGCTCTAATAAGCTCTATTTTGTTCGTCTTTGTGACCTTTACACCCTTATTTTTTGCAATGTCTTTAATATCCGAAAGTTTCATGTCCACTCTTCCGAAATGATCAATTGGGTTATCCTCTTCCGGTTAAGGTTTAACCTTTATCAAGGGAAGAGTTCTTTGTCTTTTCCGTTCCGTCCGTTACCTCGTATTTTGCACAGACCGTGGAGTAACTAAATCGTAGAAGAGTTTTATCAGTCCCGCGCAATACTGGATCGCCCGGGGACCCAAATCAGAAAACATATCTTCCGCAACCGACTGGTCGATCCTGGCCCACGTCTTCACCAGATCGTAGTTTGTCTCTCCCAGAGGTCTGGGATTGGAGGATGAGGTGGCGCTGGAGTAGACCGCCCAGAAAAGGAGGCCCTTGTTCGCTATTTTCTTTCCATTTGTCCCGTAGAAATAATGATTGTCTTCACGTGAAACTGTCGCAACCGGCAGAGCTATTCCATAGTAATTGTTCATGAAGACGGTGTGCTCGCTGAAATAATTCGTCCTCGTATACCCCGATAGCTGGCGGAAAAAAGGGGCGATATCAGTATTGCTCGGCTCCCAGGGCCGCATCGCCGCGTCGTCCCCGGCGAGCAAGAACAGCTCAGCAGGGACCTTCGCCGCCATATATCCTTCGTAGTTTTCATAAATGATGTGCGCATCATTTCTGGCATGGGCCGGCACGGACATGTCCTCCAGGAGGTGCAGAATATGCCCGAGATATCTCCAGCCTTTCAGCGTATTGCCTTCCGTCTTTGCCATGACGAAGTTTGTCAAATTTCGCGGATCATCATTCGCCCATTTAAGCGCGGAGACGTTTCTGGCCGTATTCACGAAAGGCGCTCCACTGGTGAGCCCATCCAGGTCATCGTCGCTGTTCATGAAGTGGTTTTCGGACCTGTTCACGTCTCCTGTGACGACCTGCTGTATGTCCCATTGCCATGTTGAGAGAGGCTGGTTTGACTGCATATGGCTGTAATCGCCGACGGTTGAAGTGCCTAAGATATCATAGTCCTCCTCGATCGAGCCAAGCACAATCTGCTGTTTAACGTCAGGCGGCAGGGAGATCCCGGTGGAATGCTCGAAGAGCTGGATTGACCGAAGCGACAGCCAGGGATGGGTCTTCATGTTATTGTCACTCGCGAGCTGTTCCGGCTTGTCCTGTTTCAACCAATTCTGAATCTTCACGGCCAGATCATCCAGGGAAAACACACCCGAATGAGTGACATAAGGGAATGCTGCGGTAACGAAGACCAGTCCGGTCAGGATCGACAGGCCGGTCATTATCGCCTTTCGCATAACGATCTCCTTTTCATTTTCGTAAACAGAGGACTTCCGTCAAAGACTTACAACCTTCCAGATGCCGTCTTCCGTTATTAATTCAAAGGTCTCTTCGATTGCCTGCCCGTTGGGCAGTAAAATAGTGCCCTTATAAACACTTCTGTTTCCGGTTTCACTAACCTTATTTGAGCCCAGGACCGCGATGGCCAGCCGCAGCCGCGCTGAAGTGTCCATTGTTTGAAGGGCGCTGCCGACCTTGGCCTGTGAGGCCTTGACGACGTACGTGAGCGCGCCGGATATGTCTCCATTTTGTATGGCTGTGCTGAACCCTGTGATGGCCTGCTGCGGAGAACCGCCGGTTGTACCTCCGGCATTTCCCGCGCCACCCTGTCCGCCGCAGCCCTGAATCCCGACCACTGCAAGGGAAAGCATCAGGACTATCAAAAGCTTTTTTCCCATCAAAAAATTTACCTGCCCGTTAAAGGTCAGTACTAATTACAGTGTAACCGACATGCCGGGATTTAATCCATCGTCTTCATAGGCTGTCTCTATATTTCATAGCCCTTAAAACTCGTTCTTGTGCTATCTCAAGAGCGACCTGTCTTGGTACCAAGTGCTCTTTCATCGACCGCTCAAGCACCAATTTGGTATTCGTCTTTATCTTGGTCGATATTGCCTCAAAGGCCTCTTTTTCTATTTTGCGTTTATACTCCATAGCTGCCATGATAACACCCCCTGCATTGGCAATGAAGTCAGGGACAGAGATGATGCCTCTTTTGTGCAGTGCCTCTTCCGCGCCCTTCGTTGCAGGTATATTAGCACCCTGAAGGATAAGTTTTGCCTTAATTTTGTTTACATTATTCTCGTTGATAACATCGGGTGACGCTGCGGGGATGAGTATGTCACACTCAAGTGAAAATATGTCTTCCGGCTTATAGACAGTACCTTTCTTATAATGAATGACGCTTTGAGATGCATCCTTTGTTTCTACGAGCCTTTTCACATCGAGCCCGTCGCTGCTATATATCGTTCCTTTCGTATCGCTCACTGCCAGTATTGCGGCGCCCTTTTGCGACAGGAATTTCGCGGCGGCCTTCCCAACGCTTCCGAATCCTTGGATGGCGACCCGGGCACCCTTGAGATCTAAAGCGCAATAAGGACACGCGACCTCTGCGCATTCGACTAAACCAAAACCGGTCGCTCCGAGCTTGTCCAGAGGAAGCCCTCCTATTTCTTCCGGCAATCCAACAGCCCTTCCTATTTCGTCATACATCCAGGCCATGCTTTCCTCGTTGCTTCCCATGTCAGGGCCGGGGATATAATCATGGAAATCCCTGATCTGTCTGGCAAATAACCTGAAATAGCGTTCTCTGTGCGGACTATGAGGATCGGCAATTATGCCTGCCTTTCCTCCTCCGTGGTGAAGGTCGGACACAGAATTCTTCAATGTCATGGTACGTGCAAGACGTACTACCTCTTCAGTGGTTACCGAGGGTGAGACTCTTACGCCTCCTATCGAGGGACCGAGTGCAGCATTGTCGACAACGAGAATTGCCCTGAAATCCGTTTTGGCAAAATAGAAGTGTACGACCTTTAAAGGACCGAGATTATCGACTCGAATTCCATTCATAACATCTCTCCTCGTACAATCGATATTTCATTCTACAGAAAAAATGCAATTTGTCAGTGAAAGCGGTCAGGCCTTTCCGAATTCTCTAAGCTTCAATTCTTTCCGCTTTATCTTTCCGCCTATGGTCTTTGGCAGCTCATCGATGAATTCAATTTTGCGAGGGTATTTATAAGGCGCAGTGCGTTTCTTAACGAACTCCTGAAGCTCCTTTACAAGCGTCTCCGAAGGCTGGTAGCCCTTCGTCAGAACGATAAACGCCTTCACAATCTCTCCCCTGACCTCGTCGGGACTTGCCACAACGGCGGACTCCTTGACAGCGGGGTGCTCTATGAGGACACTTTCCACCTCGAAAGGGCCAATCCTGTAACCGGACGTAAGCATGATATCATCAGCCCTGCCGACAAACCAGAAGTAGCCTTCAACGTCTTTGAATGCCCTGTCCCCCGTAAAATACCACTCACCCCTTAACGTCCTTTTCGTTGCCTCCGGGTTTCCGAGATACTCCCTAAACAGTCCTGCTGGTCTTTCCGGACTGACCTTTATCGCTATTTCTCCTTCGATGCCCGGAGAGACCACTCGACCGTATTCATCAACAACGTCCACAATAAACCCTGGAACCGGCATCCCCATGGACCCCGGCTTTACAGGAAGGCATCTGAAATTTCCGATTACGTTGACGGTTTCGGTCTGGCCATAGCCGTCATACACGTACAACCCGGCCCGCTCTCTCCAGATTTGGATTATTTCTTCGTTCAAAGGTTCTCCCGCGGCAACGAAGTGCCTGAGCGTTCGAAAGGAAAAACTGGAATAGGGCATCTCCTTGACTATCATTCTATAGGCTGTGGGCGGGCCGCAGAACGTAGTTATGGGATATCTCTCCATCGTCTCTATAGTTAGCGAAGGGTCGAACTTTGCTCTTTTGTAAAATGAAAATATTGTTGCGCCCATATGCCAGGGGCCGAACAGGCTCGACCATGCAGCCTTCGCCCATCCTGTGTCCGAAATGTTCCAGTGAAGATCTCCAGGCCTGAGGTCAAGCCAGAATCTGCCGGTTATCAGATGTGCCAAAGGGTAGGATGCCTGCGTATGAAGCACAATCTTTGGAGGCCCGGTCGTGCCGGAAGTAAAATAGATCATTGCAGGTTCATTCGATAGAGCCCTCTCACCTTCAAAGGCACGGGCTTCGTCACGCTCCTTTTGGTAGTTATGCCAGCCATGCCTCTCGCCCGTTATCACAAGCAAGGGGGGAGATGCTGTTTCTGAAGACAAAAAGGCATTAATTGCATCTTCCACCTTCTGGGCGTCCTCATCGGTCGTGATGACAGCCTTTATATCAAGTGCGGAGAGCCTGTACTCAATATCCTTTTCAGCAAGAAGGGTTGTCGACGGGATGGGGACAGCACCGACTCTCATAAGGGCAAGCATCAATTCCCACCACTTTGGGATATTGGGAAGCATAACGAGCACCTTGTCCCCTCTGCGCACTCCCATTTTCTTAAGCGCTCCCGCGCCCTTCGATGAGAGACGCCGCAGTTCATTGAATGAAAACTTCTCCTCTTTGGATCCATCTGTCCAGAAAAGCGCAATTCTTTCGCCCCACTTATCAAAGATGTCCAGAGGGAAGGAAAACTCTTCCGGTACATACAGGGAAAATTCTCTGTACTCTTTCTCATAGTCCCGCATATTGGGAGGTATTTCCCCGCTAAGGGTCATATTGTTGTTTGAACTCATTATCTTTGCTCTTCCGGTCAGCTTCGTACTCCTTTATGCAGAGAAAAACAGTAAAGTCTTTCCCGCAATCTTTACAGGCATGAACCAACGCTTCTATTTTGTCTATCCTCTCCTCCACGCCATCTCACGTCCACCTTAGAAGCAATTATACAGTTTTTGTCCATCTTCGGAAATATTATCATACTGAGTGACCCTTCCTTTTCAGTGAGGCTCTACACCAGCCGATCTTCCTCAACTCTCCGGAAAAAATAACGAAAGAAAAGCAAAATCCCCGCCGGTTCACCAAAGCGGAGAAGAGGTGGTATAGTAGTGCGATGGAGAGCGGAAACGGCAAGGCATGCGCCGGGGCGGCGCAGGAGGGGCTATGGCAGAGCCGATCCTGATAAAGGATTCCGCGATGCGTTTCCCGCATGTGGTGGTGCTCAAGGCCTCGGCAGGCTCCGGCAAGACTTACACCCTCACAGAGCGTTTCGTCCAGTTCATCCTCTCTGAAAAGATCCCGGGAAACAGGCTGAGAAACATCCTCGCGGTGACTTTCTCGAACAACGCCGCCAAGGAGATGAAGGAGAGGACCCTTTCGTGGCTGAAAGCGGTCTGTTTCGAAGAGGAGAAGGAGAGCGGGGAACTCCTCGCGATACTCTCCCTCCGGAGGGAGAAGATGAGGGAGAAGGCGGGACTCCTGATAGACGATATCCTCGACAATTATGGCGATTTCCAGGTGAAGACGATCGACAGCTTCATGGCGAGCGTCTTCAAGGCCTCGGCCATCGACTTCGGATACAATCCCGATTTCGACATTCTGATGAGCAACGATTCCCTCATGGAGTACTCCTTCGACCTCTTTCTGCGCGACGTGAGGGAGGGCACGGAAGAGGCCTCGCGCCTCGGGGATATCATCGACCTCCTGATCGAGCACGGAAAGGCGGAATCGCCTTTCCTCTGGGACCCGTCGGCCGCGCTTCTGGCGGAGATAAAGAAGATCTACCGGACGTTGTCCGCGACCGGGAAGAGACCGGGGGGCGAGGAGCGGCCCGGCCTGCTGAATGAAATCAGGGACGAGATAAGCGCAACGGTCGAAGCGCTCGATCAGGAGATCGCGGCCTCGGGGCTGAAAAGGCACGGCAATTCATCCTTCGCATCTGTCCTGTCCCTGGTGAGAACGAAGAGTTTCCCGGACCTCATCGGCAAGGGATTCAGAAACCCTCCGGTCACCTCGCCGAAGGTGGACGATCCGGGACGGGTCGCGTATGCCCGCATTCTGCGGCTCTGGTCGGAAACGGAGGCACTCGTGAGGCGGTATGCGCTCTCCTTTGCCCGCTCGCGATGTCTCCCCTATCTGAAGGCCTACGAAGCCTTCAGCAGGACCGTCGAGGCGGCGAAGAAGCAGCAGGGCAAGGTCTTCATCGAAGACATCAACGTGCATCTTTCCGAATACCTCGACAGCGCCGTAGTTCCGGACGTCTATTTCCGCATCGGCGAGACGATCTTCCATTTCCTGATCGACGAATTCCAGGACACCTCGCCCCTGCAGTGGAAGAACCTCTTTCCCCTCATCGAGAACTCGCTTTCGCAGGGCGGCAGTCTCTTCGCGGTAGGCGACACAAAACAGGCGATCTACGGTTTCCGCAATGCGGACTACACTATCATGAAGGGGCTCGAATTTGAGAACCCCTTCCCTTCGGCAGAGCACGAGGTGAAGGAACTCGGCATTAATTACCGGAGCAGGAAAAAGATCCTCGAATTCAACGAAAAGGTCTTCAAGGAGAAGGTCGCCGGGAGTCCGCTTTACCGGAGCGCGGGAGAACGGAGCGGGCTGACCGACTACATGCAAAAGCCGAGGGAAGGGCAGGACGGAGAAGGATATGTGGAAGTCTCGCTCTTCGAAAGAAACGACGAGGAGCCCGCAGAGAGGCGGAAGGCGCAGGAGTTGATCGAAGAACTCCATGCGAGGGGATACCGGTACGGCGACATCGCCGTCCTGACCCAGACGAACGAGGACGCCGTCATGGCTACGATGTGGCTGAACGAAAGGGGCATCACTTTCGTCTCCTACAGCAGTCTCGATGTCAGAAGGAGGAAGGTTACGGGCGAGATCGTTGCGCTCCTGAATTTCCTCGATTCCCCGACGGACGACTTCTCCTTCGGCGCCTTCATCCTCGGGGAGATGTTCCTGAAGGCCCTTGCGAAAACGCATCCGGCAACGGACGGGGAAAGAATCAGGGAGTTCTGCTTTGCCCGGAGGGGAGAGCCTCCCTTGTACAAGGCGTTTCAGAAAGAGTTCGGAGACCTCTGGGAACAGTACTTCGAGCGGCTCTTCAAGGCCTCGGGGTTCCTTCCCCTGTACGATCTCGTCACCGAGGTCTTCTCGGTTTTCAGGGTCTTCGAGGGCGGACTGGAGGAGGCGACCCTCGTAAAGGTCCTCGAGGTGGTGAAGGACTTCGAGGGGTCGGGCTTCAACAGCCTCAGGGATTTCCTCGAGACAGCTTCCGGCGGGGAGACGAATGAGTCCGAATGGGACATGGCCGTGCCGAAGGGCATCGACGCAGTGCAGGTGATGACGATCCACAAGGCGAAGGGGCTCGGCTTCCCCGTCGTGATCGTGCTCCTCTACGGGGTGAGGAACAGGGGCTTCGAATATATCGTCGAGCAGGACGGGGAGACCGTCAGCCTCCTGAAGATCAACAAGGCGATCGCGGCCTGCGACGAGGGCCTTCAGTTCCTCTACGACGAGGAAGGCATGAAGGAGATGGTGAACAGGCTGAACAGTCTCTATGTCGGGTTCACCCGGCCGCGCAGGGAGCTCTATGTGATCGGGGTCAGGAGCAGGAACAAGGGCGGGAGCGGAAGGGAATATCCCTTTGAACTGATCCCCGACCTCGAGTTCCCGCCTTCCGCGAAGCAAGAGACGCCGGGGATTTCCACGGCCGCTTCCGCAATCTCCCCCTGTCCGCTCCTCCACCGGTACGGGCAGCTCGAATTCCCCGCGGGTCCCGAGCAGTTCATCTCGGTCGGGGAGAAACGGAGGGGCGAGTTCCTGCACCGGATTCTTTCCTTCATCGATTTTGCCGGCGAGCGCTTCGACGCGGAGCTCGAAGAAATCGTGAGGCGCGTCAGGAACGAGACAGGGGCGGACTATCCCGTCGATGAAGTGAAGGCCCTGCTCATGTCGCTGACGACCGGCGGAGAGATTGGCGGATATTTCAGGGAAGCCCCCAGACGGCGGGTGGGGAAGGAGCAGGAATACGCGGACGCCTCCGGGAGGCTCTTCAGGATGGACCGTGTCGTCATCGACCCCGACACCGTGACCGTGATCGATTTCAAGACCGGGAAGAACACCGAAGGAAGGGAGAAGTACAGGGAGCAGATGGACAACTACATCGCAATACTCCGCGAAGTCTACCCGGGAAAGAACGTGAGGGGAGTCATCTCCTTCATCGACCTCGGCGAGACGGAGCAGAGGGGATGAACGCTCTGATCGTGCCCCGCGGGGAAAGCCTGGTGGAGCAGGCGCTCGCCCATCTCGCCGGAGAAGGACGGGACTATTCGTCATCCCTCGTCGTCTTCCCGGGCAAGAGACCGTCCCACTTCCTCAGGAAGGCCCTCGCTGCGAAGGTCGGTTCGGCCTTTATCCCGCCCGTGATCCTTTCGATGGACGAGTTCGTCGATTCGGTGAGCGAGGAGCTGCAGCAGGGCAGGAGACTCGAGACGATCGATGCCGTCGCCTTGCTCTACGGCATCCACAGGAAGGCCCGGAGGCCCCTCGGGGGAGACGGGTTTATGAGCCCCGACAGTTTTTTTTCTCTCGGGCTGAAGATATACCGCGACATCGAGGAACTGACCATAGAGGGCATCGGGGCCCGGAAGGTGAGGGAGATAGAGTCCCTCGTGGAAGGGGGCATCCCCGAACAGACGAGGGAGAGGTTCCAGTCCCTCTCTTTTTTCTACGAAGAGTTTTACCGGGAGTGCGCCTCGCTCGGCTTCTCTACACGGTCCGGAAGGTATCGCCTGGCGGCAGACAGGATAGACGAGGCGGGACCCGTGGGATACAGGCGTATAATCTTCGCCGGGTTCTTCGCGCTTACCCATGCGGAGAAAGTCCTTTTCAGGAAGCTTCTTTCGCGGGACGAGACGGTTTTTCTCTTCCAGGAGGGGCCCGGGATAGAGGAGAAGCTCCGGGGCCTCGGTGTCAGCGCACGGGAGAAAGCGAAAGGTGCTGCGGAGCCCGCGCTGTACTTCTACAGCAGCCCCGACACCCACGGCCAGACCCTTGCCCTCGGAAAGGTCCTGATGACGAAGACCGCCGGCGGCGGGGCCCTTGACGAAAGGACAGTCATCGTCCTTCCCTCATCGGAGACACTTTTCCCGCTGGTGCGCCAGGGGCTCTCCGCCATCCCCGAGGAAAGCTACAACGTCTCCCTGGGGTATCCGCTCCACCGGACCCCGGTCTTCGGATTTCTGAACAACCTTATGGAGCTTGTCGCCTCGATGGACGGAGAACGCCTCTATGTCCCGGACTATCTGAAATTCGTGCTTCATCCCTATACGAAGAATATGTATTTTGAGGGGAAGTCGGAGACGACGAGGATCCTCTTTCACGCGGTGGAAGAGGAATTGCTCACGCGCAGGATGAAGACCTTCGTGACGCTCGAAGAGATCGAGGGAAACGAGACCTTCTTCAGGAACGTGATCACGATGCTTCCGGAGGAGGAGAAGGGGATAACGGCCGCGCGCCTGCAGGAACATCTGAGGGCCATTCACCGGAGCACGATCGGGAAGTTCCTTTCCTTCGAAGACGTGAGCGACTTCGCGAAAAAATGCATCGAGGTGCTCATCTATGTCTTCAACAACAGCACCGCCCGCCTTCACCCCCTGTTCTCTCCTTTCTCGGAGGCTTTCGTGACGAACCTCGAACTCCTCCCCCGGTCCTTGATGAGGGAGATCGCGTTTGCGGAGAGATCGAGCTATTTCACCTTTTTCAGAAAGTACCTGATGACCTGCCATGCCCCTTTTTCGGGCACGCCGGTGAAGGGACTGCAGGTCCTCG
The DNA here is from genome assembly GCA_023475105.1 of Nitrospirota bacterium. Taxonomy (GTDB): domain Bacteria; phylum Nitrospirota; class Thermodesulfovibrionia; order Thermodesulfovibrionales; family UBA9159; genus JAMCWJ01. The sequence goes on from JAMCWJ010000075.1 coordinate 21,620, forward strand.
GCT
>JAMCWJ010000057.1 GCA_023475105.1 Nitrospirota bacterium
GACGGGTGACGGGTCGGAGGAAATGGGACTTCTGAACCTCTGATGTCTAAACTCAAGTACTTTTATCAGTGCCAGGCTTGTGGTTATACCAGTGCGAAGTGGCTCGGCAAATGCCCTGATTGCGGCGCCTGGAATACCATGGTGGAAGAGAAGGCCGTAGCGGAGCCCCGGCGACGCGCTCCCGGAGATCGCGAAAAGTCCATGCCTCAGCCGCTGAGTTCGATAGAAGGCGGCAAAGAGAAAAGGATATCGACCGGGATACATGAATTTGACAGGGTCCTCGGCGGAGGAATCGTGGCAGGCTCCGTGATCCTCGTGGGGGGGGGACCCGGAATCGGCAAATCGACCCTCCTCATTCAGGCCGCATCGAAACTCGCAGAGAACTCACGCACGGTGCTCTATGTGTCGGGCGAGGAATCGCCGGAGCAGATCAAGCTGAGGGCTGAAAGGCTCGGCATAAATTCGGACAAGGTGATTCTGCTCTCCGAGACGAATCTGGAGGGGATCATCGCTGCGGCGGCCGGCCTGACGCCGGGTTCGATCGTCATCGACTCCATCCAGACGATGTATACGGAGGAGCTCAGCTCGGCGCCGGGGTCCGTCGGCCAAGTGAGGGAGTGCGCCGCGAAACTCATGCATTTCGCGAAGAGGTCGGAGGTGCCCCTCTTCATCATCGGGCACGTTACGAAAGAGGGCGCGATCGCGGGTCCCAGGGTCCTCGAACATATCGTCGACACGGTGCTCTATTTCGAGGGTGACAGGGGACATGCCTATCGCATCCTGCGCACAGTGAAGAACAGGTTCGGCTCGACGAATGAAATCGGCGTGTTCGAAATGACCGACTCCGGGCTGACGGTGATCGAAAATCCCTCGGAATTATTCCTTTCCGGGAGGCCGCAGAACGTCTCCGGTTCGACTGTCGTCGCGAGCCTGGAGGGGACGAGGCCTCTCCTGATAGAGCTTCAGGCCCTTGTGTCCCCGACCACTTTCGGCATGCCGAGGAGGACCTGTATCGGCGTCGACTTCAACAGGGTGAATCTCCTTGTCGCGGTGCTCGAGAAGATAGCGGGGCTGCACCTTGGGGGCATGGACATATTCGTGAATGTGGTGGGCGGAATAAAAATAGTCGAACCGGCCGTCGACCTAGGGATCATCGGGGCGATCTCATCCTCATTCAGAGAGGCGCCGATCCACCCGAAAACAGTCGTCTTCGGGGAGGTCGGTCTGTCCGGGGAGATCAGGGCGGTCAGCCAGGTCGATGCGAGGATCCGCGAGGCGGCTAAGATAGGATTCGAAAGAGTGATACTTCCGACAACGAACGGAGCGCGGCTGAAAGACAGCCAGGGACTCGAAATAGTAGGAGTGACAGATGCCGGGGACTTCCTCGACGTTCTCTTTGCATAAGAAAGAGGAACAAAAGCAGAAGTGCTCTGTTCTCCGGCCTGCGCTTGTTGCGGCGTGTTTTCTTTTTCTTCTTTTCGCCGCCTGCGCTCCAAAAAGGGTCGAGATCCCGACCTATGAAGGGGTCGACCTGAGAGAGGTGCTGTCGGCGAGGGAGGCGATAAAGACCGTCAGTTCCACGTTCTCCATAGCGGTCGAAAAAGACGGAAGCGTCATGAAGGGCGAGGGGGTTCTTCATCTCTCCGGTGATTCCCTGGAGCTGCAAGTGTATTCACTCGGGTTTCTTGTGGCCGAGGTCACCTCGCACAACGCCGTGACAAAAAGCGACCCCCCTCTCGACAGAAACAGGCTTTCCCTGCTTGTCGACGGAATCAGGAACAGCTTTTTCTGGTGGAACGTCAAGGAGGCCGATATACAAGAGGGCGGGGATTCTTACCGGATTTCGAATTCGTGGAGAAGGATCTTTGTGAACAAGAAGACCCTGATGCCGGAGAAGCAGATCATCGAACTGGACGACGGACAGCAGCTGACCGTGCTTTACGAAGAGCCTGCCCTTCTGGACGGAGGATGGTTCCCGTCGAGGATGCGGATAGAGTTTTTACACCAGGCGGCAAACCTGAGGATCAAAAGCCTTTCCTTCGGGGAATGACCCTTATTTTCTCTGCTCCCCGTTCAGGCCGAGGTCGATCGCAACCGTCCTCACCACCGGCTCGTCGATGGTCTTCACCTTGAACAGGTATCCTTCGAGAAGGGCATTGTCGCAGATCGTGTTTATCAGCCTCGGCACGCCCGTCGAATACCGGTAGAGCGCGGCTATCGAGGCGAGGGTGAAAATCTCGTTCTCAGCACCCGCAATTCGGAGTCTGTGATAGATGTAGTCCCTGGTATCCTCCTCTGAAAAAGGCCGTATCGCGATCTTCATTGCAACACGCTGTTTCAGCGGTTCGTCGAGGGAGAGGACGTCTTCGAGATCGGGAAGCCCGAAGAAGATCAGGTTGATCATCTTGCCCCCGGGCATCTCCATGTTGAGCAGGCCCCTGAACTCTTCCATGATCTCCCGTGATTTCAGCATCTGGACCTCATCCATGAGGAGCACGGCCGTCTTTCCGCTTTCGTTGATTTCGACCAGCCTTCGGTAAATCTGTCCGAGAAGCTCGACCTTGCTCTCGTTCATGACGTCTCCGATGCCGAGCTGAATGGCGAATTTCCTGAGGAGCCACTCCGAACTCACCGACGAATGGATGATCACGAGCAGCGTCGCTTCATACACACCTTCGTCAAGTTCTTCCAGAAGCCTTCTTGCGAGGGTAGTCTTGCCCGCCCCGATCTCTCCGATCACGACGGCAAGACCCTTTTTTCTGTCTATGGCGTACTTCAGCTTCAGAAGGGCGTCCTTGTACTGGGGACTATTGTAGTAGAACCTGTTGTCCACCACATTGGTGAAAGGATGTTCTTTCAGGCCGTAATATTCCAGATAGTCCATATCCTAGATATAGGAAACCCTGTCCTTTTTCTCCTTTTGTTTCATGGCGGCCCCGTTCTGGGGAAGCACTGATTTGAGATAGTTGAGCTTTTCCGCGACCTCCCTGAATTTCGAGTTCCAGCCGTAGATGTCGCTGAAAATTCCGAAGGCTTCATTCAGATTGCCGTTCTTTTCGTAAGCAGTCGCGAGGTCATAGTGTGCGCTCCAGTAAGCCTCGTCGCGCGTCTCGATTTTCCCTATCGCCTCTCTGAAGGAGTCTATCGCAAGGGGGTAAAGGCCCTTCTCCATATAACATATGCCGAGCATGGTGGCCGACCGGACCGAACATTTCGGATCGTTTCTCGACGTCTGGAATTCCTTTATCGCATCGTCGACCAGCCCCATCTCATTGTAGGCGATCCCGAGGTTGTAATGTGTCTCCGAATCCTCTGCGTCCAGCTCCTTTTCGAGACCCTTCTTGAATTCTTCGAATATGTCGAGCACGTCGGTGTCGAACTGCGGTTCGACCACTTCTTCGATCTCATGGGCCTCGACCGCCTCGGCCGGCGCGGGCTCCTCTCCCGGGAATGTCCTCTCCGCATCTCTGACGGCCGGTTCTGCAACGCCTCCCTCGAGGGACGACACTTTTTCGATAAGGTCGCGGTTGCCGGGGAATATGGTCAGGAGTTTATGGTATATCCTCAACGCATCGTCTTTCAGTCCCTGCCTGACATAGAACTCTGCTTCGGCAATATCTTCTCCGTAGTCGTCAAGCAGCGCGGACGGCGGCTCCGGCGCCGAAACTGCCGCGGGCCCTCCTTCAGCAACTGCGGCAGTTTCCCCGACTCCGGCAGACAGCCGTTCCACGACCCTTGGGTCGTCGGGACTTATCTCGGCTGCCTGCATGAGGGCCGCCTCTCTCATTGCGGTATTCCCCTCTTTTCCGTAGAGCCCAAAAAGGATGAGACATTCCGTCACCGCCAGTTCCTTATCGTTCAGCTCCAGGTAGAGGGACCTCAGCTTTCTGTGCACGTCCACATTGCCCGGCTCGTTCACTTTCAGCTCTTCGAGGATCGACCGTGCCTCGTCGCACAGGCCGTATTTGATAAATATGTCGGCGTCGGTCAGGAGGTCGTCCGTCGTTTTTTCCCTTTCCTCATCCGACGGTTGGATCCCCATCGACATTTCCTGCTCAGCGAGAATCCGCTTCAGCTGCAGATCGTCGGGACGCAGCCTGAGCGCCTCCCTGTAATGCTCGAGCGCCTCTTCCTGCATTCCGCTGTCCAGAAGAAGACCCGCCACAAACAGCGTTTCTCCGTACAGCGCTTCATCGTCATGCTTTTGCCTGTAAAGGGAAATGAGAAGATTTCCTATCTCCACCGGATTGACGTCTTTGAACTGTTTCGCGAGGAGTATGGCATCCTCGATCCTGTCGTCGTGTATCAGGGAGTCTACGATCATGCCGTACGATTCCCAGGCCTTGTCCCTGTCGCCTTTGGCGAGATAGAGGTCTCCCCTCATCCGGTTCACTTCAGGGTCCAGGGGCTTCAGCCCGGCTGCCTTCGCCACACAGTCCAGGGCCTCATCATAGGCGGAGATTTCCTTCTGGAGGGAGGCGCACCGCAACAATAAATGCACGTCGTCGCGGTACAGGTCGATCGCCCTTTTCACGTACTCCACGGCCTGCGCCGCGTTGCCTCTCTTCTCGAAGACCTGACTGAGTCCGACAAGACC
>JAMCWJ010000024.1 GCA_023475105.1 Nitrospirota bacterium
CCTTCCCTTCCGGTCTTTCCGAAGACCAGCAGCCTTTTCTGAAGGGGCGTCTTCACCTCTTCCTCCCCCTGGAGCATCTGCGCGATCCCGCCGAGTTCCGTATCCATGCCGGTTGCGACTACAATGCCCGTGCCGCGGCCGTATGAGACCGTGGTTCCTCTATACGCCATATTCCTTCTGTCGCCGAGAGGAATCATCTCCTCTGAAAGCGCCGCTGCATGTTTTTCGACAGGTATGGACTCCCCGGTAAGAGCCGCTTCATTCACTTTCAGCTGCGCCGCCTCTGAAAGTCTCATATCGGCGGGCACTGCCGCGCCCGCCTCAAGCACTATGACGTCTCCGGGAACAATCTCTGCCGCCTGTATGCGCGCCGTGCTGCCGTCTCTCAATGCAAGGGCCGATGGCGCGCCCATCTTCTTGAGGGCCGCCATCGCTTTTTCCGCCTTGTACTCCTGGACAAAACCTATGACGGCATTGAGCACTACGATCACCACAATGGCTATGGTGTCCGAGACCTCGCCGATCAGGCCGGAGACGACTGCCGCCGCTATCAGGACAAGGATCATGAAGTCCCTGAACTGCTCGAGAAACAGGAGGAAGGGCCCGGTCCTCTTCTTTTCGATAAGTTCATTCGGACCGAATTCTGCAAGCCTCTTCTTCGCCTCTTCTTCGGAAAGACCGGAAGGGAAGGTCTTCAGTTTTTGCATCACGGCGTCAATTTCGCTCTGGTGCCAGTGCATCGCATCCTTCTTCCCGGTGAACGCCGGAGGCGTCGCTTCCGCAGACTTCATGCTGATACCCTTCTTCCCTTTCTTTGAATAAAAAGACCTTTGCCACGACAGCGCTTCCGTCACAGCAAAGGTCTTGCTTGTTAGATTTCCTAACCTGCGGCGCCGGTCTGTCCGCCTCACGCGGATTGACGTATTGACGACAGCCGCCGATCCAGCTACTCCCCTTTACGCTATTTACTTTACCTGCTTTGGCGAGCGATGTCAAATGAGGTTCAGAGCCAAATCCACCATCGACTCTGCGTGGGGATGCATCCGAACGGTTTCAGCGGGCCGCAGGCCCGGTGCCTCGGAGCGCAGCGAGATGAGAAAGAATGCCGTCCTCACGCAGGCATCGGTTCAATTGACGGTAGTTCATGAAGAAGCGGAAGCACCCTCGTCGTAAATGAGTAAGACCCCGGAGGGGTCACTCCAGTTCTTCAAGTGCCTTTTCGGCTTCTTCCCGTATCACCGGGTCCGTATCGCCGGTCGCGGCCCCGGCGAGGAAAGGGTACGCCCTGCGATCCCGTATCCTCCCGAGCGCCTTCACCGCGCTCAGTCTGACCGTAAGACTCTTGTCATCGAGCGCAGCGATCAGGGCAGGCAGGGTCCTCCGGTCCCCGATCTCCCCGAGAGACCTGATGATCGCTTCCTTGAGAAAGAAGTCCTCTCTCTCCAGCTTATAGAGAAGGGCATAGACTATCCGCGAATCATTCCTGAAGTTTCCGAGCGCCGTGATCGCGTTCCACTTCAGCGCGGGACAATCCGCGGTGAAGGAGTCGTCGTTCATCACCTTCATCAAAAGGTCTGCGGCCAGGGGATTGGCGATCTCGCCGAGCAGGCGCATCGCGACGATCTGGAGCTCCCAGTCGTCGCGCCTCTCCTCCACGATCTTCATAAGCCTTTCGACCGTGGTTTCGTCCTTTATCTCCCGGATCGTGGCAGGCACAGGCCGGTACTCCCATGCTCCCGAATTCACGACCTTCGCAAAGAGCTGCCTCACGTCCCCCGCAACTGCCGTTCCCTCCAAAAAACCAAGAAGCATAATGAGCGCAACCACCGGCACGCCTGCGCGTGCCGCCACATCCCGCATCTTCACGAAATGGCCTCCTCCTGTCTCATGTTTTTGAACTGTTTCAGGCGATAGTACGATTCCCTCTCCCGTTCGCCGATATATTGCGCAATGGCCCTTATCCGCATCCCGAGGTCCGGAAGGATCCTCTCTTCGAGGACCCGGATCCTCCGCGTTGTCTTCAGGATCTCTTCGCCGAGCCTCTTGAGCTTGCTTTCGAACTCGGCGATCTCGATCATCGCTTCGACGATCTTTTCGAAGAGCTGGAGGCATTCCTCCAGGTGTGGACTTGTCGAGAGGTAGTCGTATCCCCTCTCGTCCGGCCTTCGCACCGGCGAGTCATGCGTGATCACATCCTTGTATTTCAGGCCCCAGATGCTCCTTTCGGTGATCTCCACTCCTATCTCCCGCCTTGCGGCGCACGCAACCGACTCCACCCCGTCCTTCCCCTCGTGCCCGAGACTCAGGGCAAGTTCTCCTATCGCCTTGCCGTAAGCCTTCCGGATATCCTCTCTCGACCTGAGGAAAGGCGCGGTCGTCGCGAGAAACTCCCTCATGAGCGCCTGTCTCCTCGCTTTCAGGATGCCGATGCTGTTGTGTATCGAATGTGCCTTTTCCCTGAGCAGCAGCAGGTTTGTCCTGGTGGGATGTATCATGTCGGATCCTGCTCCTTCGGTTCGAGCAAATCGATGACGCGTTTCAGAAGGGACTCTTTGTCATACAAGCGCGGACCCTCCTCGTATTCGCGCTCCTTCCTCTCCGGCCCCGTCTCCGGAACGCCGTACGCCGACAGCTTCGCCATAACGTTCGGAACGTCGACGAAGCGCGAGATCTTATTGAATTGCGTGATCCCTCCTCTGTAGCCTTCGTGATGGAGCGACAGGAAGAGACGGTTCTTCGCCCGGGTAATGCCGACGTAGAAAAGCCGTTGTTCCTCTTCTATCTCTTCCTCATGGTCGAGCGAAAAAGCTACCGGAAGGACTCCGTCCATCAGTCCGATCAGAAATACGCAGTCCCATTCGAGGCCCTTCGCAGAGTGGATCGTCGAAAGGGTGAGCGGTCTCTCATCATCCGGCGTCGAAGGCTCGACCCTCCAGACTCCCCGTTCAGGCGGCTCCACGGCGAAGTCCTCGAGGAGGTCCTCCAGCGAAGGGTACCTCATCGAGACCTGCCGCAGGGTTTCGAGATCGTTCAGCCTGAGGTGCCAGTCGTCGAAGCGGTCCTTCAGAAGGGGCACGTAGTAATCGAGGACGACGCCGAACTGTTCACCCGTATTCAGCGCCTGACCGTGCACTGCCCTCAGGAGCGCACCGAGCCTTTCGAGCCCCTCCGAATACCGGTGGCCCCTTGCATACCTCCGGAAGACGCCCTCCAGGATTTCGCTGAAGGAAACACATCTGAGGATCTCTTCCGTCAGATGCCCGGAGGTCCTCGGTCCGATGCCCTCGATAAGCGTCAGGACCCTGCTCCAGGCAAGTTCATCCGCTGGGTTTACGAGCACCTTCAGATGGGACATCACGTCCTTTACATGGGCCGTTTCATAGAACTTCAAGCCGCCGAAGACCTCGAAAGGGATGTTCCTGCCGCTCAACTCCGCCTGAAGGGGGATCGAGAGATACTGGGAACGGAAGAGCACGCTCTGCTGTCCGAAGGCGACGCCCTCATCCCTCAGTCTCTTGATCTTCTCTGCGATCCACCCGGCCTCCTCATGGGCATCCCTGAAGAAAAGGAGAGAGGGTTTTTCACCCGTCTGCTTTTTTGCCGAGACGAGGCACTTCGAATACTTGTTTTTCATGTTTTCGAGGACCGCATTCGCCACGTCCAGGACGGCCTGGGTGCTCCGGTAATTCTCCTCCAGCTTGATGATCGTGCATTCCGGGAACTTCTTCGGAAACTCCATGATATTTTCGTGCGATGCCCCCCTGAACCCGTAGATGCTTTGCGCGTCGTCGCCGACGATCATGATGTTCCTGCGGCTTGACGCTATGAGAGCGGCAATCTCCCCCTGCAGCCTGTTCGTGTCCTGATACTCGTCGACCATCACGTACCTGAATTTACGGGAAAGGCGCTCCCGTATCGCCTCGTTCTCGAGAAGCAACCTGAGATAGACGAGGAGGTCGTCGTAGTCGAGGTAATTCTTCCCGATCTTGTAAGCTGTATACTCTTTTCTCAGCTCACCGATATCCGCTGCGTACTCCAGAAAATGCGGGTATTCCTTCTTCAGGACTTCCGAGATGGGTATCCCCTTGTTCACGGACATGCTGATGATCGCCCTGAGAGTGTCTTTCTTGGGATAGTGCTTCTCTTTTTCGTAGAGCCCCAGTTTCGTCGCGCAGCGATAGACCGCCTCCGCCGCATCTCCCTCATCCAGGAGCGAGAACGATTCCGTGAGTCCCATCGTTTTGGCATAGCGCTTCAACTGCTTATAGGCGAAAGAGTGGAACGTCCCGCCTTCGACGTCCTTGCACCTGGGATCGTGCTTTACGGCGCGCGATATCATCTCGCGCGCCGCGCTCCTCGTAAAGGTCAGCAGCAGGATCGAATGGGGATTGACCTTCTTCTCGACGAGATACAGGACGCGATACTCGATCACCCTCGTCTTGCCGGAGCCGGCGCCCGCGATAACCAGGAGAGGGCCTTCGGTCGTCGTGACCGCGGCAAACTGCGAGGGGTTGAGCTGTCTTTTCAGATCGACCATCGTCTCCCGGATACGTGCATTTCCTTTCGCTTTTCAGTCACTATCATTCTATCACAGTTGGGAGTGAGGAGAATCCCCGGGGGCGATTCAGGGGATGAGGCTATTCGGCGCAGCGCAAACCGACATCGTCGTCCATGCGGGTCGGATGTCGATATCCACGCCGTGCTGCCCGGACACCATCGTAAACGTTAAATTTCCATCCGCCGCCGCGCAGGACGCGATAGGGAGATCCCTTCGACGGCCCCCAGGAAATCCAGTCGAGCTCTTCTTGCCATGCCTCCGTCTCTGCTACGGTTATGAAGGAACGCTACCAAGCTGAACGAGTAAGTCAATCTAATCAAGTACGTTCCCTCAGGCTGGCGCTCCCCGATCAGGCTCCAAAGCTCCTCTTGTTCCGCGGTTGCCGCCTTCTCTATCTTCTCCGCGGAATCCACAAACTGCTATTCTTGCCATTTATCGGTGTTCTTGTAGTACCTCATCCTTTTCAGCCCGGTAATCCACGAAAGAAGCATGCTCACGATACTCACGATTATAGCGCCCCAGAAGGCGGACCAGAAACCGCTTATGCGAAACCCGAGGTTGAAGGTGCCGGAGAGCGCCGCGGTAAGCTCGAGCATCAGCGTATTGATTATGAGCGTAAAGAGGCCGAGGGTGAGCACGATGAAGGGGATGGTGAAGAACTGCACGAGCGGCTTTATGATCGAATTCACTATGCCGAAGACCGCGCCGACGATGATCATTTTCCACCACTCGCCCGAGAAGGTGATACCGTCCACCAGCTTCACCGCAACCACGATCGAAAGCGCATTGATCATCACCCTCAAGATCAGATAAGACATATCACGCCCATGCCTTCATAGTCCGGAATATGATGAAACGATGAATTTCGCGCGGTCATCTCCCGGCAAGACTACTTTCTGTTCTCAACGGCCGTTTTCGACTCCATGAGAGCCTGGACCGGCTTTAAGGCATAGGGGTCGCCCTGCTCTATCGCCGTAAGGACCGTTCCCCCTCCCGTGAAGAAGTAATACTGCGCATCATCCATCACGGAAAGATACAGCCCGGGGCAAAGGTCTTTGAACTCCTGCAGGGTATCTCCTCCTCCGTACATCTTCATCCCATGCCTGTTGCTGTCGATCGTATGGTCGAGGGCCTGGGAACCCGCGCTAAAATGTGGCGTATATCCCATCACCGCATTCACGAATATCGTCTCTGCGCCGCCGATCGCCTCCGCAACCTCGGGGTCTTCGAAAGAACTGGGGTCGATGTCGAGGATATATCCGTAAGAACTGCCCGGTCTGAAGTCTTTCACGCATATGGTCCTGTACCCGCCCTCCATCTTTCCTTCGATCGTATCCGATTCGACGATGCAGGGAAGCTCCACGATCTTCTTGTGCCCTGCGTCCTTTTCGACAAGCTCTTTTGCGAGGACGATATCTTCTGCGCTGACGCCTTTGATCCTTATGTCATATTTTGCACAGAGGTACGTATTATAGATTACCCCGCCGAGGATCAGACGGTCCACTTTCTCGTAAATCGCGTAGAGAGGCCTTATTTTCGTGTCGTACTTTGCGCCCGCCACCACCGCGACGAAAGGCCGCGCCGGGTTCAGCACGCTGCTCAGATTCATGATCTCCTGCTGCATGAGAAAGCCCGCGCAGGAGGGAAGATAGCGGGTAATGTTATAGGTGGAAGCGTGGGCCTGCCAGGAGCCGAAGGCGTCGTTCACGTAAATATCGGCCAGTCCCGCAAGCTGAAGGCTGAACGTTTCCCTCGGTTCCCCCCCTGCCTCCTCGCCCGCGAACCACCGCGTGTTCGGAAGATAGATGCCTCCGATCTTCCTTTCCCTCAACTCCCGAATCGCCAGGTTGATTGAGGTATCGATCCCGGTGATGCCCTTTTCAGGGTCTGCAGCAAACCTCGGGATATGGAATTTCGTATGGAGCTTCTGCTCCAGATACCGGACAATCGCCTCGACGGACTCCTCCTGTCTGCAGCTGATCTTTCCCGTCTTCTTGTCCTTCGGCCTTCCGATATGGGTCATCATGATCGGCCTGCCTCCCCGTTCGACGATATGGAAAAGCGTGCCGAGGGTGCGGTCGATCCGGTATGGGTCGCGTATCTCCCCGCCTTTCACCACATTATGGTCGAACCGAACCAGGACAATTTTCCCGTTCAGGTCGGCGTCCTGGATCAGCGGCAAGTCTCGGTGAAGGCAACCCGGTTTCATCTCTACTCAAAGTATCACGAATGCATGGGCGAATGTCAAGGCAGGGGACCACCCGAATCCACCATCGACTCTGGGTGGGGATGCGTTCGAACGATTTCAGCGGCCGTATCATCTTTCAGGTGCAGAGGCCCGGTGCCTCGGAGCGAAGCGAGAATAAATGCCGTCCTCACGCAGGTATCAGTCTAAAGGTCAAAAGTCTCTCTTTTATCGGCGCTCCCGCAGGCGTTGTTCCGTTGGGCCATCGGGCAAAAGAAGCTTACAGCAGACCAGCCGTTCAGACCACCTCTGAAAGGCCAGCTCATGCTCGAGAACGGCGACAACCATCTTATGCATCAGCCTCTTCTCCCTGCGCCCGGTTTTTCAGTCCCCTGCCCTTCCAGAGCATATAAATAGCGGGGTAGATTACCAGCGTCAGAATGGTAGAGGTGATTACACCGCCAATCATCGGCGCGGCAATCCTCTGCATAACATCGGAGCCTGCGCCGGTGCTGAACATGACGGGCACGAGACCGGCGAGGATGACGCTGACGGTCATCATCTTCGGTCGCAACCTTTTCACTGCACCATACATCACCGCATCCCGGAGGTCATCAATACTGTTCAAACGTCCTTCATTTTTCCACTGTTTGTAGGCAAGATCAAGATAAAGGAGCATCACGACCCCGGTTTCGGCAGCCAGTCCTGCAAGGGCAATTATCCCAACCCAGACGGCAATGCTCATGTTGTAACCGAGAATATAAAGATACCAGAATGAGCCCACAAGAGAAAACGGGAGGGCGGAAAGGACTATCAGTGTCTCAGGGATGGACTTCGTGTTGAAGTAGATAAGAACAAAGATAATGAGTACGGTTAGAGGGATAACGACTTTCAGCCTTTCCTGGGTCTTCACAAGGTATTCATACTCACCGCTCCACTCAAGGCGGTACCCGGCAGGGATCTTCAGCGCGGAAACCCTCTTTTTTGCCTCATCCACATATCCCCCCACGTCCCTTCCAGTAAAGTCAATAAATACATAAGATGCGAGCAGGCCGGCCTCGCTCTTAATGGCTGTCGGGCCCCTAACAATCTTTATTTCTACAAGCTCGCCAAGGGGAACCTGAGCCGAACCAATAGATGAAGGAAGCAGGGAGTAGGCGGTACCTCCTCCGCTCATGGGGCCGGCTCCGGCCTGCAAAGGCATTCCTGAAACAGGCTGGGCTGCGGCCATTCCCATCACGGGTATGAGAACCCTCTTTAGCCTGGCGATGGTGTCACGTAACTCCCTCGCATATCTTACATTGACGGGATACCTTTCCCTGCCCTCCACGGTCGTAGTGAGGTTCATCCCTCCGAGGGCGGACTGTATTACCTCCTGAACATCATCTACGGTCAAACCATAGCGTGCCACCTCTTCACGTTTGATCTTGAAATCAAGGAAATAACCCGTCGTCACTCTTTCCGCATAGGCGCTTCTCGTGCCCCGAATATCTTTTACAGCGTCCTCTATTTCGAAGCCTATCCTCTCGATCTCTTCGATCTTCGGACCCAGAACCTTGACGCCCACGGGAGTCCTTATGCCGGTCGAGAGCATATCGGTCCTTGCCTTAATGGGCATCGTAAAGGAGTTCGCAACACCCGGGATCTGCAAGGCATCATTCATCTCGTTCTTGAGCTTCTCCACGTCCATACCCTTCCTCCACTCCTTTTCGGGCTTGAGATTCACCACAGTCTCGAACATCTCCAGCGGCGCCGGGTCCGTAGCGGTCTCAGCTCTGCCTGCCTTTCCGAAGACCTGCGCAACCTCGGGTATCTTCTTCAATATCTTGTCCTGCATCTGAAGGAGATCCGTCACCACAGAGATCGAAGGAGGCGGCACCGTGACGGGCATGTAGAGGAGTGTCCCCTCGTAAAGGGGGGGCATGAATTCAGAGCCGAGTTTGATAAACGGATAGGTGGTAACTGCCAGGGCTATTATTGCCAGTACGATAACTGACTTTCTGAACCTTAGGGCAAGTTTAACAAAGGGCTCGTAAACTTTGTGAAGGAGGATGCCTACGGGATTCTTTTCTTCAGGTCTTATTTTGCCCCGGATGAAGAGGGTCATCAAGACAGGCGTCAGGGTTATGGCTAGAAGAGATGAGAAAAGCATGGCAAAGGTCTTTGTGTACGCCAGCGGCTTGAAGAGTCTCCCTGCCTGTGCCTGGAGGGTGAAGACAGGAAGGAACCCGACTGTTATCACGAGGAGGGCAAAGAAAAGAGACGGACCGACTTCCTTCGCCGCGTCGATGATCACCTCTATCCTCGGACATCGCTTTGCATCCGCAAGACAATACCAGTCTTGCAGCTTTTTATGAGCATTCTCGACCATGATGATCGACGCATCCACCATCGCTCCTATGGCGATTGCAATGCCGCTCAGACTCATGATGTTCGAAGTGACCTTGAGGTAGTACATAAGTATGAATGAGATAATGATCGCTACAGGGAGCGTCAGGATGACCACCAGGGCACTTGGAAGATGAAACAGAAATACAATGCAGACCACGCTCACAGCTATGGATAGCTTTATAATCTCTTCCCTGAGCGTATCGATGGAACGGTGTATCAGGTCAGACCTGTCATAGGTGACGACAACCTTCATCCCCTTGGGCAGGCTCGGCTCGATATCATTCCTGATCTTCTCCTTTACCCTATCAATAACGTTCAGGACATTCTCGCCGAATCTGATAACTACGATGCCCCCGGCCACTTCTCCCTTGCCGTCGAGTTCCGCGATACCCCTCCGTATCTCGGGCCCGAGTTGTACATTGGCAACATCCTTCAGAAAGATCGGCGTCCCGGCGCCATTGGTCCCTACGGCAATGTCCTCGATGTCCTTAACGCTTCTTATATACCCCCGGCCTCTCAGCATGTATTCGACACCCGAGAATTCGAGCACCCTTCCCTCTACGTCCTTATTGCTCTTTTTCACCGCTTCCATCACCTTCATAAGAGGAAGGTTATACGCGAGAAGGCGGTTCGGGTCTATCGTTATCTGATACTGTTTTACAAACCCGCCGATACTCGCCACCTGCGAGACCCCCGGAACGCTCTCCAGGGCAAGCTTTAGGTTGTAATCCTGCACCGTGCGAAGTTGGGAAAGATCATACTGGCCCGATTCATCGACTACCGCATAAGAAAAACCCCACCCTACTCCCGTCGCATCAGGTCCCAGCACAGGGTTGACTTCCGCGGGGATCTTATTCTTCACGGCCTGGAGATATTCGAGCACCCTGCTCCTGGCCCAGTAGATATCGGTCCCCTCTTCGAAGATCACGTAGATGAAGGAACTTCCCAGATAAGAAAAGCCTCGCACCGCCTTGACCCTCGGAGCTGCAAGTAATGTGGCAGAGATGGGATAAGTAATCTGGTCTTCAACAAGGTCAGGACTTCTCCCAGTCCATTCGGTGAAGACGATCACCTGTGGGTCGCTCAGATCGGGCAACGCGTCGAGGGGGGTGTTTTTCAGCGATAGATATCCCCAAATGCATAAGAAAAAGACAAAAAGGAAGATAATGAACTTGTTCCTGGCGCTGTATTCAATGATCTTCGCGATCACTTACTTGACAACCCCCTTCAGTTTTGCCTCCGAGTCAATAAGGAAGTTGGCCGCAGAAGCGATCTTCTCTTTCTCCTTAAGACCCTTCAGGACCTCGACCAGCCCTTCGGCCCGTAGCCCGAGGGTCACCTCCCTCGGCTCGAAATATCCCTCACCCTTGTCAACATAGACGATTTGTCTCATTCCCGTATCTATGACCGCATCTTCCGGAATGGCGAGCCTCCTGCCCATATTGATCTTCAGTTCGACATCGGTGAACATCTGGGGTTTGAGCTGTCCGCCCGGATTGGGAATGGAAAATCTCACCTTAGCGGTCCTTGTTTCGCCGGAAAGCGTGGGATAGACATAATCAATCCGCGATGTAAACTCCCTGCCCGGAAAATAACTGAGACTGATCTTTGCCGTCTCACCGGTCTTTATTAAAGGTAATTCATATTCATAAATATCAGCAATGATCCAGATTGTAGAGAGATCGGCAACGTCAAAGAGCTTTTCTCCGGGCATTACGCGCGTTCCCTTAAATACCATCTTTTGCACGACATAGCCGTTCACCGGGCTGTATATGGTGAGCGTTCGTATGGGTTTGCCGGTCTCCTCTACCCTTTTGATCTCCTCGTCGGATATATCCCAAAGTTTCAGCCGCTGCCGTGCCGCCTCCACTATCCTATCGGCATCATTCGAGAGCATATCGGAAACGGAAGGACTCACCCCCTTTTCATTCCCCCCCTTGCCAGGGGGCGTATTGCTTTTCTTTGCCCATCTCAGGACATTTATGAACTCCTGCTGCGTCGCATAAAGCTCCGGGCTGTAAAACTCGGCAAGGGGCGCCCCTTCCTTTACATACAATCCCGTGTAATCCACATACAGTTTTTCAATCCATCCCTCGAATTTTGTGTTTACCGTGGCAAGCCTCTTTTCGTCATATTCGATGCGCCCCACCGTCCTGACGATTTTGTGGAGGGGTCTTACTGCCACTTCCACGGTCTTGACGCCGATCAACTGCTGCTTTTCGAGAGGAATTTCTACTGTAGGTGCTTCTTCAGCACTTTCTTGTTCCTTTGGTTGCGCTTTCGTCTGCTCCCCCGGAGGCTGGGGTTGTGACATGCCGGGCATTCCAGGCATTTCGCCACGTCCAGGATCGGCAGCAGGCTGTTGGGTCGTTGGTTCCTTTCCCGGAAGCCTATTTACGAAACCCGATCTCGAAAGATAAAATAAAATTCCGGCGAGGCTAACGAATCCGACAACGAGTATAACGATGAAGTTTCTTTTCTTCATGTTTATTTGCCTCCCAATCGAGAATCCTGAATTCCTGTCACTGCTTCAATTCTTGCTACTGCCTTTTCCCTCTCGACAAATTGCTTCCAGTACAAGGTCTCGAAGTCGAGAAGCGCCTTAAGCCTGTTTATCACGGTTATCGCCTCGATCTTCCCCGTAACATAGCCGGCAATGGCTAATTCAAAATCCTGATAGGTCTTCGGGATCAATCCCTTCTTGTACAAATCCATCAAAATCTCTGCCGTCTTGAGCATGGAATAATTGTCTCTTATATTGGAAGAGAGCATCAATTTAGTCGATTCAAGCTCATTCCTCGTCTCTGACAGGGAAGCCCTTGCCTCATTCACCGCCTGCCTCTGTTTGGTCTTGTAAAAGATCGGGATATTGATTGCAGTTGTAAGGCTCCACATATCCTCAAACTGCCCGCCACCCCTGTTGAAGTAGCCCGCATTGACAGTGAAATCAGGATAATATTCCAGTTCAGCCATCTTCACCTTTGCCTCAGCAGCCCCGATCATCCTCTCTCTCGCTTTTATTTCAGGCGAATTCTCGTAGGCGATATTGACCAGTTCTTCCATAGTGCGTCCATATGGCATATATGACGGCTCTACAGGTCTTCCGAGGGGGGAATTGACATCCCTTCCGATCGTGGTGTTAAGCATCGCCTCAAAGGACTGGATCTTCTGCCTCTGCATTTCTTCCTTCTCGAGAAGCATATATTTCTCTGTCTGGGCCATCAACACCTCCTGCTGGGGACCCATGCCGGAGGAGTATCTCGCTATGGCGGCATCTTCTATCCTCGAAAAGAGAGCAGTTGTATCCTTGAGGATGTCGATATCCTTGTATGCAAAAAAGAGATCATAGTAAAGCTCCTTGACCTTTGCAGTTACCTTTAGTTTCAAGGACTGATAAGAGGCGCCCAGGCTCTCTGACTCCTTTGCAGCCATCTCGCCTTTTGTGGAAAGTTTTCCCGGGAAAGGGAACATCTGGGAAGCACTGAACATCCACTGGGCCATCTGCATCTTCCCATAGGAGTACTCCTTCCATCCTTCGTTCTGATATCCGAACATGAACATTGGATCTGGAAGGCTCTTTGCCTGGGGGATTCTATATTGCGAGGCAGAAACCTTATACTGAGAAGCGAGGATTTCAGGACTCTTTTGCAGCGCCTCATTGATCAGCGCCTGAAGGTCCAGATCTTCGGCATACACAGTGCTCGCCGCAAATAAAACAGAGCAGAGAACAATGAAGCGGAGAAACGGTGTGGCGGCAAAACGCCCAAAAAGAGTGATCTCCCCTCCCCGCGACCCCGACACTCCGTATCTCCATATCATAGTTCTATTTCACATCTACCGTGAATTTCGCAGTGGAAGTCTTGCCTGCCCTTGTAACTTTCACCGCTATGTTCCAGGAACCGGCCATGGACGGCTTCATAGTAGCCCTATATCCATCCCCTTTTAATTCAGCATTCGCCTTATAGTTGGCCGCAGGCATTCCGGGCATTGGAGGCATGCTGTATTCCAAAACCACTTTCGCATCCTTGGCGTGATGACCTGAACCGTCGGTCACCTCGATGCTCACGTTGTTATCGCCAACAATCGGTGGGTTCTTGTCGATCTTCACCGCCACATTATATTCGCCTGCCTTCTTGGTAACCTCATAGTCCCTTGCGTAAGCGATACCTGCGACCAGGAGCATCACCAAAGTAACTATAGCAACCCTTTTCATGTTATCCTCCTTTTCGTTTTTACTCTAGCGTTTATATTCTTTTTCGACCATCTCCCGGATTTTTTTCACAGGATAGCCTTTTTTGTACAGCTCGAAGGCCCTCCGGGCCTCCCCCTGACAAATATCTCACATCGCTGCATGCTTGTCAACGTAACAACTGAGGAGACTCTTGTGTCTGAAAACCGGCGACTCCTCACATTGACAAAAGCAGTAGATACTGTCGAGCACCCAGGGGATCTCCTTCGCTATTGCGTACGCCTCTTTCGCACGGGGATCTCCTAACATCCTTGGATCCAAGGTGGCTCCGTTTTCGCCTCTCCTCAGTGATTCGTCTTTCCGGCCTGTCGCTCCCTTCTGCGCCGCTTCCATGGCCGCCGCGAAGAAAAGCAACGACAGGCATAGCGCCGTGAAGCCGATGTACTGTCGTTTCATCTCGTCACCTCCCTCAAATTATAAAAATAGCTTATAGTAACAATTTGAATAAATTATGAATTTTTCCAGCACTTTTTCATTTTATTCAATTTCGATCATTGGAAGAGCGCCGCGGCTAGCGAAACAATCAGATATCGTCCGATATATCGGGGCTCAGGTAAGTTCCGAAAGCGGCCACGCCGGAAATAGCGGGCACGAGATCCTCGTAGATACAGTCCTTAAGCAGGAAAGCTGATGCTCCCGCCTTGAACACTTCGGAGACAAAGCGCCGGTCCGAGTACATTGACAGCGCAATAACCCTGATGCCTGGAAGTTCGGCAACTATCTGCCGGATGGTCTCGATCCCGTTCAAGTCAGGCATTGTGGTACCCATAATGACGATGTCAGGGAATAGCTCCTTGACCAATCGTACCGCCACCCTTCCATCCTCTGCCTCGGATATGACTTTGATTTCAGGGTGCCTATCGAGCAGTGTTCGGAGACATTCCCGCATAATCTTAGAGTCATCCGCCAGGAGTACCCTTAGCATTACGTACACCTTTCAGCCGGGTTAACCGGCACAAAACCATTCCAAAACGAAGAGAAAAGGCAACCCTTTACACCCGGGATGTCTAAGCCCACACCAGTATCCTTTCCCCTCTTCTCTTCAATTCGTCCGACACGCGCTCGGCCACCTCCAGGACATCTCCGGCCCCGTAGGTCATCCTTTTGCCTTCGACGCAGAAAGTTATCTCTTCGCAGAGCATGATCTCCCTGGTAGCTGTCCTCGCTTTCGTTGCTCTGCCCAAAAGGACCTTCAGCACCTGACTCCTGCCGATGACCTGTTCATAACAACGCGTCATGGAAAAAACTCCCTCCCGCTATCGCTGCTTTCTTTGTTTTGACGAAGCTGACTTGAAAAGGTTACATAAGTTATTCTCATCTCTTCCGTTCAAAAGTGATCAGAACCCTGTCCATTCAGATGATGTACATGTCTCACCTTATGCAGAGAGGAAATGTATCCAGAGGAAAAATACCGGTGCTTCAGCAAAGGATGCACCTGGCGGAAAAAAGGATTGAGACAATACAAGCGAAGACGGATTCTCTCAAGGAGATACTTAAAGAGAGCTGATCAGGCTCACCCCCAACGCCGCCCGACACGGAAACTAGGCGGCCCGGCTTACCTCAAGTGCCCCGGATAAGCCTCCCTCAATGACTATGGTGTCCTTTCTCCGGCGCCTGTTCCTGCGAACCAATGTTGGATCTTCCCTTTTCCATTTTCTCGATATATTTCTCAGGGTCTTTCTTGAATTCTTCAAGGCAGTCTGTGCAACAAAAGGCGTAGATCTTTCCCTTGTATTCGTATGTCACCTTTGTCTTTTCATCAATCCCCTCGCCACTTACCGGACATATCGAGTTCCCTGCCTCCTCTGCTTTGTTCCCTTCCGGAGAGGCCTTTGCTTTCTCTGCGCCGGCCTCTTTCTCGTGTTCCGCGTGCGCCGTCTGCAAGTAACTTTTCTCAAGTCTTCTTTCTTCACCGCTCAGTGCAGAAAAAGAAAGGCCGTTTACCCCGATTACGCCCACCACTGCAACCACAACAACCGTCATTTTCTTAAGCATGCTCATCCTCCTTAATCTTTCCCTCGCCCTGTGCATTCCTTTATCAGAATCGCCCGGCCCTGAATAAAGAGCTCTTTTTTCTTTACAATATAAAATTTAGTATATAAAACTATCAACAGAAATTTATCACCTTACGGAGGTGCTTTTCCGTAACCTGATCCATACTGCCCTTCTCCCTGCGTACCGGCAGTTCGTTACCCTTCTCATTTCATCCGTCTTCCGGCGTTCTGTAATCGTTTTGTGAAATATTTCTCATGGGTCCGCCGAGCACAGGCATCTACCTGTCGTTCCTCGCGACACTTCCGGCCTGGACCTTTCCGGGGAAGAACTATTTCAAATTGTCTTCACAATCTTGTGTTACAATTGCATACAGACTGTAGAGATAGCAAAAATCGCTTCGCTCTGAAGCCCGGTGGCAGCGGGAAGAGATGGAGATGCTGCCGCGAGGACGTTCCTTGCGGAAAAGAGAATTCAAAGATTATCCACGTGATGGCGCCTTCGCCAAGAACGATGTTTAAGCGATATCACACTCAGATTACCTTTCTCCTCGCGGGAGTTTTTGTCGGGTTCCTCCTGTTTCATCCGTACGCCATGTTCGTATATTCGATGACGAATCTGGAGGGTCACGGCGCCGCAGAAACTCATTTTTATTGGAAAGACCTCTTTCCCGTTGTCCGGACTACCTTCACCTCCCCGATGCTCCCTATGGCCGTTTCTTTTGCCTTCTTTAACGGCGTTATCGGCCTGTTGATCGGCATTTTGATTGAGAAAAAAAGAAATTGGAGCAAAAGAAGATAGCCGTCGAAACTCTGCACAGGCTCATGGTCACACTGTCCCATTATTTGCTGAACGCAAATACTATAATAGGCGGCATGGCCGGACGGTGCAAACGGACGGCCCCTGAGAAGGATATCCTCTGCTCTGCCGTCATACTGGAAGAGGCAAAAAGAATAGATGCCGTCGTAAAAGCCTTAAAAGAGCTCACCGAGATTAAGACTGCCGATTACACCGCCAAGGGTAAAGCGCTGATGATAGACGTCGCCGGGCAGCTCGAGGCCCGGTTAAGTAAGACAGAGAGGAAAAACTGAGGGAACAGGGGCCGAAAGTTATATGCCAGGAGTCATTTCCTTCCGCACAACTCGCAGGGGACCTTTTCCGGGGTCTTCCGCGCATCGGACGTTGACAGCTCGTCCTTCAGAGACTTATATGCGAGCTTCGGGCGATACGAACGGTCGAAGATGAGGGCGCTATCCGCCCCCGAAAAGTACTCTGGAATCCAAGAATAACGGTCGGTGAAACCCCAGATAACGAAAGCCTTGCAGCCTGGCGCGGACAGGCATGCCGCCAGCATGCCGCGATAAATGCCGGCCTGTCTCGAAAGCTTTTCCTCCGTCGGCAGGCCGTCTATTCTCACATCCATCTCAGTGATGTGCACCTCCAGTCCGAGCGCTGAAAGACGCCTTATATTGACGGCGACAGCCCCGGGATCAGGATAGCTATCCAGGCTCACGTGGAGCTGCATGCCTACGCCGTGTATGGGTACGCCGCGTCGCACAAGGTCCCGCACCAATGCATAGACCGCATCGGATTTTCCCCCCTGCCCTTCGGCATTGTAATCGTTGTAGAAGAGCTTTGCGTCCGGATCTGCCTCGTGCGCCCACCGAAAGGCCAGCTCAATATATCCCGGCCCGATATGCCGCATCCAGATATTCTTCTTCAAGGACCCGTCTTCATCGATAGCTTCGTTCACCACGTCCCAGGCGGCAATCCGGCCGCGATAGCGACCCACCACTGTCCTGATGTGTTCCCGAAGGACACTGATCAACTCATCGCGCTTCCATCCCTGCGCCGTCAACCAGAAGGGCAGGCGGTCAAAAGGCAATTGCTCTGAAATGGAAGAAACCGGTTCCCATACCAGTGTGTGGCCTCGCACCTGCGACCCATTGGCCTCAGCCGGCGCAACGATTGCATCGGCCTCGCTGAAGTCATAATGATATCTGCACTGGTGCACTGCCCCGAATTTCATCGCATCCTTTGGAGTGAGGATGCCGAATTCGCGTGCGAGTGTAACATTGTAAAGTGCGTCATTCATCATCGGTTTAGCTGCGACGGCGGTCCCAATCTGTAGGTCCCTCGCCCGGGCGATAGTACGCAGGGACAACTGAGAGTTCGGCGCCTTCATGAGCGCCATACAGTGTTCACAGCTCCTCGTTGCCTGGCTCCCCATACAGGAGTGATGATCGCCTGGGCCACTCTGCGCACAGAACCTACATGTGCTGCCTCCTCCCGAGCACGTCATTTTGCCGTCTCTCTCCCCGGAAGCAATCGCGAAAGTGTCGTTTCCGATTCCCGTTGCAAGAATAATGAAAAAGAATACAACGATTCTCAACACTAGCTGGCCGCCTCTTCTTTCGGATATTTTTTGGCTCTGAAGTATTCCTTCCGAAACATACAAAGGGTCCCTTCAATTGAATGGACATCTCCTGTTTGGCAAAATCCCCTTTCCGTCATTCCCGCAGTGTGTCGGGCGGGAATCCAGGGAGTTTTGAACCCGTCGGATGCCCGACTAATCCGCCCTGGCGGGACGGGCATGACAGACAATAGAAAAGCATGTCTCTATTATTTCGACAACTTTGGTAACGATGAGGAGCACTTCACTCGACAATCGGCAAGAACCGCTCCACACATGCAGGACATATGCCGTGGGTAGCCCATTCTCCCGGGACTTCTTCGTAAAGTTCCGGGAGAACCCAGGAGCCCTTGGCGTCGCGTATCCTTTTGCACCAGGCGCAGACCGCAACAAAAGCGTCCGGTCTTTCTCTCGTGGAGGGAATGCCTTCGCTCCCGGTAAGATTCTGCCTTTCCAGTAAGAAATCTTCTCCAATACGATCTGCTGCTTCTCTTTGAAATCTCAACATCGGCGTTCTTCCCAATAAACACCGGCACAGGACATGACAAGTGACAATGCGATGAATGTCCCGAACAGTAATGAAAGACTGACTCCGATCACCGTCATCTTCACATGAGAAACTCCTTTAATGTTTAGACGATCGGACGCAAAAAAGGGTAACAAACCCGACAGAGCGGATTTTTATAAAGGCGGGGTGATTTCCCGACGAACCTTGTTTAGAGCCTTTCTCTTATGACGTTTCGGGGCAATGAAAAAGTGAGAAACCGGACCGCCGGTTATCAGAGAATTAAACCAAGTCGCCAAATGACCGCCTGTCAGGACAGGCTAGTAGCTGTAACTTATTCCCAGCGTATAGATGTTGTTCGTATTGGCCGTGTCAGGGATGTTCGAACCGTTATATTGGCGGGAATACCCGGCGTACGCGTACACCTTTCTTGCCACCTCCCTTGCGATGGCCGCGGAAATGGTGTGAAACCTGTTTCGAAAGTCAGCCGGTTCTTCATATTTGCGATAAAGGTAACTGTAGCCGAGATTAATCATTGTCTTCGGAGCAACCAGATAGCCGGTCCAAAGACCCAGTAAATGACCCTGATAGCTGAAGATATCGGAGCTGGCGTTGTTGTTCTCGTATGCATACCCTTCTTTTATCCAGAACCTTGATGTGAGCTGTTGTCTCACTTCGAAGCTGCCCCCCAGCGCGCTGCTGCTGCGGCCTGTCTCCTTGTATTCCTTTCTCGCCCCTCCCAGAGCAACTTCGGCCGACACCACGTCACTGAATTTCCTGTGAATGCCGGCTCTTGCGCCGATGATCACGGCATTGAGGTCGCTGTTTTTCCGGTAGAGATAGCCTGCCGCATCGCCTCTTATGAACAGATAGGTGCCCTGCCCAACCTCGGTATATCCCCCTCCCGAGGCCGAGAGGATGGTATAAAAATCTCCCTTCCTGCCGATGTCCGCCGCTGAAGCGGTTATGTTGTCTTCGTACACCCCTCTGAAATCAATGTCCAGAAGTAATGCGCTCATCGCATTTGCGGGAACAATGAAAAATGTCACTACAAATACAAGACAGGAGACTATAGGATTTGACAGCCGCCCGAACCCCACAATCATGCGGCCGCCGGAAATACGGTCATGCACCTCATTAACGGCATGGTGTGCCCATTCCTCCTCCGCCTGCGCCGTGATGCGTTCCCATTCCGGGCATAGTATGAAATGTCGAGCCGCTTCCCATTCCAAAACCGCTTCCCTGCATCGGGCCACCACCCATTCCCTTGCTCCATGACCCCATAGTGCCGTTGTTCATCATCGAATCCATTCCATTCACGATATCTTCCATCTTCATGCCATCCTTCATTTCATGCGCCATTCCCCGTTCCATGATCAGCATCTCCTTTTCGGAATAACCTTTGTCTATTGCCTTGTCGATCAATTTCGATGCGCGCTCCAGGGGCATCCCCATCTCGACAAACGTAGCCATGGTATTGATCGACGCATTGAAGGTCGTGAACGATGCTCGCTTCCTGGCGGCCTTCAATCCCATCTTTGTGATCGTATCTTCCGGGATCGCTCTTTCGAGGGCCCTGGCGACGGTTTGCGTGCCCTCCTCCCTGTATGATCTCTTGTCCGCCTTTATGCCGCTTTTCTCAATGCGGTATACGATTTTCTCCGCCATAGCAAGCTTTTCGACCAGGCGCCGGCTGAAAGCAGATATCTTTTCCGGGGGGACTCCCTTCGAAAGGCCCTGTTGCACTCTGTCAAGCACCGGCCTGACAGGGAGATTCCGTTCCCGTGCACTGGCAGGAATAGCGATGAACTCTTCTATCGTTTTGCTCTCCATGCCTCTCGCGAGGCCTCTTTTCACGATCACCGCCACATCTGCCGACGGGAGCCCCGCGTTCACCGCATCAGAGGCCCTCTTCAGAAGGCCCGCCTTTTCTTCCTGAGACAACGGCGCCTTCTCAATCGAAACCTTTATCTCTTCAAAATCTTTTCCGCCGGTTCCTGCCATGGAGGCCCTGCTGATCATGACGAAACTGACTGTCATCAAGACCAAAAGGAATGTCCTTGAAGCGCTCATTTTCATAAACTGACCCTCAGCACCGAATTCTTGTTCCCAAAGCCATCATCATAGGACAACTCGGCATTCGGGTCCGTCACCCAGGCTTCTCCATTCACGACAAACATGTAATGATATGTTCCCGGCTCTAAGGGAATCTCCAACGTCCAGATGCCGTTGCTCTCTTTTTTCATCAAACCCTTTTCTATACTCCACTTATTGAAATCTCCCGCCAAAGAGACTTTTCCTGCCTTGGGCGCATAAAAGCTTATGACCACTGTTCTTGTCGCTTTATCGAGAGAAGCCCGGTGTGAAACGATCTCACCCTTCTTCTGCATTTCGAAAAACGCTCCTGCCGCGATCACCACGAGGCACAGTGCCGCCAAAGCCGACGCCAGATTCCATCTCAAGACCCTTGCCCCAAGGAAGAAACTTGAGACTCTCTTTCTGAAAGAGACCTTGGGAGAAGGCAATCTCTTCATCACCTGAGAGGTAAACTCCGGAGGGACGGCCAGTCTTTCGGCCGACTCCACCATGTCGACAACGCTGCGCAGGTCATCGAACTCTCCTTTCAAGAGGGGGGCGGAATTCACCCGGTCGAGAAGATCCCTCCTCTCTTCAGGGGACAATTCTCCGTCCAGAAGTTCGTGGATGAGCTGTGTTTCTTTATCCATTCGAGACGCCCGCCTCAAGCAGGAATTTCTTGAGCATTTCCCTCGCTCTGTACGTGCGAACCTTGAGGGCATTCGCACTCACGCCCAATATCGATTCCATTTCCTTATAATCCAGCCCTCCGATGTGCTTCAGGACAATTACCTCCCGGTAATCTTCGGGCAACGCCCCAAGGGCAGTCTGCAGGGTCTGACCTAACTGTTTCCGATACAACAAATCTTGAGGATCAGGCGCTTTCGAGGGAAGGATTTCCGACACCTCATCCAACAGGACGTCGGGCTTTCTGCCTCTCAGATAATCTCTGCATTTGTTGACGGTAATGCGGTAAAGCCATGTGGAGAATTTAGAATCGCTTCTGAATCTTTTCAGACCGTCGTATGCAGAAAGAAAGCTCTCCTGCGAGATGTCATGAGCAGCATCCCTGTCCCCGATCATCCTGCATGCGACATTATATACCATTTCCTGATACCTTTCGACAAGAATGGCATATGCCTCTGAATTGCCGCCCCTGCACTGCTCGATAAGAGAATATTCTTCTGCCTGCATTATTGCCCATTCTCTCGATGAGACGAGTGATTACGCGAAAAAGTTACACCCTGAAACATCACTGTTTGATCGAAACTACCGAGTTCTTCCCCCCCAGTCCGTCATCCACAAAGGGTACCGTAGGGTCCAACACCCATTTTGCTCCATCGATCAGAAAGAGATATTCATAACGGCCTTCAGGGAGGGGGATTGTTATTTGCCACATGCCATCGCTATCGGGTCCTGAAAGGACATCTTTTTCGGGGTCCCATTGATTGAAACTCCCGGCAATGGCGACCTTTTTTGCATCCTTTGCTTCCAAGGCGAATCTTACACCGTCCTCGACGCGCTCAGGTCCGGCATATTTCACGCTGCAGCCGGCGATGAGAATACCGGCAAACAGCACCACCGGAAAAAAGCCGACAACGAGAGAGGAAAGGCCAGGAGAAAGTCCCGTTTTCCCTTTGAATTGCATACTGTCCATTATACAAATCTATGTGAAGAGATTATGAAGAGGGATGATTTCAGACACCCATTGAAAGCCGGGAATATGGTATGCCCCGCCGCTAAGCGGGGCATATTCCATGAAGAATATTCCTTTCCAAAGCGAGATGTTTTGAAGAGTCTCGCCGGGAAGCTTTAGTTCCCCGTGCCGGGACCCATGTGGCCTGTTCCCGAGCCCGAGCCCATGCCCGTGCCGGGACCCATGTGGCCTGTTCCCGAGCCCGAGCCCATGCCCGTGCCGGGACCCATGTGGCCTGTTCCTGAGCCCGAGCCCATGCCGGTGCCGGGACCCATGTGGCCTGTTCCCGAGCCCGAGCCCATGCCGGTGCCGGGGCCCATCTGACCGCCACCCATCATCCCGAACGCTGCTGTTCCGGCAACAAGGACGAATACAAATACGAGCATCAATCCCATCGATATGTTCCTCATCTGTCTCACCTCCTTTCCTGTTGATCTTCGAGCTTTCTTCGGCTCATCACTTCCCGTTATTAAGACGAACAGAAATCAATAAGGTTACAACCTTATTTCCCACCCTTGCACCCTTCGCAGAAGCATTCCTTTTTCAATCCGTCCTTACCGGATGGTCCCGTTGGATGCATTGAGTTTATCAATGAGGGCTCCCATATCCTGGACTGTCACCCCGGACTTATTCATCGGAGACTGGATAAATTTCATCATTGCTGCAGCCAATCCGGTCGTGCCTGCGTCAGCAGGCAGTAAACCTCCGCCTCCCGTAACAGCGCCTGCGGCTTTGCTGACGCCCATCATGCCCCCTCCCGGCGTAGTTCCATCCATCATGCCTCCGCCAGGCGTGCCACCGTTCATGCCGCCACCAGGTGTCGTGCCTCCCATCATGCCTCCGCCCATTTCAATGCCTGTGCTTCCCATCATGCCGTCCATATGTCCGTCCGCCACATCATTCATCATAGCGGAAACCATATTCGAGGAATCAGCCATCCCCATCGTGTCGGCATACTGGGACATGGCTGCTATCGTCATCCCGTAGTTCTTCATGTTTTGATCGGCCCCTTGTCCCGCATTCTGGAGCAAAGGATTCATGGGAGGCGTAGAGAGAATGTCGTTTACGGAAAAATATTGGGCGATTGCGTTGTTGGCCGACATGATATTTGTTGTCGTCATACCGCCTGCCATAAACTGCGCCATGTTCTGCGCCATTGAGGTGAGAGGGGTCATCTGTATCCCGCTCATCATGGAACCCGCGGTCATGAAGGGAATCACAGAGGTCAAACTGTCATTCTGGCCCATGTTCATGCTTATGCCGGTGGCCTCATCCATGTAACTCCCTCCGGTCATCCGGAGCATCATTGGGCCGGAGTAATCACCCACCTGAACAGAGAATCTGCCCTGCGCGTCAGTCATTCCCGTGCCGATTTGTCCCCCCATAGTCCCGTTGGGGTTGATCGAAAATGCTGTTACCGTGCCATTGGCCACAGGTCCCTTAACGGCCGTACCGCTCACCGTGCCGCTTACACCGGGCGTGCTGCCGCCCCCTTCAACCACAGCGCTTCCGTTCCCTCCTCCTCCACAACCGGCAACCACAATCAGAAATAAGCCTAAAACTGCCCGAAAAAGCGCCATTTTCAACTTCCTCCTCGCTTCCATACCATACCTCCTTGTTGAAGTGTAACAAGCTCACGCAGGAAAATCTATCCGGTAAACACAGCATTTTTGTGCGGATCACGAAAGTGCGGCAGGGCTGTCCCCGGTAATCATCTTAAGGATTTTCCTCCTTTTCTTTTCGCATTTTTTCTTTTTCATCTTAGACGATCAGAGGTTGAAATGGTTACAGTATGAAAACCGTTCGCACATTGGGCAGGCGTCGACGCGTCATTGGGTGTCTGTCCTTCGTCGGCAGCGTCGCCCTCCGCCCCTTTTCGGACCGAAGGGCGACGCTGAACTATCATACCGGGAAGCGGCAACGTGAACCGCCTTACGACCCGACTTCACAACCCTTTCGAGAGCTAAAAGCAGAAGGCTCCCTTCGTGGCTACCGGACCTCCAAAGCCGTATCGATCTTCACAGGTCTTGAGAGCGTCAATCCTACGGGGGATGTGCTCACCACATGCTTATGGAGTTCCCGGAGTTTCTTCTCGTCGACATCCGCCTTGATCTTCACTTTTGCCGTGATGTTCTTGAATCCGGGGAGTCTGTCCATGTGGAGCTTCTCCGGCGGTTCGAGACCAAGAAAACCGGGCAGATCTATCTCTCCTTCAAGGTCGATCTTGATGTCATCGATCTTTATTCCCCTCACCGCTGCGTTCATGGCATACCCTATGCTAAGACATGCCCCGTATGCCTGAAGTACCATCTCGACCGGGTTGGCCGCGGTGTTTGTCCCGCAGAGCATCTCGGGCTCATCCGCGGTGAGAGTGAAATCCCTTGAGCACGTCTCGACCTTAAAGCCGCCCTTCCAGGTTGTCGATGCCTTCCATACGGTGCGCCCCACCTCCCAGTTCTGTTTGACTGTCTCGACCACCTTCATCAATTTCTCCGGGTCAAGCCCGTTAATTGCCGTCGCCACTGTCATAGTCGTTACCTCCTTATTTGTTTTTTTCTTTCTGCCGACGGTTAAAGCAATTTGTTTGCCAGAAGATTTCTACTCTATGAGGACAGAGGAGAAATAACTCGGTCTTTTTATTTAAATGTCTTCAAATTACAAGGGATTATCAGGATGATCCCGATACCTGAATCAGCCGACCTTGCGGCAGACAGCGCGATTCTACTCACATAATCAGTTTGCAAAATGCAATCCGGTTATGCCGGACAGAACATCGCAAAAGTCGAAAATGGCTGCAGTGCTTGATAAAGGAGGAATGACGTCAATTGCAAAATGCAATCACAGAAGGAACTGATACTTTTTTAACTTCCTCCATAAGGTGGCAGGGTCGAGGCCAAGAAGGCCGGACGCTTTCTTTTTGTTGCCTTGAGCAATATTGAGAACCTTCAGAATATGCTCCCTTTCCATGCTCTCCAGCGTCCAATTCCTCTTTGCATTGTTGGAGTCGGCGCCTGTTATCTCCGCCGGGAGGTCTTCTCTTGTCAGCTCATCGCTTTCCGCAATGACCAGGGCCCTCTCAATAACATGCTCAAGCTCCCTGATGTTCCCCGGCCAACCGTGGTTTATGAGGACATCCATAGCATCCTCAGAGACCCTCCTGATATTCTTCCCCATCTTTTTGTTGAATTTATTGATGAAAAATCTCACAAGAAGAGAGATATCCTCGACTCTCTCCCGGAGCGGAGGAAGAGGGATTTTTATCACATTCAATCGGTAAAAGAGGTCTTCCCTGAAGAGCTTCGATTTCACCGCTTCTTCAAGATCCTGGTTCGTCGCTGCAATGATCCTTACGTCAACGCTCACGGGACGGGGGCTGCCTACTTTGAGAAATGTTCCGTCCTGAAGCGCCCTCAGGAGCTTGACTTGAAGACCCTTGGACATGGCCTCTACCTCATCGAGGAATACCGTGCCGCCGTCCCCCGCCTCAAAAAGTCCCATCTTATCGGCGTTGGCTCCCGTAAAAGCTCCCTTGGTGTATCCGAAGAGTTCCGACTCCAGGAGCGTCTCCGGAATCGCGGCACAGTTCACCGCAACAAATGGCTTGTCTTTTCTCAAACTGTTGAAATGTATGGCCCGGGCGATCAGCTCTTTCCCCGTGCCGCTTTCCCCGCAAATAAGGATGCTTGAGGTGACGCCGGTCACCTTCCTGACCACCCTGAGGACTTCCGCCATCCTCGGACTATTCGCAATGATACCCTGAAAGTCGTGGTACCTCAGCGAGACTTCTGCTTCCCTTCTTATGTTTTCGAATATACGTGCATTTTCTATTGCAAGACCAATGGGCTGTGTTGCAGCCCGAAGGATATCGAGAAGCTCCCTGTCGAGCAAGTACGGGGCGTGGGTGATGGTACATAAAACACCGACGACTTTTCCTTTTGCTCTCAAAGGCAGGCCGGCGTAAAATTCCATTCCCTCTCTTCTCAGCACTTCCCTGGTAAACCGCGTGTCCTCCGATGCCTTCTCAAGGATAATTACCTCCTGATCGCATTGGGCAATGTTGCCGCACATACATTCACCGACCCTGACCTTTTTCTCACAGAGATTCCTCACGACTTCTCCGGAGAGATTCTTAAAAGCTACGGGGATCATCTCCAGGGTCACATCATTTATGACATAGATGACTCCTGCATCCACCCCCATAAAGTCGAGTATCATTCTGAGAACGTCGTCGAGAATCGCTCCTAAATCGAGAGACTTTCCGACAGTGAGGGCGATATCGTAAAGGATGGAGAGTTTCTTGTTCTGTTTCTCCAGTGCCTGTGGAGTTGAGCGTCTTCCAACCACGTGTTTATTGTACCATCTTTCGCTCCTGTGTTGATTCGGATGCGAGGCCGGACCTCATCCGCATGTACAAGCGGTTTCGAACTCTCTTTCTATAGAAATTCATACTTTCTTCATAAAACTTTCAAAGTATCTTCATAGATTCTTGATATCCTAATGTCGTGATCAGATTACATGACATTCGCCATGGAAGGAGGTGACACAAGATGAAAACAATGTTTATCGTAGTGACGGCTGTCCTTTTCACCCTTGGCTTTGCCGGTCTCAGCTTTTCAGAGGATATGGCCGGCATGAACCATGCGAACCATGCCGGTCAGAAAACATGCGGCATCGCCAATTGCTGCGAGCAGCACAAAGAGTCGCTGACAAAGGACTCTCAGAGCAAGAGTCAGGAAGGAAACGTATCGTGGAGCAGTATCACAACGCTCCAGCCGACCCCGGAATAGGAACGACCTGAGAGGCAATTCCCGGCAATCGAAGCTTCCCGGGAATTGCCCCGCTTCTTTCGAAAAGCCACGCAGGGAGGAAGGCCATATCGAGGCTCAGTGTCCGCTTCGGATCTTTTTCCCGAGATGCAAGAGATACCCCCTCGCCGCAAGCGCTGCTTTGGCGCCCTCGCCGGAGGCTGCGATTATTCTCTTCCCAAAAGCATCTGTGACGTCCCCCGCGGCGAATATCCCTTGACGGAAAGTCGAGCAGTCAGCATTCACAATGATTTCTCCACGGTCATTGCATTCCACGAGATGCGACACGAGAGCGGAATTGGGCCGAAGCCCGATCGCGATGCATACCCCTTTCAAGAGCCGGCATATTCCAGCTCCGGAATCCCAACACCCACTCTTTCACTTCTTCCGATCGAAGTGTCTGCGATACATGACCGTGCAGAGCACACTCCCTACTCAGGCCTCATCCTCAACTTTTCTATCGATTCCCTTGCGGCCTTCATTTTTTCGTGCATCTTCCCGACCGTCGCCTGATCCATACTTCCCTTCTCCATATGCGTCGCCATCTCGTTCATCTGGGCGGCCATGTCGCGCATAATCCTTCCCATTTCATCCATCGTCCGATGTTCTGTAATCGTTCTGTGGCCCATGGGATGGGCCATCTTCTCCAGTAATTCATCCATCTGACTCATCATCCCCGTCATGTTTTGCAACATTTCCCTGCTCATCATCTGCCCTTTTTCCATACCGCCCTTCTGGCCTTCCATCACACCGCCTGTATCGCCTTTTTGAGCAAGACTATACGGCACGAGCAATCCCAATATCAATAAACCGGTTAAGAATACTTCTTTCATTGTTATCCTCCTTTGCGTAAAATATGGTTAGCATCATCGCGCGACTTCCGTGTCGCCGGCTTCTTCGTAAGCTTCCTGATCGTGTGGGCGGTATGTGACATGGTTGAAATTGTAACCGCTTCCTCCTGATAGTCCAGAGGGCTTATCGCCCTTTCCTTCTTCGATCTGCCATGGTCGACGAGGGACACGAACAGCCGGTCTTCTTTCTTTCAATTTTCTTGACGCGCTGCTGGTCAGCCATATGGACAACAGTCGTTGCGCTTAACTAATACGTTCGTTAGTAGGATGTCATTCCCGCTTGTCGGGAATCCTTCTTAAGAGAGACTCCGGTCAAGCCGGAGTGACATTCAAAGGTATCCTACTTATGTTCCCCTTAGTAACTAAAGCGGAGGGGATATGCCGATGCCGAGGATTGTGGGCATAGTCGGCAAATAGGCTCACGTCTTCAGAACAAAAACTCTTCCACATTCTATCAGAGCGGCAATAAGTAGTCCATCGCAACAATTGCAGCCTTCTGTGTCACAAAGACTCCAACTCCCATAGCCGCTCGTAAATACCCGGGAGAGGGATTCACTCCTTGTGGAGTTTATCCCTCTCTTCAGATTTCCTTCAGCGTTCAGTCCCTCATCTGTCGGTCGGCAGGTCAATGCCGTTTATCTGGAGTTTTTCACGAAATCCCAGACTCCATTGCTCGGACGCTTCCGCCTTCCCTTTTGAAACCTGCTCTTTCCCCTTTACCTGGGCAGGGCAGCAGTTCGGGATCCCACAGGTCTTTACATCGTTCTGGTTCATGGCAAAGTTGGCCTTCTCCCCCGCGAAACCAAAACTTGCGACGCCAAGGCCAAGCAAAAGCGACGCCAATATCGCGATTCCCTTCATCTTCATTACACCTCCTCTCATCCGTGGGAAACCGTGCCCACTTTCTCGCTCTTTAGCACAGATTATCAGATGTTCTTGAGGAAATTATGGAGAATAAATGAAGACATTGTGAAGAAATCAGATACCTCGCGTCGTTTATCCGTCTCAGGGGAAAAAGTCTTCTCCATACAAGACGTCAAGCAGCATCACTGCAGCACGTTGTACTATCTTATCTCCAAACGTCCGGTATGGCATAGGACACCACCCAGAGATGGGCAAATAGCAAGAGGTACTGTAAAGCAGAAGAGGGCAAATCCCACGCGTGGATTGCCCTCCTCTGTTAAACCTAATCTACGGCGACGTAGTTCCCCCTATTGGATGACCCCGTTGGATGTCATGAGTTTATTGATCAGACTCTGCATATCCTGGACGGTAAGACCGGACTTATTCATCGGAGATTGAATAAAGTCCTGCATAGCATTAGCCATTCCGTTTGTCCCGGCGCCCGGAGACATCACGGTCCCCCCCATCATGCCTCCGCCCATCATTACCTGGCTGTTCCCCATCATGCCGTTCATGTGCCCGTCGGATGCGTCGTTCATCATCGCCGTGACCATACCGGACGAAAAAGGCATTCCTGTCCCCTTTGCCAACTGTGACATTGCGGCTATCGCCATCCCATAATCTTTCATGTTCTGATCTGCCGCACTTCCCGCACCCGGTGTCAAAGGGTCCATCGGGCCTACGTGCAGGATGTCATTTACCATAAAGTAATTGCCGACCGCAGCGTTGGCCGTTGCGATGTTAGCGGCCGTCATCCCTCCCGGCATCCCTTGCGCCATTGTTTGCGCCATGGAAGTCATGGGTGTCATCCGAATTCCACTTACAGTTTCCCCGGAAGATATCGAAGGAATAACCGAAGTCATCATGTCGCCTGCCTGCATGGGCATCGTGGTGCCTGTTGCCTCATCCATATAAGTTCCGCCTGTCATCTGAAGCATTACCGCGCCGGAGTAATCACCTATCGCCATTGTGAAATTCCCTTGCCCGTCAGTTTGCGCGCTCCCTATCTGTCCGCCTTTCGCTCCGTTATTCACGGCATATGCCGTAACCGTCGCGCCGGCCACAGGTCCCTTGAAAGTCATGCCGCTAATGCTCCCACTGGCAGCGGGCGGAGTGGTTGTCCCGCCTCCTCCTCCGCCACACCCGAAAAAGGAAACTGATAGTATCAAGAGCCCCAAAGTAAGCAATTTCCGTGACATTCTGATCGCTTTCATTTCCGTAACCTCTTCTTCCTCTCCGCATTCTCACTTTTTGTCGACGGGTGGTCCTTCCGCCCAAACAAGCTCATGTATGCCGCCGCCGCTGCACCATCAATCGGTGGCCCACCCGTCGTTTCCCCTATCTGCCCATGTGCCCCATGTGTCCCATGCGGCCCATCGGATCTTCTTCCCTGGGACTGTCCCAGTACCTTTCTCTCTCCCATCTCTTCCAGTTCCTCGTCAGCTGACCATAGGCTATCCTTCTGCCCCCGTGCGACATGCCGCGGTAGTCGTGCGGCAGTCCCATCAAAGCACGGGGAACGCCCGAGGAGGGAAGGTAAGCCCATCGTCCATTGTAAGAGCGGGCTCTGTACCACCCTCCTTCGTAAGGACGATACCAGTATCCGTGATAAAACAAGATGTCAACATCGGTGTCGGGAGCATAGTACACGTAGCTTCCCGGTATCACTACAACAGAAGGGGGAGCAGGAAGCACTAACGCCGGCAGGGGGATGTTTATCCCGATATTTACATGAACGCCTGCGCTGCTTCGGGCCGAAAGTCCTGTCAGAATCAGCAGCAGGGATCCGGCGACCGCCAATAATACCTTTCCTCTTTTCATCGTGCTCTCCTTGTTTATGACTGAATGTAATTGAAGACGGACGAGGCGATATCAAGTCCTGCAAGGCTTCTTCTTGACATCGCCCCACCGAATTTCAAAAGACCCAGGACAAACACTGTTCCCAAAGTGACGACTAACTCTTTCCTCATTTGACTCACCTCTCTGCTTTTTCTCCGCACAAGTGCGGAGTATCCGGTACTATACAGTTGCAAAATGAAGAACTTGTGAATTTGGGATTAATTTTTCTTCATCGAAGTTTTAAAGCAAGGATAACGGAATGCCTGCCCCGATGATCGGAAAGATCACTCATACGGTAATCTTCCCACGTAATTCCGGTATTGACAAGCGTTTACGCTGATTTAGAAAAGGGGGAGGGGATCAGAAGCAGGGAAGCTCAGTAAATCGATCTGATCCTTCCTGTCTTGAGATCGAGCAGGACTCTGTCGACGACGACACCATTCCTTGAGATGTCCGCTTCCATGAACCTTTCTTTCGGTCTGATCACAAGGACGCGCAGACCTTTCTTCCCATAATACGACCTGAGCGCGCCCACAGCCTGCTGATACGACACCTGGTGATTGCAATACCCATACGTTCCGCAAATCTCGCAATGCTCGCCGTAGAAAGTTATTATCGGCTTGCTGATCGTCTCTGCATAGACCTGAGAGGCGACAACAACGCCCAAAGCAATTATCAGGAGAACCGGGAGAACCGGTCGTATATTTTCCCTCATGGCTTACTTTAGCAGCTAACTTTGAAGAAAATATGAAATCCGCTCTTCCCTTTCCGGCCGGTCACTTTACGCAGTTCTCGAAATCTGTTAATATTCTTAGGCTGAAGCGCGGTTTCAGAGCGGACACTGAGACCTTCAGCAGAGGAGGGAAGTTGATAGTCGCGGGAGGAATGCTCGGAATCCTTGCGGTCCCTTCAAACCCGGTCGCATCCCGCTTCGGATTCGAAAGGGAAGAGTTTTTTGAACTTGAAGCCCCGGAAACGGAAAGAAAACCGGTAAAGGTCGGTTTCTCGCAGCCTTTGGAAGAACCCGGACAGCGGTTATGGATCATAGAGGAATGAAGCAGCAGGCCGAAATATCCGATGGCCGCTTGCTCGAGGGCTTTTTCAAGCGGCTGACCTTCCTTGCGACCCTCTCGGAGAGACAGATGGCCAATTTAATAAAGGACTTTTCTCTGTTCCGCGTCGGAAAAGGGGATGTGGTTTTCCACCAGTCCGACCACAGCGCCGACCTCTACATCGTCATCGAAGGGTCTGCCAAGGCCTCCCTTATAAACGAGGAAGGGCAGGAACTGATACTCGCCACTTTCCAAAAAGGGGACTTTTTCGGCGAGATGAGTCTCCTCGATGGAAGGCCGAGATCTGCGACCATAACCGCCGCAGAGGATTCTTTGCTTGCGGTGCTAAAACGGGAGAAATTCCTTCATTCGGTGAAGGAGGACCCGATCATCGCGATAGATCTCCTCTCTGCCCTCGTCCGGAGGCTCAGGATGACCGATGAGATGATGGAATCGATCGCCTTCCTCGACGTGAGTCAGCGTCTCCTCAGGCTCTTCCAGCAATTGGCGGAGAAAGAGGGGGAGAAAAGAAAAGACGGCTTTTCCAGGGTGAGAAAGCTCACGCACCGGGAACTCGCCGCCCGCACAGGATCATCACGGGAAGCGGTCACGAAGGCCTTGAAGGTGCTCTCCTTCAGAAATCTGGTGAAAGAAGAAAAGGACTGCCTGTGGGTCTCTCCTGATGCGACAGAGACCGTCTCGAGGATGCCCTAGAGGGGAACGGCGATGCGGAAAGCGAGGAATGGACTGGCGATAAAGGGGCGCGCGGGAGCTTTTCTGCGCATTGCGGCAGTCCTGCTTGTTGCGGGTCTTCTTTCCGCCTGTGCGGAGGTCAAAGAAACTAAGGACACTCTTTTCCAGACCTCCACGATCAATGCATTGCTTGAAGGAGTATACGACGGGACCCTCACGTACGGCGAGCTGAAAAAACATGGGGATACCGGGATAGGGACATTTGATGCCCTTGACGGCGAGATGATCGGATTCAATGGAATGTTTTATGAGATAAAGGCGGACGGCGTCGCTTACGCCGTGGACGACTCCATGAAGACACCCTTTGCGGCAGTGACTTTCTTTGAGCCGGACAAATCCACGGCAATCGGTTCGTTGCCGGATTACAAGGCCCTGGAAGAGTATCTCGACCGCCAACTGCCTACGAAGAACATCCCTTATGCCATAAGAATTGAAGGGACTTTTTCTTACGTCAAAACGAGAAGCGTTCCCGCACAGAAAAAACCCTACCCTCCTCTCGTTGAGGTGGTGAAGAACCAGCCTGTCTTCGAGTTCCATACTGTGAGAGGTACAATTGTCGGATTTCGCCTTCCGGAATATATGAAGGGCCTGAACGTACCCGGATACCATCTCCACTTCCTCACCGAAGATAAGAAGGCAGGGGGACACCTGCTTGAGTGCAGCATACGGAAGGCAAGAGTGGAGATCGACTTCCTCACAAAGATCTCTCTTGCGCTGCCTGAACAGGCTGAGTTTTACAAGATAGATTTGTCAAAGGAAAAGCAGGGAGAAGTCGAACGTGTGGAGAAATGATGGAGCAAGTCCGGTCCGTCTCGGGGAATATCGTTGATCTCGCCACGGAGGAGATTTACCCCGGCACGCTCGAGATAAACGACGACAGGATAACGAACATAAGGAGGGACAAGTCCCCTTATGACACGTATATCCTTCCCGGTCTAATCGATTCCCATATCCATATCGAGAGCTCTATGCTCGCGCCCTCGGAATTTGCGCGAATCGCCTGCATCCACGGCACAGTTGCAGCTGTCTCGGATCCTCATGAGATCGCCAACGTCCTCGGGATAGAAGGGGTAGACTTCATGGTGAGAAACGGACGGTCCGTGCCCTTCAAGTTCTTTTTCAGCGCCCCTTCCTGCGTCCCGGCAACACCTTTCGAAACCTCGGGCGCTTCGCTGGGGCTTCGGGAGACAGAGGAGCTTCTGAAAAGAGACGAGATAAAGTATCTGGGCGAGGTGATGAACTTTCCCGGTGTCCTCGCAAATGATCCGGAAGTGATGGGAAAGGTCAGGATCGCAACAGGCCTCGACAAGAAAGTGGACGGTCACGCACCGGGCCTTCGCGGCAATGACCTGAGAAAATACGTCGAAGCGGGCATATCGACGGACCATGAATGCCTCAGCAGGGAAGAGGCGAGAGAAAAACTGGGCTGCGGAATGAAGATCATGATCAGGGAAGGCTCTGCCGCGCGGAACTTCGACGACCTTGCCCCGCTCATCGAAGAGCATCCCGAGGGCTGTATGTTCTGCTGCGACGATCTGCACCCGCATGATCTGATCGGGGGACAGATCAACTCTCTCGTGAAAAAGGCCCTCGCTGCGGGCCTCGACCGCATGAAAGTGCTGAGGTGCGCCTGCATGAACCCCGTGCTGCACTATGGTCTGGAATTGGGACTCCTCCAAACAGGCGATTTTGCCGATTTTATCGTGATCGACGACTTTGCGCGCTTTACGGTATTGAAAACCGTCATCAACGGAAAACTCGTTTCGGCGGACGGGAAGACGTTCATACCGAAAGTGAAGACTGAAGCGCTGAATAATTTCAGCACGGACAGAAAAAGGCCTTCCGACTTTCTTCTGAAGGAGAAGGGCGGCAGGTTGCAGCTGATCGAGGCCTTTGACGGTCAGCTGATTACGGGAAGAACGTTTGCCCGGCCCAAAGTCGAGAGGGGATTCGTCGTTTCCGATCCCGGGGCCGACATCCTGAAAATCGCGGTCGTGAACCGCTATCGGGACAGGCCCCCGGCAACAGGTTTCATAAAGGGGTTCGGGCTGAAAAGGGGAGCGCTCGCTTCGTCCGTTGCTCACGATTCGCACAACATCGTCGCTGTGGGGGTGGACGACGAAGACCTCTGTAGGGCAGTCAACCTCGTGATCGCACAGAAGGGCGGATTGGCCGCGGTCTGCGGTGAGAGAGAAGAACTCCTCCCTCTGCCGCTGGCAGGGATAATGTCCTCTGAAGACGGGTACGAGGTGGCGGAACGCTATTCAGCGCTCGACAGAATGGCAAAGGAACTCGGTTCCTCGTTAAGCGCCCCCTTTATGACCCTCTCGTTCATGGCGCTTCTTGTGATTCCGACAATCAAGCTCAGCGATAAAGGGCTGTTCGACGGAGAGAGGTTTGAGTTTATAGATCTCTTTGAAACGGCAGACTAAGGTCCGACCTGCGACAGCGTCGCTTCGAGGCTCTTCATATCTTCGACATTCAGTGTCTTCGCCTCCGGCATTATCCTCCTCACTAACCCCGAGAGGACCTTGCCCGGCCCGACCTCCACAAACGTATGTATGCCGGAATCAGCGATGACATTGATCGAATCTTCCCACAACAGAGGACTGTTCAGCTGGCGTACCAGCGAGGCCTTTATACTGTCGGTGCTGTTCAGAAACATAGCACCCGCATTGTTCACGACAGGAATCGAGGGATTTCTGAACTCCACCCTGCCGAGCAACTCGCCGAGTCTTTCGGACGCGCCCACCATAAGCGTGCAGTGAGACGGAACACTCACCGCCAGGGCGATGGCCCTTTTGGCTCCCGCCTCTCTCGCGCGTTTCATCGCCTCCTCGACCGCTTCCCTCTCTCCGGCAATCACGATCTGGCCGGGGCTGTTGTAATTTGCAGGAGCCGCATATCCCGACCGGAGGGACAAGCATATCTCATCGATCTGCTCCCTCTTCAACCCCAGAATCGCGGCCATGAGTCCCCTGCCCTGAGGAACCGCCTCCTGCATGAATTCCCCCCTCTTCTCGGTAAGCTTCACGGCGTCCCCGAAGGCAAGAACCCCTGCGGCCACGAGGGCGGAATATTCCCCGAGGCTGTGGCCTGCAACGACGGAAGGGGTCACTCCCTTTGAAGAGAGCACCCTGTGGATAGCGATGCTTGCCGTGAGAATGCAGGGTTGCGTCCTGAAGGTCCTGTTGAGTTCTTCCACCGGTCCCTCAAAAGACAACCGGACCAGATTATACCCGAGGGCATCAGTTGCTTCCCGGAACGTCTCCTTTGCCTCTTCGAAATTCTCATATATCTCTTTTCCCATCCCCACATACTGGGAACCCTGACCGGGGAAGACAAAGCAGAGCTTCATTTATCTTCTCTCCTGCATGCAATGAGACATCACGATGACCTGACGCAGGACACGCCGTCGAAAAATTCTTGTACGACATCTTATAAAAGAAAACCCTTGAGAGAATTGGCGAAAAAGGTTGATCCTGAACAAGAGGAGGCATGCCATATAATTATCCTGTCGATTAGAAGAATTTTGAGACAAATGTCCCGCGTCTCTTCTTTTCACGTGCATCAGCTCTTTGCTTCCTTTATTTTCTTTATCAGCAGCGGCACGATTTCATACACATCGCCTACAATCCCGAATTTGGCGACGTTGAAGATAGGCGCGTCCGGGTTTTTGTTGATCGCTATGATTATGTCCGAGGACTGCATGCCCACAAGATGCTGGACCGCACCCGATATGCCGCAGGCGAAATAAATTTTGGGGCAGACCGTCTTCCCCGTCTGCCCGACCTGGTGCCGATAGGGTATCCATCCTTCGTCCACAGCAGCCCTCGAAGCGCCGACAGCGCCGCCCAGGACCTCTGCGAGTTCTTCGAGGAGCCGGAATCCCTTCGCGTCGCCGAGCCCTCTCCCTCCGGACACGATGATGTCCGCCTCCTGGAGGTTCACCGTCACCTCCGACACTTCCTGAACGGTATCAAGGACTTTCGTACGTGAAGAGAGGCCTTCCGCTTCGACGTGGACGATTTCTCCGGACCTGCTCTCGTCATAGTCGCCTCGTTTCATCACCCTCGGCCTTACCGTTGCCATCTGCGGCCTGCTGTTGGGGCACAGGATCGTCGCCATGATGTTCCCGCCGAAGGCCGGCCGTATTTGGAGAAGGTTGCCGGAGTCGGCGTCTATGTCGAGAGCGGTGCAATCCGCAGTCAGACCTGTTCTCAGTCCGGCTGCAACCCTCGGGAAAAAAGAGCGCCCTACGGCTGTCGCTCCTGTGAGGACTATCTCGGGCCTGTGTTCCCGGATAAGCAGCGAAAGAAGGTCGGCGCAGGGCTCATCGTTGAACCGCTCAAAGACGGGACTGACGGAAAGGAATACCCTGTCGGCGCCCCATCTCACAAGTTCCCGGGCCTCGGACTCAGAGGCGCCAAAAAGGATCGCAGTAAGCTGTGCGCGCCTCTCATCGGCAAGTCGCCTCCCGGCGCCCAGGAGTTCATACGCAACGGAAGCGACCTTGCCCCCTCTTTGCTCGGCGAAAATCCATATTCCCGAATAATCGTCCTTGTGTGCCTCCGGCGCCGTCTCCCCTGCCTCGTGTACCTCCCTGATCGCCCCCTCGGGACAAACGCCGAGGCATGCCCTGCAGAGCTGACAGTATTCGGTGATGAGCGCCTTACCTTCCTTTATGACGATCGCGCTGAACGGGCAGGAAGCGATACAGGTTTCGCAGCCTGTGCACGTTTCACCGCTCACCACTATACGCATTTAAGCCCCCTCAGTTCCCGGACCAGCGCATCAGTCTGCTGCTCCGCGTTCCCTTCCAGCATCTTTCTGTCCTTTTTTGCCTGCGGCGCAAAGATGTTCTTTACCTGCGTCGGAGAACCCTGCAACCCTATCTTGCCGGGGTCTGCATCCACGTCCGAAGAAGTCCATCGCGTAATAACCGCTTTTTTCGCAGCCATCTTTCCCTTGAGGGAGGGAAGCCTCGGCTGGTTGAGTTCCCTCACCACAGTGAGCAAAACCGGGAGAGATGATTCCACAATGTCATATCCCTCATCCATCAACCTCTGGACCCTGATCGCTCCGGGCCGAATGTCCTCAATCTTTCTCACGTACGAAACATGGGGAATGTCCAGGAATTCGGCGATCTCCGGGCCGACCTGCGCAGTATCGCCGTCAATCGCCTGCTTTCCGCAGATCACA
Source organism: Nitrospirota bacterium (assembly GCA_023475105.1). Taxonomy (GTDB): domain Bacteria; phylum Nitrospirota; class Thermodesulfovibrionia; order Thermodesulfovibrionales; family UBA9159; genus JAMCWJ01. The sequence continues at coordinate 37,471 of JAMCWJ010000024.1, forward strand.
ATATCGGCGCCGAGCTTCCCGATGGCGCGTGAAAGAGTATACGACGTCGCCCAGGTATCCGAACCCGCGAAACCCCTGTCTGTGAGAAGGACAGCTTCGTCGGCTCCTGTCGCGAGAGCCTCCCTCAGAATCATTTCAGCCTGAGGCGGTCCCATGGTGACGACCGTAACAGCGCCCGCCGCCTTCTCTTTGATCTGAAGGGCCGCCTCGAGGGCATGCATATCATAGGGGTTTATGATACTGGTCACACCGTCCCGTATGAGGGTATTTGTTTCGGGATTGATCCTCACCTCCGCGGTATCGGGGACCTGCTTCATGCACACAACTATCTTCACGCTTTGTATTCCTCCGCAGTCAAAGGACTCGATCTTCATTACCGGCAGCGCGCCGCAAACAAATATTATACGACGCCGGTATGGTGAAGTAAAGGCAAAGGGCTTTCCGGTAGTGGGTCAGTTTGAAATACTTAGGGTATTGCCATGCTTGAGCGGACATGCTACACTAAAGCATGGAAAAGAAGAGAAAGAAAACACCCTCAGATGTTAGTCAGCTTGCTAAGTTCATAGTAGATCAAACCACAGGAGAACCAGCAAAAGAAAAGAACCTTGCCGCCGTTGCCCTAGGTCGCCTCGGTGGATTGAAGGGCGGCAGGGCAAGGGCAGAGAAGCTATCGGCGAAGAAACGGAAGGCTATAGCGCAAAAGGCCGCTAAAGCTCGTTGGTCTAAGAAACAGTAGAGTCCCCGCATTCATTGTTATATTTCCCGTTGTAATTGCAAGCACAAAAATACCTCTTGACTTTTATGCTTGCACCTTCTATACTGCAAGCAGAAACACTTAATGGAGGTGCAAGCATGGAAGACAAGAAAGATAAGAAGGCTAAGGGCGGGCACGCGAGGGCTGAGGCTTTATCACCGGAGAAAAGAAAAGAAATTGCAAGTAAGGCAGCATTAGCTCGCTGGAATGCAGATGTGCCAAAAGCAGAGTATGAAGGATTAGTTAAGATAGGGGATAAAACATTAGCTGCTGCTGTTCTACCGAACGGGAAAAGAGTATTAACACAATCTGCATTCTTAATAACTCTTGGTCGATCCCGCACACCAAAGGCTGGGACGGGGGTATTAAGCACTGTCGACGGAATACCCTTTTTTCTACAAGCTGAAGCATTAAAACCGTTTATTTCCGAAGAGTTGTTGGTGTCGACTACTCCCATATTCTTTCTTACAAAGAGTGGTAAGAAAATGGTCGGATATGATGCTCAATTACTCCCCATGGTGGCAGAAGTATATTTGAGAATGAGGGATAGCTATTTGTCAAAGGGCAAAAAAGTCCCACGACAATATGAGCACATTATTAGAGCTTGCGATATCGTAATGCGAGGACTTGCACATGTGGGAATCATAGCTCTTGTTGATGAAGCAACAGGGTATCAGGACATCAGAGATAGGATAGCTCTCCAAAAAATATTAGATAAATACTTAACGGATGAATGGGCAAAGTGGACGAAAACTTTTCCCGATGATTACTACAAAGAATTGTTTAGGCTCAAGAGTGTACCCTATCCTCCCGTGCCGTCTTCCACGAAGAAGCCAGGTTATGTAGGCCATTGGACAAATGACGTTATATATTCCCGCTTAGCTCCTGGTGTGTTAGAAGCGTTAAAGAAGAAGAATCCTCGTCTTCCTTCCGGCAATCGGGCAAGAAAATACTTCCAATATTTGACGAACGATTATGGGCATCCCGAATTAAAAGATTTGCTTTCCAACGTCATTTTTTTGATGAAGGGATGTATAAGCTGGGATGATTTCAAGACTCGCTTGGATAAGGCTAAGCCCAAATATGGCAAGACCCTATCTCTTGATTTTCATGATTAATAAAATAATGCTTGACACTGCTTGAGCGGTCAAGTATAATATAATCATGAATAAGCTCAATATAGAAAAACAGAAGCAAGTCATAGCCGCATTGGTAGAAGGAAACTCCATTCGTGCTACTGTCCGTATGACCAGCGTTGCAAAGAATACCGTTGTAAAATTGCTTGCCGACATTGGCAAGGCGTGCGCTGAATATCAGGACAAGGCTTTCCGTGATCTTTCCTGTAAGCGCATTGAGTGTGACGAGATATGGTCTTTCTGCTATGCAAAAGAAAAGAATGTGCCAGAGGACAAGAGAGGTCACTTCGGTTTCGGAGATGTCTGGACCTTCACGGCGATCTGCGCTGATTCAAAACTCGTTCCTTCTTGGCATATCGGCAGAAGAGATTTACAGAATGCTACGATCTTCATGCGTGATCTCTCAGGCCGTCTCAAGAATAGAGTACAATTAACAACAGACGGTCATAGGATGTATCTTGATGCTGTAGAGTGGACATTCGGCAAGGATGTTGATTTCAGTCAGCTTGTAAAGATTTACGGTGTACCACAAGAAGGCGAAAAGCGGTATAGTCCGGCTAAGTGCCTTGGAGAAGAAAAGCACAGAATCATCGGCAATCCTGACATGAAAAAAGTATCAACAAGCTACGTCGAAAGACAGAACCTTACCATGCGCATGAACATGAGAAGATTTACCAGACTTACTAATGCTTTCTCAAAGAAAGTAGAGAACCTGAGCCATGCCGTAGCCCTTCACTTTATGTACTATAACTTCTGCCGAGTGCATCAGACGCTCAGGGTGACACCTGCAATGGAGGCGAAAGTTACAGATCATGTGTGGACTATTGAGGAAATTCTTTATCTATATGGGTAAGAATTGCTTTAAGATTCTCTTTTATCATGGTTTGAATAATCTGTTCGTGTTTATAGTCACATTTATAATATATTGCAATAAATACAACCCGTTGCTTTTCTTCATTCAACATCCACAGTAAGCGCAACCCGTCTCTTTTACTTGTGCGATATTCTTTTAATCCAAGTCGTAGCTTTCTTATGTGTGTATTTTGACCAAGCCCTGGGACTCTAACGCCTTGAATGGGATTGCTTATTATGGACGCTATTATCTTGTCAGATTCAGTTTTAGACTTGTGGAATTTCCCGCTGAAAAGATAATCGTATTGCTTATTAAAACACGTAGCACGAAACGGTTCAGCGAAGGGCATGCTGATTCATTTTTTCAGATATCGAGTGGGCGAGTTCTTTTATTTCTATATCGGATGCAATCCAATAATTCTCAAGCTTATCCTCAAACTGCTCTACCACATTATTTTCCCATCTCAAAACAAATTGAGGGAATTTAGTTTGTTCTTTTCTACGAATGACTTCATTCCATGTGGTAACAACATTCTCTAATTTGCTTTTAAACTCAAAGGTGACATCACAGTTTGCATCACAACGATAGCAAAGTGCGTCCATCTTTTTCATGCTTCGCAGTAATCTCTGACTCAATACAAGAAGAATTAGAGATCGTGTAAATATACCTGAAAAAGATAAGGATACAGCGACAGATCTGCCCAAGGAAGCTATAACTTCGCTATCAGCAGATATCTTTGCCTGCAAAGCTTTATATTCATCTACTGTGATTGTGCTCATGATTCCTCTCTTTGAGTGGTGGGGATAGCATGAGCGTCGCCATTCACTTGTGCTATCATGATTTCATTATGACGACAGAAAAGGCATTTGTCAACATATTTTTTCACATTTGTCAAGCAGTTTTTATCTTATTTTAAAATCTACTTTAAGATTATACACTTTTGTTTGATGAACTTAGGACACTACCGAACAAATGATACATTTGATACATTCAGACCCTGAACATATCATTTATCGGCATATCATCTTATCATGTGACATCGTATCTTACACTACCTATCCTCCTAAAATACCCCGTCATAGTTCTGGATATTTTAGGCGGCGATCTCTCAAGTAGTTCAGATAATCTCGGCAAGAAGAAAAAATCGGCAGGTTTCCCAAACTGACCCACTACCGGCTTTCCGGCTTTCCGGCTCTCCCTCTCGCCGGGCCGAGAAGACTTGACAATCCCCGACGGATTGTTTAGTATGACTCTCAGCAGTAAAGAACGGATCGCCGAACGGTTCTTTGACACCGCGGAAAAAGGATGTTTCCGAAAAGGTAAACTCTGGGTAACCAGGGGGCGCAAAGCCAAAGGGTCCCCTCGGGCCGGGTCTCGACGGCCCAGGAGGACAGCCGTGCTGCCGAAGAAACAGCGCTTGTCTGGAATTTGCCTTTCACATGATAAGCCTGTTTCCCTCTAAGGAAACAGGCTTTTTTGTTGGCGAACCGAACCTTGAAAGGAGGTGAATGCCCTTTCCGAACGCAGGTCGGGAAAGAAAGTGTTCTTGTCGCGTCGGGACATTTTGTAGGGTGACTATCCATTTCCGGAAGCTTTGAATCCGCCGGCCCATATGGGCGCCATGGTAGGCGGGGGAGCTAGTGGCGCAACCAGCCGACTTACTTCAAACTTGAGTATATAAGTAAGGAGGCTCAAATGAAAAGACTTGTTTCCGTATGTTGCATCGCAGCGATCGTCCTTATGTTCACTTCTTTGTCCCCGGCAAAGATGAAAATGCCGTCTCCTCCGGGACAAAACCCCGCCCCTCCGACACAGCCTCCGCCTGCGGAGGGGGACGGTGTGATAAATGCCTGTTATAAGAACGTCAACGGACAACTCAGGATTGTAGGCGATCCCTCCCAGTGCCTGCCGAGTGAATCGGCCATCTCCTGGAACGCGACAAGACTTCAGGGTCCTTCGGGAGTCGTCGCAACCTCCGTTTTGAGCGGAGCCGTAGAGGCGATCGCGGGCGGAGCGACCGCCTGGGTATTCGCCGGGCCGACTGCGAGCGTCATGACGACGGAATCCCAGAGAATCACCGGAGTGGCTGAGGCGCCCCTTGGCACGACGGCAACGGACAGTGCCGCTTCTTTCCTGTATGACCTTTGCTACAGAGCGGGCGGCAGTTCGGATGTTCCGGTAAGTTTTGCCGGTGCGAATTCTTCTGTGGGGCAGGTGAGCGCTGCGACGGGCCGCCTTCCTTTCCCCGCAGCGGGATCGATAGTGCCAGGCGCCGGGACATGGGAGGTCGGCTTCTGCGTCCTCAACTCGGGTTCAGCCGCCCTTGACATGAACGACTTTCTGAACGGCTGGGTCATGGTGACGGAATAAAAATAGACCCAGCAACGAGTGAAAAAGGGGGACGGGGAAAACGGCTTGTGAGTTTCTCCCCTCCCCCGCCTTTCCCGCGGTCGCCCCCCTAGCCCCCTCCTGCGCACAGGACGTTCCACTCCCTGGAAGCAACGCCTTGCAATTGTTCCCCGCTGTGTTAGGCTTTATTTATATCGAACAGGCAAAGGAAGCGAACGGCCTTTACAGACGGTCGTGCGCGGCGATGCCGTGGTATCATATCGTAAACTACTTGAGGGGAGGTAGTGACATGAAGGCAGGATTCATCGGTCTCGGTCATCTCGGCAAATCGATGGCGAAGAGGCTGATCTCTGAAGGCGTGGAGCTCATCGTATGGAACCGTACAAAGGAAAAGGCCTCGGACCTCGGTGCGCGCATAGCGGACAGCCCTGCTGCGGTTCTCTCGGAAGTCGATATCCTCTTCCTGAACCTCTTCGACACTGACGCCGTCGAAGGGGTCATTTCCGGCAAAGACGGGCTTCTTGCGGGTGACTGCGGAGGAAAGAGCGTCGTCGATACGACGAGCAACCATTTCGCGCGCGTTGCCCATTTTCATCAGCTCTTCAGGGAACACGGCGGCGCCTATCTCGAGTCCCCGGTGCTCGGCAGCGTGATCCCGGCATTGCAGGGCGCTCTCACGGTCCTGGTAAGCGGCGAGAAAGAGGTCTTCGAAAAGGCGCTTCCTTATCTCGAAAAACTCGGAAAGAACATCTTCTATCTCGGGAAGCCGGGGCTTGCGACTAAAATGAAGCTCATCAATAACCTCGTTCTCGGTTCATTCATGGCGACTCTCGCAGAGGCGATCGCCTTCGGCGAACATGCTGATATCCCGAAATCAGAGGTAATCGATATCCTCGCGGCCGGGGCCGGAAACTCGGCCGTCCTGAATGCGAAAAAGGAAAAGCTTCTCAAGGAAGACTTTTCCACTCATTTTTCCTCATCCCTGATTTACAAGGATCTCCACTATCTCCAGGACCTGGCGAGAGTGTTGAAAAGGCCCCTCTTTACCGGAAGTGTGGCGAAAGAGCTTTTCAGTCTCACCTTCAGCAAAGGGACGGACACCCTCGATTTTTCGGTAATCTACCGCATCATGAAAGAACTATAGCGCGTCGATGAGCAGAGCGGAACAGCTCCCGCTTCCTTTGGAGCGGGACGAGATGCAGTTGAAGGGGTATTTCGAGAAGGCGACAGCACGCACGGTCTCTCTGACCATGACCGACAACTCCACGAGCCTCCTGTCCGTCAGGGAGAAAGGAGCTCTTCTCTTTGTGCGGCTTCACCGGATCTTTCTCGACGCGGGGGAAGACGTGATCGGGGAGATAGCGCAGTTTCTCATAAGACAAAGGGGAAAGACACCCCTTTTAAGGAGCTTTCTGAGAAGGAACGAAGGCAGGATGGGGAAAAAACCGCCCCGGAAAATACGCCTTGCTACCGCAGGCAGACATCATGACCTTCGCGAAATCTTCGATGCCGTCAACGACGCATACTTCGGAGGCAGAATACGCTCGGCCGTTACCTGGGGGACGGGAAGCAGCAGGTCTGCAGTGAGGAAAAGGACCCTCGGGAGCTACAGCAGGCATACGCGGGTCATCAGGGTAAATCCTGTCCTCGACCGAAGGAAGGTACCGCGGTATTTTGTCGAGTTTGTCGTATACCACGAGATGCTCCATGCCGATACGGAGACCATGGAGAAGAACGGCAGAAGGTTGGTGCACTCGAAAGAATTCAGGCGGCGCGAGAAGGCATTCCGGGACTATCACAAGGCGATTGCCTGGGAGCGCAAGGGGAGATTCTGATCGAAAGCAACGGGTGAAGTATCCGTTTTGAAAGACCTGAGACCTGCCCCAGCGACTGGCGCTTTCGCCAAGAAAGACAGGTAAATTTGCGGAACTGCAATAAAAGGCTGAGAGCGAAATCCCGCTAAATCACAGCGTTGATCTCAGGCATTAAATTTGCTAATTCTGATAACAATTAACAATATCTTTGCAAGTTGGAGGTAACAATGTGCACGAAGGATCCCGACGAACAAAAAATGTGTCCTTTCACCCTTGAACCATCCGTCGACTGCCGTCTCCGTAGCGCCTATACGCTGAAAGGACTATGCCCCTACACCATGGAAGTCTGCTCACTCCGCACAGGGAATACCCTCAAACCTGTCCCCCCGACTGCCTTTTTTTCGAGTCCCGCAGTCTTCACCTCATGGAAAACACGAGCGCTTCGGGTGTAGAGAGAACCCTGATGCCTGTCTCTGCTCTGACGGCCGGAACTTGTCCTGTTTCCCGCAGAGGTAGCCGCATTGTCGGCCGCAAGAAACTGATTGACAGATTCTTCTGAAAAGGTTTATTGTCATAGAAAAAAGGGGAGGATAAACGGACCGCCTTCGCTTATCCCGAGGTGTCATTGTCAGTATTCGAGAGGAGGGTTATACATGAATAGAGGAGGGTTATACATGAATAAAGGAAGGGTCGTGCTTCTCGTGCTTGCAGCATCGTGCATGCTCCTGCTCCTGGGATGCGCATCGGGAGACAAGAAATTCGCACAAAAGGATCTCTCCGCACTTGAACCCGTAAAAGTCTGCCGCACTGAAACCCCTCACATCATGAAGAGCAGCGGGACGGAGACTGCATTGCTTGCGCTCGTCACGTTGGCAGCACCCGGAGGGACAGCCCTCCTGGTAGTGGGCGACGAATATGCGAAGGCACGGGGTTCGGGCACGCAGACGCAGATCCCCGATTTCGGATTCCTCGTCATGGACAAGTTCCTGACGCGCCTCAGGAACGAGAAGGCAGACTGGTCGGCGTTCACCGTTATCAAGGAGCCGTTAAAGGATCTCCCGGAGAAATGCACCGTAATAGAGTTCAAGGTCAACAGACTCGCCTACGGATCGCTCGACCTCACAAGGGGCGGAATCGTGCTCGAACGCGGCCTGAATAAGGGAGTGATAAGCAAAGGATTCCTGAGCAAGACCACCGTAACCATGAAGGACGCCGAGGGAGAGACGCTCTGGCAAAAAAGCTACCTTTATCTTTCGGAAAACTTCGACCGGGAGATGTCCATGGAAGAACTGGAGGCGAATCAGTTCGATCTGCTGAAAGACGAGATGGATTTTGCCGCGGACAAGACAGCAGCGGATTTTGTCGAGGACCTGACGAGAGCGCCCAAAGAAGTCGCCAAGGTCAAGGAATAACGGCGCCCTTGCCGCATCCGACAATCGGGCGGGTTACTTCTTCTTTGCCGCCTCTTTGATCAACGCTTGACCTATGACATTTCTTTGTATCTGATTGGTGCCTTCATAAATCTGCAGGATCTTTGCGTCCCGCATCATCTTTTCGACAGGATATTCCCTCATATATCCGGAGCCGCCCATCACCTGTACTGCGTTCGTGGTGACACGCATCCCGACATCGGTCGCAAAGACCTTCGCAATCGCGGACTCCTTCGAGACGTCCCTCGCCCCACCGTCGATATAGCGGGCCACTGAATAGACGAGAGACCGCGCAGCTTCGATCTCCGTCGCCATGTCGGCAAGCATGTGCTGGACCGCCTGAAAACTGATGATCGGATGACCGAACTGAACTCGCTGCCGCGCAAACTTCACGGCTTCATCAAAGGCACCCTGGGCGACACCGACGCCCTGCGCTCCCACACCCGTCCTCGAACTGTCGAGAGTCCTCATCGCAACGATAAACCCATACCCTTCCTTCCCGATGATATTCTCCTTCGGGACTCTGCAGTTATCGAAGATGAGTTCCCTTGTCACTGAAGCCCTGATACCCATTTTCCTCTCTTTTTTTCCGAAATGAAAGCCGGGAGTGCCTTTCTCCACGACGAGGGCAGAGGCGCCGCGGGGTCCCTTAGCCCTGTCGCTGATGGCGATGATGGTGTAGATCTCAGCCTCCCCCCCGTTCGTAATCCACTGTTTGGTCCCGTTCAGCATGTACTCGTTCCCCTCGAGGCGCGCGGTCGTCTGAATACCGGCTGCATCGCTCCCCGCCCCCGCCTCGGTCAACCCGAAAGCGACAAGACGCTTGCCCGCTGCGATATCCGGCAGGTATCTCCTTTTCTGATCTTCACTGCCAAAGAGCAGAATCGGAAATGTGCCGAGGGCGTTAGCGGCATAGGAAGTAGAAACGCCAAGGCAGGCCCTTGAAAGTTCTTCTACTGCAATACACAGTTCGAGACAGCCCTTTCCGAGTCCACCGTATTCCTCCGGGATGAAGAGACCGAAGAGATCCGACTGGGCAAGCACCTTCATGATTTCCCAGGGAAACTCCTCTTTTTCATCCAGTTCTTCCCTCACAGGGACAATCTTCTCCTCAGCGATCTGTCGCGCCAGATCCCTGATCATGGTCTGCTCTTCCGTCAGAAAATAGTCCATTTATCTATCCCTCCAAAGGACGAATCTAATTTTCTTTGTGAGCGTAGATTGTAACAGAAAAACCCGCAGTTTTGAAAGAATGCCGCAAATCGAGCCGCACCGCTCCGTCAGAAACAGCGGCCGGGTCATACTGCCCGCCGCAGATCGCGGCGAAGTCCGCGGCCCTTCTCTCCACATCCCGGGGCAGTCCGGGACAGGGCCGGCCCCCGTCAATCTTCATAGTATGTTGCAGAAGCGGTATCCGATTCCCAGACGGTCACCGCATTCAGCTGAAGATTCTCGTTATTGATCTTCTTCCTCAGGGAGTCGAATATCCACTTGGCGATATTCTCCGATGAAGGGCTCTTTTCCGTGAAGGGAAAAACCTCGTTGAGGTAGGAGTGGTCGAGCGGGGCGGTCACCTCATTCGTGATACGCTTCAGTTCGTGAAAGTCGATGGCAAGATCGATCTCGTTCAGTTTCTCCGCAGAAACATGGATCTGGACCTTCCAGTTGTGACCGTGCAAGTGTTCGCACTTCCCCTGGTATCCGCGCAACTGGTGTGCCGCAGAAAAGGTCGTTTCTATCATAAGTTCAAACATAGTTCTCCTCTCATCTCGTCGCCCCGCCGCGCAACCGGGATATGTTCCTCGGAACGAACAGAAAAGCCCGCACCGGCAGGGCCTGAACAAAAAATACCGGTGCGTCCGCTCATCGCTTTTTCTTTGGCGGCCAAGCCGCCATCAACGCCGGTCCGAAGAGGGAAGGACCCTGGCATTCGGGACAAAGCATCCCGGTCTCCCGGGAACGTACTTCCTCTATATGGTCTTTCTGAAGGCCGCGATATAGGGCAGGTTCCTGTACCTGTTGTCGTAGTCCAGGCCGTAACCGACAACAAACTCATTCGGAATCTGGAAACCCACATAGTCGAGGGGGATATCTACAAGCCGCTTCTCTTTTTTGTCTAGCAGCGTGCAGATCTTCAGACTTCTCGGACGCTTCAGGAGCATGCGCTCACGTATGTGGTTCAGGGTTATCCCGGTGTCGACTATGTCCTCGACAAGCAGTACGTCTCTCTCCTTCACGTCCTCCCTCACATCATAATACACCTTCACCTCGCCCGTGGTAGACTCCTTCATATAACTTCCGGCAACCACGAAATCCACCGTGAGGGGGACCTGTATCGCCCTCACAAGGTCGGACAGGAACATAAATGCGCCGCGCAGTATCCCGACGGCGAGAAGATTCTTCCCTTCGTAATCGTTTGAAATCACCTCTGCCAGTTCCCTCACCCTGCCCTGTATCTGCTCTACGGTAAAAATCGGTTTGCCGACGACCATACACCCTCCTCCCTGACTTTGATGTACCATTATATCCCGATACGTTCTTTTTCCTCAACCTCCCAGAGCCCTCACAAGGGCTTCTGCTTTCTTCAGGGTCTCGGAATACTCCCGTCCGGGGTCCGAATCCGCAACTATTCCCGCGCCCGCCTGCGCATACGCATATCCACCCTTTATCACAAAGGTCCTGATGATGATATTCAGATCCATGGTCCCCGCGAACCCTATGTAACCCATGGAACCGGTGTAAGGCCCCCTCCTTACCGGTTCCAGCTCATCGATGATCTCCATGCATCTGACCTTCGGAACCCCCGTGATTGTGCCTCCGGGAAAGACTGCCCGTATCACGTCCAGACAGGTCTTGCTCTTCGAAAGCACCCCCTTCACATTTGAAACTATATGTATCACATGCGAATAATCCTCCGTTATCATAAGTTCATCGACTCTGACACTTCCGTACTCGGAGACCTTGCCGAGGTCGTTTCTCTCGAGATCGATCAGCATTATGTGCTCCGCCCGTTCTTTCTCATTCAAAAGCAACTCGGCCCGCATCCTCTCATCTTCCCGAGAATTCATTCCCCTCGGCCTCGTACCGGCGATCGGACGCGTTTCGACAATTCCGTTCTTCACTTTTACGAGCCTCTCGGGGGAAGACCCGGCTATGGAGTAATCGCCGAAGTCGGCAAAGCACGCAAAGGGCGCGGGATTGATCGCCCTCAGTCTCCTGTAAAGACACCACGGACGATATCCCCCCATATAAGCGGAGATCCTTTGCGAAAGATTCGCCTGGAAGATATCCCCGGCCGCGATGTATTCTTTTGCCCTCTTCACCATCTCCACGTACTCCCTCTTTTTCATGCCGGGAACGATCTCGATGTTCCTCCCAAGGCGCTCCGCGCATCGAGAGGACTCTTTCCGTATCGGCGCTTCTGCCCTCCCGCGGATATCCCCCAGCGAAGCTTCTGCCTCGTCATACCACGACGACAGATCGGGGGCGGGTCCGCCTCTTACCCCGGGGCACACGACCGCCCACGCCTTCCGCCCCGCATGATCGAATGAGATCAGCCGGTCGGTGACGAACAGATGTGCGTCGGGGATATGAAGGTCGTCCGGGGTCGTCTTCGGCAGCTTCTCGAAATAATGGACGAAATCATAGCTGAGCAGTCCTGCCGCGCCCCCCTGAAATGGGGGGAGGTCCGGATGCGGCATCTGCCGGTATGCCCTCAGGATCTCGCCTATTTTCTTGAGCGGCTTCTCACGGGACAGAGACCGGAGGACGCCGGAAGACTGCACCTCGACCATGCCGTCCTTTACCCTGAGCACAGCTGCCGGCTCAAAACCGATAAAGGAGTAACGCGCGATGTTGCCGGGTCCCTTCACGCTCTCGAAAAGAAAGGAATGGCTCCCGGAAAAGGCATCGTAGAGCGAGTCTGGAGGACAGTACGGTATTTCTTTGTAAAGGGGGGGGATCAGCCCCGCTCCATTCCTGCAGGCATCGAGAAACTTCTTCTTCGTCATGGAACAGGTGCGCCGCAGTGCATCAGGCTCTCTTAGGCGGTCAGGATTTCTGCAGTAATCAGTTCGAGGGCCTTGAAGGGGTCGGGCTGGTTCAGCACCGCCCTTCCCAGGACGACATAGTCCGCCCCTTCCCTTATCGCCTCCCTCGGGGTCATCGTCCTTTTCTGGTCGTCAGGGGGGCTCCATGAAGTCCTTATGCCGGGGGTCACGATCAGAAAGTTCTTTCCGAAATGGTTTCGCAGCATCGCCACTTCGTGCCCGGACGCGACGACCCCGTCCAGGCCCGCCTCGACGGAAAGCTTCGAAAGCTGCTTCACATGGGTCCTCAGACTATGCTGAATGCCCAACTCGCCTTTTAGGATTTCCTGGCTCAGACCGGTCAGGACCGTCACACCGAGTATCTTCGGCCTCGGGATATTTTCCCTGAGACAAAACTCGACAACGGCCTCGCGGCATCTCCTCATCATCTCGGTCCCGCCCGACGCATGGACGTTGAACATGTGAACCCCGAGTCTTGCTGCGTTCAGCGCGGCCTTCGTCACCGTATTCGGAATATCGTGAAATTTAAGATCGAGAAAGACCTTCTTGCCTCTCTTGTGTATCTCCTCAACGACCGCAGGTCCTCCTGCTATGAAGAGTTCCAGGCCGACCTTGAAGACCTCCACATACTCCTTGAATCTTTCGACAATGTCGAGCGCGTACGAGGCATCGGAGACGTCAAGGGCAACGATGATCTTTTCTTTCGCCGGCATCCTACATCCTCGGCAGGGTAATGCCTCTCTGGGCCTGGTACTTTCCCGATTTATCGGCATACGAAATCTCACAAGGCTCGGCCCCCCCGAGAAAAATGAGCTGCGCGATCCCTTCGGTCGCATAAATCTTTGCAGGAAGGGGCGTGGTGTTCGAGATCTCGATCGTCACATGGCCCTCCCACTCGGGTTCGAGGGGCGTCACGTTCACGACGATCCCGCACCGGGCATAGGTGGACTTGCCGAGGCATATCACGAGAACATCCCTCGGGATCCTAAAGTATTCCACTGAATGGCCGAGGGCGAACGAGTTGGGTGGGACGATACAGACTTCACCCTTGAAATCGACGAAGCTCCTCGGATCGAAATCCTTGGGGTCGACCACGGTCGTGTTGATATTCGTGAAGATCTTGAATTCGTTCGAAATGCGCATATCATACCCGTAGGAGCTCACCCCCGAAGATATAACGCCCTCCCTCACCTGGCTTTCGACGAAGGGCTCTATCATACCCTTCGCCCCCATCTCCTTTATCCAGCGATCGCTTTTCACCATGCAGATACTACCTCCGTTGTCCGAACAGGTTACCATAAAGACTCCCCTGATGACAAGGAGTATGCAGCCCCGGACTTTCCGCTCTATCACCACACGCAGCGCTCATCGACATACGTTCATCGGCAGGCTATAATTGCGCACGCAACGGCGGCCTTTTGAGACGGAGTGTCAGGCATGCATAACGTCAAGCTCCCGCGCGCTCCGAACAAAGAAAAGGGGAGTATGTATGAAACGCGCGGTCTTCACTGCAGCCCTTCCCGGCCGAGTCGAGGGACTTTCGCCTCGCACCGCTGCAGCCCGGCTCAGGCGTCATTCCACTTCCTGCAGATTTCCGAGGGTCGCGATGATGAGCTCAGAAAGCGCCGGATGGATATGCATCGCCTTCCCGAGCTGCCACATGTCGAGGTCGTTCGCCATCGCGACAATCACCTCGTGAATGAGTATCGAGGCAGAGGGGCCCGCGATGTGGAATCCGATTATCTTTCCCGTCGATCGTTTCACGATCGCCTTTGCGAAACCCTCCTCTTCCGCCATCGCCTCGCCCCTGGCCACTTCCCTGTACTTTGCCTTTCCGACCAGGAGTTCGTGAAGACGATGCTGCCTTCCCGCCTCCTGTTCGGTCAAGCCGACCGAGGCGATCTCAGGCCGGGAAAAAACGGCGTGGGGGGCAGCCGAGTAATCCATTTTCTCCCCCGCCTCGTGCACGGCATTGTCCCAGACAACGGCCGCTTCCCTGTTCGCAACGTGCCTGAACATCTTCCTGCCGACGGCATCACCGATCGCCCAGATATTCTTTTTTGTCGTTTCGAGATATTCGTTCACGACCACGTAATTCCGGTCGTCCGTCCGGACCCCCGTGTTTCCGACTTTCAAAAGGTCGGCATTTGAGGCCCTCCCCGCGGCAACCAACACTTGTCCGGCGGTGACTTCGATCTCCTTTTGCGAAGTCCTCTCCTTCCCGATAAGGGTGTATCCGTCGCCGCTTTTCCCGATTTCCGTCACCTCTGTGTTCGTCCGGACCTCCATTCGCCGCGACAGCGTCGTCCTGAGCAGTTCGGATATTTCCGGCTCCTCTTCCGGAACGAGCCTGCTGTTTCTCTGCAAAACGGTCACCCGGGAGCCCATACCTGCAAAAAAATGGGCGTATTCGGCTGCGATATACCCGCCACCCACAATGGCGATGCTCTCCGGTCTTCTTTCGAGGGCCAGCACGGTCTCGTTCGTGAGAAAATCGACGGAATCAATACCCTTAATGGGAGGAAGGGAAGGCCGTGCTCCCGAGCAGATGAAGATCTTTTCTCCCTTTATCCTTTCGCCCCCAACCTCAAGGGTATAGTCTTTCACAAAATGTGCCTCGCCTTCGTAAAAATCCAACGCCTCGGCGCCACGGATTCCCTCCCGCACGTGACCTGCGCCTCTTTTCACCGTCTGTCGCATCCTTTTCATGACGAAGGGGAAATCGATATCTTTTATCCCCGCAGTAACACCCAGTTTTCCGGCCTCCACGATCTCGGCGACCAGGTCGGACGGATAGATGAGCATTTTCGAAGGGATACATCCAAGATTGAGGCAGGTCCCGCCGAGGGGGCCCTTATCGACGAGGGCAACGGAAAAACCGTGATCCAGCGCGTTCTCCACCAGGCTCAGTCCCGCTCCTGAACCGATCACGATGACGTCATACTCTTTCATGGATTATCTCTCGCAAAGAATTTATGTAAAAACTTTTACGAACTCCTGATTAACTCTGCGTCTCCGGCTCGTGCTCCTTCAGTCGCTGCCGCAGCCATTTGAGGATGTCGTCATAGGAAGGCGGAGTTACAAGGAATATCTCGATGTCCTCCGGCAGCTGGAGACGCACCCGGTCTTCGTCCCTCATGATGAGCAGGCCCGCCTCCCCCTGACCGAGACCTTCTCCTATCGCCCCTGCAGCATGCCTCAGCCGCTTCTCCGCCAGGTCCGTATAAAATCCGAAGACCTTGACAAAGACCTCCTTCGTCCTCACCACATTGAGACAGTTCGCCCAGTCGAGAAAAGGGGCGAGTATCTCCTCCTCTTCGACCGGAAGCAGGACGGCCCCCTCCTGCACTCTCCGTTTGACCATCCCGTGCACCTTTTCGTTAAGTTTCTCAAGGGCGGCAAGGGCCTCATCTCCCTGAGCGGAGATGCTTTCACAGAATATTTTCACTATCTTCCCGGCTCTCTCGAGCCCTGCGGTCTGGCGCTCCACCTCGTCCCAATACCTGTTCACAAGCCCGGTGTAATCATCGGGGGCATCCTTCAGCGGATAGACGTCCGCAACGCAATAGAGCTTTCTCTTTCCGGCGAAGCTTCCGGCGTCAGGTTTTTCCAGCTGTCCCAGTTCGGCCATATCGCCAGTTTCCTTTCTTCGGTGAAAATAAACCCCGATTTTGTTTAAAATAACTCACTTTCATAATACAATAAGATGCGAAGAAAATTAACCCGGAGGAATGACGACGGAAGAGGTTCGGCAATAATGAGATCTGAGCCGTGACTCAGGGTCGATGCATGCTTCCGCAAGGAGGATTGAATATGGATTTCGGAATGAAGAACAGGCTCTCGAGGATTTTCAGCCCCAGGACAGGGAGGACCGTGATGCTCGCTGTCGACCATGGATATTTTCAGGGTCCTACAACGGGCCTGAAGAACATGAAGGGGATTCTCCCCCTCATACCCCACGCGGACTGTCTGTTTGTGACGAGAGGTATAGTGCGCACCTCGATCGACCCGAGGACAGATACTTCGATCTGTCTCAGGGTATCGGGCGGGCCGAGCATACTGGGAGCGTTGTCGAACGAAGATATTATCGTATCGCTGGAGGAGGCGCTCCGGCTGAATGCCTCGGGAGTCGGCATGTCCATCTTCGTGGGCGCAGAGAATGAGGACAGGACGATCGCAAATCTCGGCAGATTGGTCAACGAGGCGGTGAGATACGGTATGCCTGTGCTCGCGATAACGGCCGTCGGCAAAGAGATGGTGCGGGACGCCCGCTACCTCGGGCTCGCATGCAGGATGGCGGCCGAGATCGGCGCACATTTTGTCAAGACCTATTACTGCGAGGACTTCGAAAGGGTCGTCGAAGGCTGCCCCGTACCGATTGTGATCGCCGGCGGCAAGAAGATCCCCGAGTGGGACGCCCTCCTGATGACGGAGAGCGCAATCAAGTCCGGCGCCTCCGGCGTCGACATGGGAAGGAACATCTTCCAGAGTGACAGTCCGGTCGGCATGATAAAGGCGGTGAAGTCCATCGTGCACAAGGGCGTTTCGGCAAAGGAGGCTTACAAGGTGTACCGGGGAAGTACGAAGACTTCCGTACCCGCGGAAGCTGAGGACGCAGATAAGATGGAAAAGGTGTAAGGGAATTGAAAGTAGCCGTATATTACAGCAACGACGACATAAGGATCGAGGAACGCCCCGTCCCGCGCATCTCCGACGGAGAAGTGCTTGTGAGAATGATGGCCTCGGGGATCTGCGGGACCGACGTTATGCAGTGGTACCGGCAGCAAAAAGCGCCCCGCGTCCTAGGCCACGAAATGGCAGGCGAGATTGTCGACGTCGGCGCAGACGTCGATCGTTTCAGGAGGGGCGACAGAGTATTCGTATCCCACCATGTTCCCTGCTATGCGTGTCATTACTGCAGGGAGGGAAACTATACGGCCTGTGAAACCCTCCATACCGGGAATTACGAACCCGGAGGATTTTCGGAATATGTGAGGGTGCCGGCCCCGAATGTGAAGTTCGGGACCTTCCTGCTTCCCGACAGGCTCAGCTTCGAGGAGGCTACGATGATCGAGCCGCTGGCCTGCACGGTCCTCGGACAAAAGCAGTTCGCCCTGCAACGGGGACATACCGTCCTCGTGATCGGCTCAGGCGTGTCGGGATTGCTGCATATCCGAATGGCAAAATTACAGGGCGCGAGGGTGATTGCAACCGACATCGATCAGTACCGCCTGAACAAGGCTGCGGAATCCGGTGCGGACCATACGTTGCACGCCGGAGCATATTCCGCCGACGAACTGAGGAAGGTAAACGACGGCAGACTGGCCGAGTGCGTCATCGTCTGCGCGGGATCCAAACAGGCGGTTGATCACGCCGTCTCTTCCATCGACAGGAGGGGAAAGATACTTTTTTTTGCAGTGCCCGAGGGCGACATAGCCCTTCCCTCGGTACGGTGCTGGAGAGATGAGATAAGCGTGAGCTTCTCTTACGGCGCCGGTCCCTCCGAGTTGAAGGAAGCGATAGGATTGATCGCACAGGGCAGGCTCGATGTCAAGCCCTTGCTCACGCACAGACTCCCCCTTTCCGATGCCCGGGAAGGCTTCCGTCTTGTCGCGGCAGCACAGGAATCCCTCAAGGTAGTGCTGGTCCCCGACAGCGCCGCGACACAGGCCCTTCGGGAATAAAAAAGGGGGAGGGGCAACGCCCCTCCCAGAGGAGGGTTGAGAATACAAGCCGCAATCGCTGCGGGAAACACCTGTCGTCCGCGCTGCTAGTCGTTCATAGGTTTAATAAACTTGAAATAGACCATCGTCCAGTTGCCGAGCATGATCGAAATGATCGCCACGATGCTCGAAACCGCCATTGTCGAGAAACCCGTAACGCCGTGACCGAGATTGCATCCTCCGGCAATCACCGCACCGACTCCCATGAGTATACTTCCGAAAAAGACAGTGAGGAACTCCTTGGCCTGGGGTATCTTCCATTTGAATTCCTTGAGGGTCAAGGCGCTGACCAACGCGCCGAAGGGGACGGCAAAGATGAAGAAAACGCCCCACGTGCCCGTGAATATCCCCAAAAAACTGAATTCAGGAAAAGGCGAGTGGGAGCTCTTGTAGAGAACTGCGTTGAAGAACTCCCTGAGCGGCGTCGTGATCGCAAGCCCCCTCGGCATTCCTCCGAAATAGGAGGATACCCACCATGAGGCGACCGTAAGGAGTCCTATCAGAAGCCCCGTCAATCCCCATGAAAAGGACTTCGAGTTCTTTCCGAAGCTCGGCTTTCCTTTGAAGACGAACGCCAGTACGGCGACCGAGAACAGACCGATCGTCGTCCATTTCACCACGGGACCGCTCCCGAAGAGGTCCCACAGTGCGGGATTTGTTTTCCCGGCGATCTCCATTTTGAAGCTCTTGAGGTACCGATACACAGGGCTCAGCATGCCTTCCGTGGTCATGACGATCCCGAAGAAGAAACCGATAATCGCCGTCATCGTAGAGACCTGGCCCTCTCCGATCCTGTAGACAATACCGCTAGCGCATCCGCCCGCAAGCACTATCCCCATCCCGAAGAGAAAGCCTCCGAGGATATTCGCGACGGGGACAAAGTTCTGCCTCATGAGCGCCACGCTGACATACGTACCCGTTTCCTGATCAAAGGCCTTGAGGAGGTTGAAATCATCGAGCAGGTTTGTCCCGATGACCGCCACGACCACGCAGAGCAGGTAAGCCCTGAAGAAGGTGAGGTCCTTCACGAATATGATGTCCCGAAATGCGGAGTTGAGACAGAACCGGCCCCTCTGGAGCACGTATCCGAGCATCAGACCGAGGGCGACCGCCGAGATCACCGAAAAGATATTACCTGATGACATACGCTTCCCTCCCGCTCCATAGTCTTGCATGCTCGCCGCACCCATTGCCTTTCGCTATCAGGACCGGCACCTTCGCGCTTTTTTCCACCTCACGCGATGCACACCCTGTCAGATACCTCCTCCACCGCGACTTTCCGCTGCAGCCCACGATGATGAGATCGACCCCCTCTTCGTGCGCCGCCCTGAGGATTTCTTCCGACGGGTGGCCTTCCCTCACCATGGTTCGCACGTGTCCTACCCCCCCGCTTTCGAGTTCCTTCCTGTAATGCGCCAGGACCTTTTCCGCTTTCCTGTCCAGCGCCTCCTTGTGCTCCGTGCCCCTGAGCGAGTCTTTCAGGGTCGTCATTTCGGCCTCTCCGAGCATCGCAGTCATCATAGAATTCCCTTCGAGTTGCTCCACATGCAACAGGATCACATCTTCGGGCGATGAGACCAGATTGCGGAACAACGACAGTATTTCCTTCGTCCCCTTCGGGCTGTCGACCGCCACCAATACCTTCTTCATTGCTTTCCTCCTTCTGTTGGGATCATACATACGTTGTCATATCCCGCGAATGAAATCACCGGCACGTTACGGAATGATCGCGGCCTCTCTCAGACCGCAGGGCGCTTCTTCCTCATTACTCTTTGCCACAATCACCGGCACCCTCGAACTTCTTTCGACGTCCTTGCTGACGCATCCCGTAATGAGTCTGTTGAGCCCTTGTTTTCCGCTGCAACCGACGATCACGAGCTCGACATTCTCTTCCTCGGCCACCCTTGCTATTTCTTCCGAGGGAATTCCTTCGCGGACCATGGTCTTCACACAGATCAGGCCTCCGTGCTCAAATTTCTTCTTGTAATGGTTCAGGATCCTTTCGGCCTTTCGATCGAGCTCCTCCTTGTATTCCGTTCCCTGAAGCGATTCTTTCAAGGTCGACAGCTCTGCCTCTCCGAGCATGTCGATCATCAGGGATCTGCCCTCGAGCCTTTCGACGTGCAGGAGGATCACCTCTTCAGGAGGCCTTACCAAATTATCGAAAACCGATACCACTGATTCCGAAGCCTTCGTGTCGTCCACTGCCACCAATACCTTCTTCATCGCTTTCTCCTTTGTTCTCCCGTTCTTCATTTATAAGGCAGAAAAACCTTCTCCAGAAGGATTCCCAAAACAAACATAAACAACACCAATACCGTCGCAAGCGATACTGCATAGTAGGCATCCCTCCAAAGAGACGTTTCTTCCCAAATGACAGGCTTTTTTGCGACGAGCACCGGCACTTTCGTCTTCTTTTCGACATCTCTGGCGACGCTTCCGGAAATGAACCTGTTCAGGCCTTTGCGCGCGCTATGCCCGAGGATGATGAGTTCGACGTCTTCCTCTCTGGCAACCCTGAGGATTTCCTCGGCGGGAAGCCCATCCCTTATCACGGTCTTCACTCTGGTCGTACCTCTTTCTTCCAGTCTCCTTTTGCAGTAGCTGAGGATCTTTTCGGCTTTCTTGTCGAGTCTCTCCTTGTGCTCCGTTCCCTTCATTTGCTCTTTCAGGGTAGAGAGCTCCGCTTCGCCGAGCATGTCGATCATGAGCGACCGGCCCTCGAGCCTTTCGACGTGCAGGAGGATCACCTCTTCAGGAGGCCTCACCAGGTTACTGAAGACCGACAGGACATATTTCGACCCTCTCGTGTCATCCACTGCTACCAGTATCTTTTCCATTGCCCTCTCCCGTGCGGGTGTCGGGAAGCCTTTGCGGATGCGGAACCATTCCTCACTTGAGAACAATACCCAGGAGGAAAAGACCGAAGATGACCGCGGATGTGACCGAGACCGCGGCAAAGGCATCCCTCCACGTATAAGGTTCTTCGCAAATACTCGCCCTCTTGGCAACGAGAACAGGCACCTTCGCCCTTTTTCCGACCTCGCTGCCGACGCTTCCTGCAATCATCCTGTCGAGGCCCTTTCTCCCGCTGTAGCCGAGGATGATCAGTTCCACTCCTTCTGAATCGGCGACGCTCAGGATCTCCTCTGCCGGGACTCCTTCTCTTATGATTGTCTTGATGCGGGAGGCGCCGATCTCTTTCAGTTCCCTTGTGTAATAAGCGAGAATCCTGCCGCCTTTCTCGTCTAACGCTTCCTTGCGTTCTGTTCCCCTTACCGCGTCCTTCAAGGTCGTCATTTCCGTTTCTCCGAGCATATCGATCATCAATGACCTTCCCTCAAGCCTTTCGACGTGCAGAAGAACAATCTCTTCAGGACTCTGTACCGAATTGCAAAAGGTGGCAAGCACAGCCTTTGAAGCCTTTGTATCGTCTACCGCTATTAATACCTTCTTCATTTGTACCTCACCTGTTTAAGGGTTTCTCACTACTGTCAATTGCGTTGCAAGCACTATGCCATTCTTAAACGTTTTTAACTTATCAATTAGGGCAACTACTTACGGCTCAAGCTCAACTTAGAATTAGTGGCTGGCATGTTAAGCAGATAATTAGCGTTAAGAGTATTACTTAACATCATTAACACTGTTAATTAACATGTTGTGATATGCAATATTCGAGAAACCAATTCTGTCCCTGCTCCGACGCCCATTGACCCTCGCGGCGACTTCATCCTAAAATACATCCAATATTCTCCATACATTCGAAAGGACATCCATGCCGTCGGCCACAGCTGCGCACGGTGCGGCACAACCGGGGTGAAAATCTTTTTTTCCGGCATAGGCGGAAGCGGCGTTTCGGCGATCGCAACTTTTATGGCCGATAAAGGACATAGTGTCGTGGGTTCGGACAGGGCCTTTGACCGCCACCCCGGGCACCCTCTCTGTTCAGTCCTGAAAGCGAAAGGGATCTCTGTAGTGCCCCAGGACGGCAGCGGTATCGACCGTTCGTTCGACCTTGTAGTCTTCAGCACCGCCATCGAGCCGGACAGACCGGAGGTGCTGAAGGCGAAGACCCTCGAAATCCCGATGAAGACAAGACCGGAATTCCTCGCAGAGATCGTCTCGCGCTACCGGACGATTGGCGTTGCGGGAACAAGCGGAAAGTCGACCACATCGGGTTTGCTCGCCTTTCTGATGCAGGGACTCGGTCTGACGCCGAACCTGATCGGCGGAGGAAGGGTGAAACAGTTCAGGACGGAGACGAACCCGGGGAATTACCTCACCGGGGAGTCCGACTGGCTCGTAATAGAAGCCTGCGAATCCGACGGCTCGATCATAGATTACCGCCCACTCCATACGGTCCTTCTGAACCTTGACCTTGATCACCATTCCGTTGAGGAGACAGCCGGGATGTTCGGCGAACTGATAAAGAACACGGAGGGCAGAATCGTCATGAATGCAGACGATCCGAACCTGAGAAGAATGGATATCGCACGTGCAGTAGGTTTCTCCATTGACCGCCCCTCCGCTTACAAGGCGGAGGAGGTCGTCTACAGACCGTTCGGTGCTGATTTTGTGATTGCGAGTTCCCCGGGATGTCCTTCATCTCCGCCGGCGCGGGCACGGATGAGGGCGATGAGATTCAGCCTTGGCCTTCCGGGGAGGCACAATCTCTCCAACGCCCTTTCCTGCATCGCTTTGTTGTCGGAAATCGGGATCGATCCCGGAGAAATCTCGGCGCTCCTCAGAGACTTCAGGGGAATCGAAAGGCGCTTTGACATCCTGCTCGACGACGGAAGAAGTCTCGTAATCGACGACTATGCCCACAACCCCCATAAGATAGCAGCCCTCATGGAAACGGCCGGGAGACTCAGGGACCGGGTCTGTTATATCTTTCAACCCCACGGCTTTGGGCCGACGAAAATGATGAAAAAGGAATATGTCGCCGTATTCCGTGAGAAGCTCAGGACCTCGGACCACCTTATCCTCCTTCCGATCTTTTACGAGGGCGGAACAGCAGCCAAAGACATTTCCAGCCGCGACCTTGCGGAGCTGATAGGGGCTGAAGGAAGATCCGTCGAGACAGTAGAGCAAAGGGAAGCTGTCCTGGAGAGGCTGGAACAATGGGATGCCTGCGTCGTTTTCGGGGCGCGTGACGAGACACTCTCCGATTTCGCAAAGGAGATCGCAGAAAGACTCAGGAGGGACTGAACACTTTCCGCCCTCTTCCTCCTGTTGCACAAACACTTCGATAGGCTCGTGCCGGCTCAGGCATTGCATCAGTCCGATAGGCAGGCACGCGTTGACAACAGCGCAAAGTCCTGCTATAAAATTAGCGACAGCTTATCTTTCCGCAAAAAAGGGGGTCAAATGAATTGGATCATTACGTTATTCCGGCATTACCCCGAGCTCTCGATCTTTCTGACGCTTGCCCTCGGCTACTGGATCGGCAGCCTCAAAATCGGAAAGTTCAGCCTCGGCTCGGTGACGGGGGTGCTCCTTGTCGGCGTCGTGATCGGCCAGATGCAGATCACCATTTCTCCGAACGTAAAGTCGGTCTTTTCCCTGATGTTCCTCTTTGCCGTCGGTTACGGAGTCGGGCCCCAATTCTTTCGCGGTCTCAAGAGCGACGGCCTGCCCCAGGTCTATTTTGCGATCATTGTCTGCCTTTCATGTCTCTTCACCGCGTACGGAGCGGCAAGGATCGCCGGTTTCGATGTCGGCTCGGCCGCGGGTCTCCTGTCGGGCGCGTGCACGATCTCGGCAGTGATCGGCGTAGCTACTGATGCAATCAACCAGCTCGGCGTGGCCGCGGACCGGAAAGCCTCGCTCGTCAACCACATCCCTGTTGCCTACGCGGTTACTTACATCTTCGGCACTGCAGGGGTCGCCTGGTTTCTGGCATCGCTAGGGCCCAGGCTGCTCCGCGTGGACCTTGCGGAGGAATGCAGAAAACTGGAAAGCACGATGGGCGGCGGAGACACCGAACTTAACGTCTTCTCATGCGCGCGCAAGTTCGATGTCCGGGCTTACCGGGTCACAAACGAGAAACTCGCGAGCAAGACCGTTGCAGAGATTGAATCCCTCACCAAGGAATCCCGTGTCTTCATCGAGCGTATCAGGCACGACGGCAGCATCGCCGATGCGCAACCCGACGCCCTCGTCCATCTCGGCGACACCATAGTCGTCATGGCAAGACACGATCTCCTCATAGACAACGGCCACGAGTTCGGTCCGGAAGTCGAAGACTTCGCACTCCTCGACTTTCCGGCGGAGATGCTCGACGTCGTAATCACCAATAAAGCGCTCGCTGGCATGACCTTGAGGGAATTGGCGGAATGCGATGCCGGCCGCACCGAGGGGCGCGGCGTCTTCCTCCGGAAGCTCATCCGCGGAGGGCATGAGATGCCCTTCACCCTCGGCACGAAGATCGACCGCGGCGACGTCCTCGAGATATCGGGCGCCAAGCGCGACGTCGAACGGGCCGCGGCGAAAATGGGCTATGCCGACCGTGCTACGAATGCGACCGACATGGTCTTCGTCGGCGCCGGCATTGTTTTGGGAGGAATCGTAGGGTCCCTCGCGATCAGGGTC
Source organism: Nitrospirota bacterium (assembly GCA_023475105.1). Taxonomy (GTDB): domain Bacteria; phylum Nitrospirota; class Thermodesulfovibrionia; order Thermodesulfovibrionales; family UBA9159; genus JAMCWJ01. The sequence continues at coordinate 62,173 of JAMCWJ010000024.1, forward strand.
GGAGGGATACCGCTGAGCCTCAGCACAAGCGGCGGCGCATTGATTGCCGGTCTGGTGTTCGGCTGGCTGCGGTCCGTGCACCGCACGTTCGGCCGCGTCCCTGCCCCTGCCTTGTGGGTCTTCAACAGCGTCGGTCTGACCGCTTTCATCGCCGTTGTCGGCATCACCTCGGGTCCGGGTTTTGTCGAAGGCATTAAGGAAGCCGGCCTAAGCCTCTTCGCCGCCGGCATTGTGGTAACGATCTTGCCCATGATCATCGGACTCCTGATCGGCAAGTATTTCTTCAAAATGCATCCCGGGATTCTCCTCGGAGCCTGCGCGGGCGCACGGACCACTACGGCGGCCCTCGGCATGATCCAGGATGCAGCAAAGAGCAAGGTGCCGGCCCTCGGCTACACAGTGACGTATGCTATCGGAAATACCCTGCTCACAATCTGGGGGTTGGTAATTGTCTTGCTTATGTCGTGAACTTCACTATTGCACCGCCAACAAAAGGAGGATGATATGGCAGCGGAAAAGAATACGAAGATATCGACGTCCCGCAGCGCCGAGCGGGAGTACCTCAAACTGAGCCCCTTCGAGCTGAAGGACAAACTGATCTCTCTCGCCTCCGGACATGCGAAAGCGAGCACGATGGCAATGTTGAACGCCGGCCGCGGCAATCCGAACTGGATCGCTACTACGCCGAGAGAGGCTTTTTTCACCCTGGGACGGTTTGCGATCGGGGAATCGAAGCGCGTCTGGAGCGAACCTCACCTCGGAGGAATGCCCTCGCCAAAAGGCATCGCAAAACGATTCAGGGATTTTGCGATGCAGAACCCGCACGCGCCGGGAATCGACTTCCTCGGAGAGGCCTTCGCATACGGTGTCCGCAAGCTCGGCTTTGATGCGGATGCCTTTGTCCATGAGCTTACCGACAGCGTCATCGGCGACCAGTATCCCACGCCGGACCGGATGCTGAAACATACCGAGCGCATCGTCCACGAGTATCTCGCGCAGGAGATGTGCGCCTGCCGGCCTCCGGCGGGCAAATACGACCTCTTCGCGGTCGAGGGGGGCACGGCGGCCATGTGCTACATCTTCGACTCGCTCGTGGTGAACAAACTCCTCAACAGGGGAGACAAGATCGCGCTGGGCGTGCCGACTTTCACCCCGTACATCGAAATTCCGGAGCTGGATAAGTACGACTTCCGTGTAGTGGACATCTACGCGGATGAACTCGACTCCGGGGGGAAACATACGTGGCAGTACCCCGACTGGCAGATAACCAGACTCAGCGACCCGTCGATCAAGGCGCTGTTCATCGTCAACCCGAGCAATCCCCCTTCGGTCACCATACGGTCCGGTTCGATAACCCGCCTCATCGATATAGTGAAGAGCAGAAATCCGAACCTGATCATCATCACCGACGACGTTTACGGGACGTTTGTAGAGGGGTTTCGGTCACTCATGTCGGAACTGCCTCAAAACACGATCTGCGTCTACTCCTACTCGAAATACTTCGGCTGCACCGGATGGCGTCTCGGCGTTGTGGCCATACATGAAGACAATATCTTCGACCGGATGATAACCAAACTCCCCGAAACCGACAAGAAGGCGCTCGCGAAGCGCTACGGTTCCATTGCGCTCGACCCGGGGAAGCTGAAATTTATCGACCGCATGGTCGCCGACAGCCGCCAAGTCGCGCTCAATCATACCGCCGGCCTCTCCCTCCCTCAGCAGGCCCAGATGACCCTGTTTTCCCTTTTTGCGTTGAATGACACGGAGAACAACTACAAGAAAGGCACCCGGAAAATCATCCACCGGCGTCTCGCTTCCCTGGCAAGGGGCGCGGGATATCGCCTCAAGCCGAACCCCCTCAGCGCGGGTTACTATGCCACGGTCGATCTTCTCGTATGGGCGCAGCGCGCACACGGCGACGAATTTGTGAACTACCTTGCCAGCCGCTACGAACCCGTGGACATCCTCTTCCGCCTTGCGGAGAGGTTCTCTACCGTCCTCATGAACGGCGGGGGCTTTGCCGCTCCCGACTGGTCGATACGCATATCGCTTGCGAACCTCCCGGATGAGACCTATCCTCTCATCGGCGAGTATATCACGACCATTTTGAAAGAGTATGTGAAAGAGTGGGAGGACGCGAAGAAAAAGAAAGGCAGGAGGCCGTGAAGAACTTACGGCGCTCCTCTGTCTGTCAGGCTCTGTCCCCATCCGTCAGAGAGATATGAGCGCCTCCTGAATGTCCCGGCTCAGACCGGCAAGTGCATTGCTGAGGGCGATGACGAACGCCTCATAGGTCGTGCCGTGCACTTCCTGATTGACGGTAGATTCTTTACTCATGAGCAGCCCCTTCTCCCGATGGAAGACCGACCACTGGGCCTTGAGCAGAACAGACCCGCCAGGAGCGCCTTCGAACCGGGCGATGTTAACCTCAACCCGGTACGGAGAGGGATGAACGGACTGGGACGCAGAGACCCAGGGGGTCACGAAGAAGCGGTCCTCAGGCAGGAGCGCAGAGATGTCTTCCGCCAGCACGCGGACGATGTCCTTCTCGATCGACCCGGCCCACCGGTCAAACTCCGCAAGCCTCAATTCGTTCCGGCTGGAACGTGTCACGATCTGGGGCCTGTCCAGATAGTCGGGTATCCGTATGGGCCCTATTGCGACAACGATGCGCTGTTCATGGGGACTGTCCTTTCCTGCCGTACTCTCTGCCTTCAACGAACCCAACTGATAAAACCGGGACGGCGCTGAGGTAGCGCAGCCGGCGCAGATCGTCACCGAAACTGCGAGAAACAGTGTGCCGAGACCGCGAGAAAACACACGTGCCATGTCAGTCTCCTCCTGAGGTTTTCTTGCCTTTGATCAGTGCTTCCGGATGCAGGTCGAGATAGTCTGTCAGGGAGCGGAGGGAACGGGAAAGCGAAGAGATCTCCTCGAGCGTCCTGCTCAGATCATACCCCAGATTCACATTCCGGTCCGCAACACGCCTGACGCCTTCAATCGCCCTCTGTGTTTCCTCCAGGGTGACGCGGGCCGACGTGAGCGTATCCGTAACACTCCGGGCGATCTCGCCTGGAGCGCCTTCTTTCATTGCCAGGGTTTTCTCGGCCTGAACAAAGGCCTTGCGTGCGGCCTCGGACGTCTCCTTGACGCTCGATGCCACAGGCACAATCCTGGAATCGATATCTACGGCAAGGGTATTGATGCTTCTGAGCATTTGGTTTAACGAAACGATGCTCTGCTTCAATTCGGGTGAATTGACGATCCGGTCGATGCCTTCGATGGCGCTTTCGAGTTTCCTGACGGTCTGGTCGAGCTTAAGATCCTGAATCGTCTTTGTCAGCTCCTCCAGAGGCGTGGGTATCGTCGGGATCTCGGGATAGCGTTTTTCAAGCCCCACGAGCCTGACCGGCTTGTCCGGATAGAAATCAAGGTTTATCACGAGAAGTCCGGTAACAAAACTCTGCATCTGGAGCTGGGCCCTCAGCCCTTTCTCGATCATACCCTTAAGGTAATGGCCCCTTTCCAGGTTGCCTCCCACGACCGCTGCCGTTCCAGGGTCAAGTTCTATGTAAACCGGGATAATGACGGTAAGGTCCTTCAGATTGAGGCGCAGTCTGATGTCGGTGACCCGGCCGACCTTCACACCGCGAAATATGACCGGCGCCCCCACATTCAGTCCCTTCACCGAACCCTCGAAAAAGAGCACATACCTGTAAGTCTTCTTGAAGAACCTGCCGGACCCGAAGATAACGACCCCCGCAATGACAAGGGCAATGGCGCCCAGGACAAATGCGCCGATGAGACTCTTGCTCGCCTTTTTGCTCATCCGTTCTCCTTTTCGATGGATGTGGTCATTCCTCATCCGTCCTTCGTCCTACAGAGCAATCCCCCATGCAGCCGCCACGACCTCTGCGCCTCGCGTAAGAAAGCTCCGTACCCTGGGGTCACTGGAGTGTGCGACGAGTTCTTTGGGGTCCCCCGAGGCGATCATCGTCTTTGTCCCGGCATCGAGGAACACCGAGTTGTTTCCGATTGCGAAGATGCTTGCGAGTTCGTGAGTCACGATCACCACGGTGGCGCCGAGGCTGTCCCGCAGCTCGAGGATAAGGTTATCGAGCAGGCGCGCACTGACGGGGTCGAGTCCCGCAGAAGGCTCGTCAAAGAAAAGAATTTCCGGATCCAGAGCAATAGCCCGGGCAAGACCGGCGCGCTTTTTCATTCCCCCGCTGAGTTCGGAAGGATAGTATTCCTCAAAACCTGCGAGACCGACCAGGGAGAGTTTGAGAGAAACAACTTCGTTGATCCGGTCGGGGCTCAAGTCCGTATACTCCCTCAGAGGGAGCGCCACATTTTCTGCCAGGGTCATCGAACTCCAGAGGGCTCCGCTCTGATACAGCACCCCGAAGTTCTGCATGATCCCTTCGCGCTCCTTCTGTTCCGCATCCCAGAAACTTACACCCTGGTACATCACCTTTCCCTTCACCGGTTCCTGGAGCCCGACCATAGCGCGCAGAAGAGTACTCTTGCCGCAACCGCTTCCGCCCATCACGATAAAGATGTCGCTCCTGTTCACCGTGAAGGTGAGATCTCTCTGGATGACGAAGTCCCCGTAGGCCATGGTGAGCTCTTGGACAACAATGTGAGGTTCCGCTTTAACCATCCCTTCTCTCTTTAAATATTCAGCACGTTGCATATTACCGTGATCACCGCCGTCGCCACGACGATGCTCACAATGCCCGTCACCACAGCGGAGGTGGTGGCCTCCCCGACCGCCGAGGCGCTCCTACCGCATTGCATGCCCCGCATGCACCCTGAAAGGGCAACGAGAACGCCGAAAACCGCTGCGCTGAAGAGTCCGACCCAGAAGTCATTGATGCTCACAGCCTCTCTGGTCTTGTTGTAGTACTCCATGAAATTCAGGTCGAGCATCGTGATGCCGATGGCCAGACCGCCCAGTATGCCCATCAAGTCCGCATAGAGACTCAGAAGAGGCATCATGAGAAAAAGGGCGAGCATCCTCGGCAGCACAAGAAATTCCACTGGGGAGACGCCGAGAGTCTTCAGGGCGTCTATCTCCTCGTTCACCTGCATCGTGCCGAGCTGGGCGGCGAAGGAAGCGCCGGTACGACCCGACATGATCACGCCCGTCATGACTGCGGCAAGGGCGCGTACCATGGCGATGCCTACAAGGCTCGCAACATAGATCTGCGCCCCGAAAATCCTCAGCTGGATCGCCCCGATAAACGCGAGAATGAGCCCGACGAGGATGCTGATGAGGGAAACAATAGGAAGAGCCTGGGCGCCGCATTGCTGGATCGTGAGAAAGAGGTCGGACCTGCGGAATCTCGCCTTGCCCGTGAGAAGCCTCAGAAAGGCGACAAAAACCTCGCCGACGAACGCGGTCATTCCAGGAACTGACCTCCAGACTCTCACCGCTGAATCCCCGACCCGTTCAAGGAAAGGGATTCTCGCAGATTCCTTCCTGGCCCCTTTTTTCTCGGGCACCGCAGAGGCAAGGGCCAGAAGACGCTGAACACCCCTCGGCAATTCGCTCTTGTCCGTATGTATGCCGGCGCGGACGCAGTGATCGATGACTTTCACCAGGAAAGTGAGGAGCCCCGCATCCCATCTCCCGAGGTCGCTCGTATGAAAAGCCACCTGTTCGACCGGACGTCCTGCGCCGATCTCCTCGGTGACCTCGCCGACGGCGGGAACGTCTGCTCGAAGTATCCAGTCCCCTGCAAGACGGATCTGCAATGTCTTGTCGTCCGGTCTGTCGAAACTCAATTCAGGTTTCACGTTCCCCTACCCTGCCCGCCGCTCCTTGAGAGCGGCTCCCTCGGACAGACGACCGTACCGCACGTAAGGAACCGTCGCATGTCCCCCATGACGAAATTGTTCCGCGAAACGACCTCTGATCCGGGAGAACCCATGTCTGCATTATTGACAAAAACGGAGAAAAAGTAAAGTGAGGCGTCCGGGGCCTGTTCTTGACGGGACCGTGGGCGCAAGGATCTTACAAGAATCCTTGTTGACAGGGCCTTTCCTTCGTGATATAAAAATAGTGCCGCAGGGACTCGGGACGGACGCCGCGCTCACATTGCGCGAAAGAGATTGCCGCAACTGCGAGGGGGAGCGAGTGCATAACGCAGGGAAGAGGATCACTGCCTTGTTCGGATATCTGTCGGGATTCTGGTCCGAAGAGCGGAACCTGACGGTGTTGCTCGGAATTGTCACATTCGACTTCTTTGTAGTGCCCTCCTTGATGAGCATCATCGGGGAAAGGCTCGTGATCAACCTCTTGAACAACCTGGTCTTCTCCTTTCTGCTCCTTGCAGGCGTTGTCGCCCTGACCCGCCACAAAGTCATCCAGATCGTTGTCGGAGCGATGGTCGCTCTGGTCATAACGGTCCGCTGGGGACGTCTGGTTTTTGGAGGAGGAGACTGGCTGGGTGTTTGGGACATCTTTCTCTCACTCGTGTCTTCCGTTGCGTTTGTCGTTGTCGTCCTGGCCCATGTCTACAAGGAGGGGCCGATGACGAGCCACCGCATCCAGGGCGCCGTTGCCGCATATCTGCTGCTGGCGATGTCGTTTGCCCTGGCCTATTTCCTGATCGAGGTCATGCTCCCCGGCTCTTTTCGCTTTCCGAACGGCGTGATGATCCTTGATGACCAATCCTGGAAAGTCTTTTACTATTTCAGCATCTGCACCCTCACCACGCTCGGGTACGGGGACATTACGCCGATGGGACCGCTGGCTCGGAATCTGACTATGGCAGAAGCCCTTATCGGCCAGCTTTACCCGGCCGTCCTTTTGGCGCGCCTGGTTTCCCTGCATACGCAAACACGGCGGTCAAAGAAAGACGAGTGACCGTCACGCGCTCGGTCCGGTTACCCTGATCACTTCATCAAATGTGGTCGTTCCCGTCAGCAGCTTCCTGATCGCATTTTCTCTCAGCGTTGTCATCCTGTTGGCAAGGGCCAGCTTCCGCATCTGCAGAGGCGTCGCCTTCGCCTCGACTGCGGCCCTGATCTTTTCGGTCATTTCCATGACCTCGAAGATACCGCTCCTCCCGAAATACCCCGTACCCCTGCACTCGGGACATCCCCTGCCGAGGGATATCCTGTACTGTTTCACCTTCTCGTAATTGACCCCGAGGACATAGCATTCATCGGAAGAAAGCTGGTAGCGCTCAAGACAGTGCGGACAGACCTTCCTCACGAGCCTCTGCGCGATAACCCCGAGGAGGACGGCGTTGATCAGGAAGGGCTCGACACCGAGGTCCAGCAAACGGATGATTGCACTCGGGGCATCGTTGGTATGGAGGGTCGAAAGCACGAGATGCCCGGTAAGTGCGGACTGGATCGCGTTTTCCGCAGTCTCGAGGTCCCTGATCTCACCGACCATGATGATGTCGGGGTCCTGCCTGAGGATCGTCCTCAGGCTGCTTGCAAAGGTGATCCCTATCTGCGGATGGACCGCTGTCTGGTTGAACCGTTCATGGACCATCTCGATGGGGTCTTCGATCGTCGTGATATTGACGTCGGAAGTGGCAAGGATCTTCAGGGCCGAGTAAAGGGTCGTCGTCTTTCCGCTCCCCGTCGGACCGGTGACGAGCAGGAGACCGTGGGGACTGGATATGAAAGACCTGAACAACTCCTGCTCCCTCTGAAAGAATCCCAGGTTTTCGATATCCTGCATCAGTACGGCGGGGTCGAATATTCTCATCACCACCTTCTCGCCGAAGGCGACCGGAAGGGTCGATATTCTCAGTTCGACCTCCTTGCCCTCGTGCTCCGTCTTGATCCTGCCGTCCTGCGGTCGCCTCTTCTCCGCTATATCAAGCCGGGCAAGGGTCTTGATCCTCGATGTAATTGCCGGATGCACAGGCTTCGGGATTCTGTGTATGTCGTGCAGTATCCCGTCAATCCGGAACCGGATGAGACTGAACTCTCTTTTCGGCTCGATGTGGATATCGGAGGCCCTCTGCGCATAGGCGTAATGGAGGAGATACTCCACGGCGTTGATGATGTGCTGGTCCGTCGCCTCGAGGTCCGTTACCGACTTCAGCTTCACGTACTGCTCGAGGTTGCCGAGGTCGGTTTTCGTATCAAGATCCTTGTGCGCCGCGGCAATGGAAGACTTGAAACCGTAAAATTCAGTGATGATCTTTATAATCTCCGCATTGGTCGTCACCACCGGCTTCACCGCATATCCCGTGATCCTTTCGATCCCGTCCATGCCTTCACGGTCGAGCGGGTTCGAGGTCGCTACGGTGAGGGTGCCGTTCGAGAGCGCGGTCGGGACCAGCTGATGCCGCACCGCGTAGGGTTTCGATATAATCCGGGTGACCACGTCCGAATCGAGCTTCAGCGGATCGATTTTCACAAAAGGAAGGTTGAGGTGTCGTGCGATTGCCTCCATCATCACTTCGGCAGTGAGAATCTTCCGACGATCGAAGACCCCATCGA
>JAMCWJ010000028.1 GCA_023475105.1 Nitrospirota bacterium
GCCCCACAAACACCCTTTTTCGAAGTAAGAAGACTGGATGGTCTTTATCGAATCTCCATAAACAGGCACAGCGGCTTAGTCCTTCCCACGTCATTCAGCAACTTCGCAGCAGAATGCCGCTTATTCGTAGCCCATGTGCACATGAATGTGATAAACAAATTGCCTCTGAGCGAAGACTACATGAAAACGTTTTGTAAGTTATAGTCCTGGCTTCCAGGGGAAATAAAGACTGAAAGTAGAACCTGCTCCTATCTTGCTGTCTATTTGAACAGCGCCCCCATGATCTTCAACAATCTTCTTTGTAATTGAAAGACCCAGCCGTATTCAAAGACTGGGGTCAAACCTTCATTCTTCATTCAGGAACGGACACATATCATAGGATCCAAAGCATGTGTTTGCCCATGAAGAGTGCCGCTCGTGCTCGTCACAATAATCAGGTTCCTCAAGCGTGCGACTTTCTGTGAGACAATGATAGTTGATTCTGGGCAGCTTCACTCATCTCGAAGATATGTCCCTGATAGGCCAGGATAACCCACCCAAAGCCACTTCTTAGCGTAACTTTGTTGTCTGCCTAAAGGTTTATTGCCCTAAAATTTTAAGAACTTTGTTGCCTAAGCGAAACTTTGTTGTCTGCGGATACGTTTTCTCTTCATAAAGAATGGAGCGGGCGACGGGATTCGAACCCGCGACCTTCAGCTTGGGAAGCTGACACTCTACCACTGAGTTACGCCCGCGCAATATAGTTTATAAACCACCGCTCCTTCAAAAGTCAAGGAAGCGGGACGCTTCAACCTCTCTCCTTCCACCCCGGAGGTGGCAGATTTCCGGACGATGAAGGTCATCCCTTCCCCACGATATTTTCGAGTCCCACCCGTATCAGCATGACCGCAATGGACGCAAGGAGCAGGGCCATAATCTTCGAAATCGCGGTTATGCCTCCCTTTCCGAACAGAGACAGGATTCTTGACGAGGCCCTGAAGGAAATCCATACGATTACAAGATTGACGATGAACGAAATGATCGTCGGCACGATCCCGTAGTGGTCGACCAGGACGAGGACCGTCGCGAGGACCGCGGGTCCGACGATGAGGGGCACTCCCAACGGGACAACGCCCAGTTTCCCTGTCTGTTCTCTCATCTTCGAATACCCCATGAGGTCGAGAATCGCGAAGATGAGGAGGATGAGGCCCCCGGCGATCTTGAAATCGTTCGCGGTGATGCTGAGGACCCTGAAGATGCCCTCTCCCAGTGCGATGAACACAAGGCCGACCGCAAGGGCCGTGACCACCGAATCGCGCTCGATATCCAGTCTCTTCTTTCTCGACATCCCTTCCGTCAGTGATGCAAAGATGGGGATAACGGCAAAGATGTCAATCGCCACGAATATCGGGATGAACGCATAGAGCGTGTCTCTCAGGATGCCCTGCATATCAATTCCTCCCGGGTCCTTCGAACCCCTCGCTGTTCATTTAATGCGCTCCCGGCGGCATTGTTCCGCCTGTCTTCGGTTTCCGCATGAGGATCACAAGGGGAAGGACCAGTATCATAAGGATACTCAAAAGATGAAACGCATCATTGAATGAAATCATCGATGCCTGCCTCAGAAGCGTACGATAGATCAGTGCAAGCCCCCCCTGGTCCGCGACTCCGGGGCCGATCCCCTTCTCGTGCAGTATTTGGGACGCCCGGTGCGCGGCCGTCTGATACGCAGGGTCAAACGGGTTAAGCCGTGCAATGAGATGGTCCTGATGGAACTGGTCCCTTCTCGCAAGCACGGTCGTCACGAAGGCGACCCCGAAACTCCCTCCCAGGTTCCTCAGGAGGTTATAGATCGCCGAGGCGTTCGCCATGTCCTCCCTTCGTATTTCGGCCATGGTGAGCGTCGTGAGCGGAATAAAGAGAAACCCCATGCCGACGCCGAGCACGATCCTCGGCCAGATAACCGTATCGAAATCGGCGAAGAGGTTGAACTGCGACATGAGGTATGTCGAATAGGCCGAGACAATGATTCCGAACGAGAGCAGCCCCTTCGGGTTCACCTTCGTCACGAGTCTCCCCGCGATCGGCATGGCGAGCAGGGTCGCCACTCCCCCGGGACCGAGCACCATTCCCGCCAGCGTTGCGTTATAACCCATCAGGGTTTGGAGGTAGATCGGCAGAAGGACGATGCTGCCGAAGAGATTGAAAAAGGCAAAAAACATCACGAGGTTTCCGGCGCTGAAGGTGCGGTTCTTGAAGGTCTTGAGATTCATAATAGGGTGCTCCGCGAAGAACTCGACGATTAAGAAGAGGACGAGCGACAGGGCCGCGATCGCCGCCAGCCATGTAATAAGGTTCGAAGCGAACCAGTCTTCCCTTTCCCCCTTGTCGAGGACTATCTGGAGACAGCCGAGCCCCACGGCAAGAAAGGCGAGCCCCCAGTAATCGATCTTCATCTTCATGCGCTTCATGTAAGGCGGGTCGACAATAAAGAACATGCACATCAGGATCGAGACGACCCCGATAGGGATGTTAATGAAGAATATCCAGTGCCATGACCAGTTGTCCGTAATCCAGCCTCCGAGGAGGGGGCCGATGATCGGTCCGAACATGATCCCGATGCCGAAGATCGCCATCGCCATGCCGTGCTGCCGCCTCGGGAACGACTCAAGGAGTATGGACTGGGAAATGGGCTGGAGCGCACCCCCTCCGATGCCCTGGAGGATCCTGAAGACGATCAGACTCTGGAGATTCCAGGCAGAGCCGCAGAGCAGAGAACTTGCGGTGAAGAGCGAGATGGAGAAGATGAGGTAGCGTTTCCTCCCGAAAAGCCGGCTGAGCCATCCGGTCATGGGGATGATGATGGCGTTGGAGACAAGGTATGAGGTTATCGTCCACGTGGACTCGTCGATCCCTGCCGACAGACTGCCCCTGATGTGGTCCAGGGAGACATTCACCACGGAGGTATCGATAATCTCGATCAGCGTGGGGAGCATCACCGTGAGTGCGACGATCCACTTGTTCACGACGGCCTGACCTTCCATATGGGCAGGGACGGGAGAGCCCGGGACCTCTTTCACTCTTTCGTGAGGATCGTCGGCACGACCGACATGCCGATTCTCAGGACGTGACCGGGATCCGTATCCTTGTCAAGGACGATTTTGACCGGTATCCTCTGCACGACCTTGACGTAATTTCCCGTGGCGTTTTCCGGTGGGAAGAGAGAAAAAGTCGACCCGGTTCCGGCCATGATGCTGTTCACCTTTCCGCGAAACGTCTTGCCGGGATAGGAATCCACTTCCATCTCGACCTTCAGTCCCTGTTTCACGTTCTCCAACTGTGTCTCCTTATAGTTCGCAGTGACCCATATATCGTTCAGCGGCACAACCGCCATTAACGGCTGGCCGGGCTGTATCTGGTTGCCGACCTCTACGGACTTTCTTGTCACGTAGCCTTCCGAAGGGGCATAGATCTTCGCATATCCGTAATTGAGTTCCGCGGTCTTCAGCACTGCCTCCTTCTGGTTGACCAGCGAGACTTGGGAAACCCGGGCCGCTTCCGTCTGCCTCACGACCGCCTTTTTCGTTTCTAGGGCCTTCCCCGCCTGTTTCAGCTGCTCTTCCGCTGCCTTGACTTGTGAGAGGGTGACCTTGTATCCCGTCATCGTCTTTTCGTATCTCTCTTTCGCGAGAGCTTCCTTTTTGAAGAGGTTCTCCGCCCTTCGGATGTCTATCTCGGCCTGTTTGAGGTTTGCCTTCTGAAGTTCGAAATTAGCCCGGGCCGTCTCGACAGCCGCCTCCGCCTCGGCGACCTGTTTCTTCGCGGCGTCGATACGTGCATCGATCTCTCGCACCTTTGCTTTCTCGACGTTCACCCCCGAAAACGCCTCGTTCACCTTCACACGGTAATCGACGGGGTCAATCTCGACCAGCACATCCCCCTCCTTCACATGCTGGTTGTCATTCACATACACCGTTTTCACCGTCCCGTAAATTTTCGCCGCGATTGTATGAACATGCCCTTCGACAAACGCATCGTCCGTCGAGATATGCGTGCTCTTGTACTGTATGTAGAAATAGACGACGACTGCGCCTATCACCGCAAGGACCGTGAAAACGGCCAGCGCCATGACGTTCCTCTTGTGATTGTTTCGCGCAGGCTGTTTCGTTTCGGGCTGCTTCGCTTCAGGCTCCTTTATTTCATCCATATCTTCCTCGTCGTAACTCCCCTCCCCCTTCTTAGATTAAGAGGAGGGATTAAAGGGAGGCGTTATTTATATACCTCCGACAGATCTTTTCCTATCGAATACAACACCGCCGACTCGGCCCTTCTCAGGTCATAGATCGACCGGTAATAGTTGGTCTCCGCTATCGTAAGGAGGGTGACCGCATCGAGCACCTCTGTTGCGGTGCCCACACCTTCTTCGTACCGCACTCTGTTGATCCTGAGGTTCTCCTCGGCCTGTCCCGCCGCGTCTTTCGTAACTCTCGTCCTTTCCCTCGCGTTGTTGAGATCGAGGAGGTTCCTTTCGACTTCGAGTCTGATCTCATCCGCCAGCCTCGCCCGCTGTTCCTGCAATTGCGTCTTCTGATATTCGATCTTCAGGACCTCCGCCCTGGTGCGCCCGCCGCTGAAAAGGTTCATCGTCATCCCGAGGAGGAAGGAAGCGTTTCCCTGGTGGAACATATACCGGTTTTCCGTATAGTCATAGGAGGCGCCTGCGAAAAACCTCGGATAGTACTCGGCCTTTCTCGAGGTTTCTTCGAAGTCGAGCGACTTCATCGTCCCGTCCACGATCCGCATCTCCGGTCTTTGCGCGAGCGCCGTCTCCCAGGCCTTTCCGCGTTCCGTCATGACGCTGCCGGGAGGGGCTTCCGCAATGTCGATCACCTGCACCTCCGTGGTCAACGGCCGGGACAGAACAGTGTTCAGCTGCGAGGCCCTGACGGCCCGGTTATTGTTCGCGGTCAGGAGTCTCTGTTTTGCATCGGAAAGCCTCACTTCGGCCTGGAGAAGGTCGTTCTTCGTAATCACGCCGTTTTCATAAAGGTTTCGCGCGTCGCGCAGATGAGACTGCACGCTTTCGACCTCCTTTCCGGCGACCAGCACCATCTTGTCCGCTTCGAGGAGATCGAAATACGCTACGGCGAAATCGAGGGCGACGAGGTTCCTCACACGCTGCGTATCGATCCTCTTTGTGTCGAGTATCGCCTTGCTCGACTTGTACTTTGCGATCGTGCCTTCGAAATCGTAGAGCAGCTGCTGCACCCCCAGGCTGTAAGAGACAAAGCTCTTGTCGGATGTCGGCGCGATAAGAGTACCGAATATCGCCTTCGGCTGGTAGGCAAGGATCGTCTCGCTGGCCGATGCATCGACACTCGGAAGGAGAAACGACCTCGCCACGAGCGTGTCCGATTCCGAGATACGCTCCTGCTGCTTCGTGATCTTGATCAGCCTGTTGTTTTCGGAGGCGAGCCCGAGTCCCTGCGCGAGGGTAAGGACCTCGGCGTTGCCGCTCCCTGCCCATACCCCCAGCAGGACCGCAACAAGGCAGCACAGGGTCGCTCTGAACGGACCCTTCCTTCTCATGCAGCCGTCCCTTCGACAAAGATTTCGACAAACCCTTTGATCATGCGCTGCCTCTCTTCGTGCCGTTCGCTCCTCCTGAGGAGGATTTCCTGTGCGTTGAAATAGGAGAAAAGCATCCCGAGGAATGCCCGCGCCCCGATCTCAGGGTCGAATCCCCTCACCCTTCCTTCATCCCGGAGTTCCCTGAAATAGGATGCCAGGGTCTTCACCAGCTCATCAATGAAATTATGGTAGATGAGCTTCACTTTCGACGGATAGCGATGGATCTCGCAATGCATGATCCGTATCAGGTCCTTCCGCTCGTGCAGCCTTTCCAGATACCTCTTCGCGATCTCGCAAAGCGCATCCCGGTATTCCATTCCCGTCAACTCGGGGACGAGCCCTTTCAGCGCGGGGAGAAAAGAATAGCTGCTGATCATTTCCCCGAACAGCTTCTCCTTCGACGGAAAGTAGCGGAAAAGCGTAACCTCCGACACCCCCGCAAGTTTAGCAATCTCCCTCGTCGTTGCGCCGAGATATCCGCTCTTCGAAAAAAGCCTCAGTCCCGCCACGAGAATCCTGTCTCGCGTATCGCCCGGTTTCATTTCAATGTTAGTGTGCACTTACATACTACGGGGAACTCCTCGCAAATGTCAAGAGACAGCGGGATCCCGCTTCTCCGGCAGGCTGAAATGCCGCCCGCTATTTCAACAGGATATAATCCGTGTCGTGAGAGAGCATCGTCGTTCTGTCGATGCGGTCGGGAATCTCGGGGAGGATGACCCTGCAGCGGAGCTTCGCCATCTCCTGCAATTGCTCGGGGATGCCCCTTTTCCAGGCATGGCCCACTCCGGTAAGGACCACGATCATCCGTCCCGGGTTCTTCTTCTGATATGCCGCAAGGTGCCAGGCCATCGCCTTGTCCCAGACCATCTGGGCCTCGCAGAAATTGACGAAAGATTTGTCTTTTACCCCATGGGCCGCATAGGCCCGCCTTATGAAATCCATATACCTTTCATCGACGCTGCAGCTTATGCCGGGAGGCAACCTCTTCAACTCTTCCTGTGTCAAGGAGGAGAATCCACTGAGAGAGACCTTGCGGGTGATGTCGGCAGGCACGTTGAGACCGACCATCGGTATCCCGTTGTCCCGCGCAAAGAGGAAGATCGCCTTGTACAGGTGCCACGATACCCCCCAATTATCGTCATAGGCATTCAGAAACTCCCTCTCGCCGAGGTTTCCTTTCACCCATTGATCGAGTATCTGCTGGCTGTCGGCCCTGAACATTTCGAGCCCTATCGCAAGGGGAACCCTTGCCCGGTGCAGGGCCTTGATGACCGAGAGCTGGAATTCGTGGTCCCTTTTGCTGTTGTGGGTTTCACCTACGAAGAGGACCTGGGCCTGCCTGACATCGTCGATCATCGTACTGAAGGCGATATCCTTTCCGTCACTCGCCCTCAGTACACGGTCATCACCCGAACAGCTCGTCCCTGCCATAAAAAGCAAAAGGAAGAACGGCAACAGGCTTATCGTTCCGATCCCTCTTTTCATTTTCCCTCTTTTACAGTCTACTTCCTTTTCCCGCCGGCCGCAACGAGGGGCGAGAGGCAGGAGCCCCGCCGACTGTCAACCCCTTCCTTTTGCCTCGTCCCAGAGCGCATCCATCTCTTCTAGGGACATAGCCGGGAGGCTCTTTCCGGATTCGGCCGCCTTCATCTCGATATAACGGAAACGGGAAATGAACTTGCTGATCGTCTTTCTGAGCGCGTCCTCAGGGTTGACACCGACGAAACGCGCTACGTTCACGAGGACAAAGAAGAGGTCCCCCAGTTCGTCCTCGATCTCCCCCTGTTCCTTTCCCCGGAGCGCCTCCCTGAATTCCTCCAGCTCTTCATCGAGCTTCAGGAGGACATCGTCCACCCGCTTCCAGTCAAAACCGACGCGCGCGGCCCGCGTCTGAATCCTGTGGGCTCTAAGGAGGGAGGGGAGGTCCCTCGGGACGCCATCGAGAATAGAGTCCCTGTTCTTCCCCTCCTCCTTCTTTCTCTCCTCCCATTGCCTGAGCACTTCCTCAGAAGTCTCATATTTAGCCCCGCCGAACACGTGAGGGTGGCGCCCGATCATCTTCTCCGAAATCTTTCCGATCACGCCATGGATGTCGAACTCTCCCCGTTCCTCTGCGATCTGACAATGAAAGAGGATCTGGAACAGGAGGTCCCCGAGTTCCTCTTTCATCTTCCCGGGGTCGCCTTCATCGATTGCCTCGAGCACCTCATAGGTCTCCTCGAGAAGGAAGGGCTTGAGGGACTCCCTGGTCTGCTCCCTGTCCCAGGGACAGCCCTTTTCTCCCCTGAGCTCGGACATGATTTCGACAAGTTTCTCGAAGTCGCCGGTCGACATCTTCAAAGTATATAATAGAGGGAGAAGAAAGGTAAACGAACTTCAGCGTGAACAGCGCGGAGGACATCCCGCAAATCTTTTGCGGCGATGAGATCGATCAGGGCATGGCGTCGGGTATCCTTGCAGGACATCGTATCGAAGACGAATGATTAACTCTCTCTACATCCATATTCCCTTCTGCATAAGGAAGTGCATCTACTGCGATTTCCTTTCAGTCCCTTACGACGAGGCGCTCGCACTGAGATATGCCGCAGCAGCGGCTCATGAACTCGACCTGAGGAGAGAGGCGATCGATGAGATCACTACGGTCTATATTGGCGGCGGAACGCCGACAACAATGCCGACCCTGTCGCTAATCGGATTGCTGAGAAAAATAAGAGATTCCTTCACTCTCGCTGCCGACGCCGAGATTACGATCGAGGTCAATCCGGGCACGATCGACAAGGAGAAGGCCTGCGCCCTCTCTGATGCCGGAGTCAACAGGTTCAGCATCGGCGTCCAGTCATTCCTCGACAGGGAATTGCAGTTTCTCGGCAGGATACACAGCTTTGAGGACGCGATAAAGTCCATATCAGCGGTGAGAAACGCGGGCGCAAAAAACCTCTCCCTTGACCTTATCTACGGAATACCGGGGCAGACACTCGATGACTGGTCGCATTCCCTTGCAACGGCAAGGGAGTTCTTTCCCGAGCATATCTCCACCTATGAGCTCACCCCGGAAGTCTGCACCCCCCTCTATGAGCTGATCAGGGAAAAGAGAGTCGAAAAGCCGGATGAGGAGACGATCATCGGGATGTATTACCACGCCATAGACGGACTTACCGGGGCGGGATACGGGCATTACGAGATTTCGAATTTCGCCCGGCCCGGATTCGCCTGCAGGCACAACCTCAACTATTGGGACAGGGGCGAATATATCGGGATCGGCGCGGGCGCCCACAGCTTTATCGCAGGCAGAAGGACCAGGAATACGAACGACATCGGGAAGTACCTCGAGGCCCTGCGAAAAGGCGAGCTTTCCACGGAAGAAGATATCGGCATTTCCCGGGTCGAGGAGATAAGGGAAGTCATCTTGCTCGGGCTGAGAAAGACCGAAGGACTGAACGTAGGTGAACTGAGAGAAGTCTACGGGATCGATATCGCCGGGACGGCGGCCGCGCTGATCAAGGCCGGCCTTCTTTCCTCCGATAAAGACTGTCTCTGCCTCACGAGAAGGGGGCTCGTCATTTCGAATACGGTGATAACGGAATTGTTCGCCGCGCTCGAAAAGGGGAATGCGCTCTCCCGCTGAACCCGGTACCGAAAGTTTTGTGGTATTCTGAAGGAGCAGTAATGACGTCCGTGCACTGAAATCATAGGATAACGGACGGCCCAAGTCAGAGTATCTCGAGAAATGCGCACTTGAGATACTCGGTTTCCGGCATCGAAAGAAGGACCGGATGGTCCTTTGCCTGTGACCGCATCCCGATCAGCCTCGACTGCCGTCCCGCATCCCGCGCAGCTGACCTCACCATTTCGACGAAGGCCTCCCTGTCGATGTGGTAGGAACATGACGATGTGGCGAACAAGCCGCCCTTTTTCAGAAGGCTGATCGCACGCGCATTGACCGTCCGGTAGGCCTTCAGCGCCTCCTTCACCCGGGTCCTGGACTTCACGAACGCCGGCGGGTCCAGAACGATGAAATCGTACCGGCTTCCCGCAGAGACCTCGCGTCTCAGAAACTCAAAGACATCGGTCTTCTGGAACGCGCACCTGTCTGAAAGACCGTTCAGTTCGGCATTTCTTAGTGCCTGCGCGATTGCATTCGCGGACTCATCGATCCCTGTCATGTGCGCGCCCCCTTTTGCAAGATGGATACTCCAGGCGCCTGCATAACAGAAAAGGTCGAGCCCCTTCCCCCGCCCTGCAAGTCTGCTGAAAGCAGCCCTGTTCTCTCTCTGGTCGAGAAAGAACCCCGTCTTCTGGCCTGAGAGGGGATCGACCTCAAAGAGCAGAGAGTCCTCTCTGATCACGGGAAGCGTATCGAGGCTCCCTCGGGCCAGACGCTTCTCTTGCTCCAGACCCTCGAGAAGGCGGGCCGGGCTGTCATTGCGCAGCACGACCGCCGAGGGGGATAGAAGCTCCTCAAGAATTCCGATGAGAGTGGCCGACCATACCTCTATACCGGCGGTAAGGAACTGGACGGAAAGACAGTCCCCGTATTTGTCCACAATGAGCCCCGGCAGGAGATCTCCCTCGCTGAAGACGAGTCTCAGGGAGCTCATATCATCAAAGAACCGTTTTCTGTACTCGAGAGCATCGAGGATGCGTCTCCTGAAAAAGGCGCGGTCTATCTCTTCCTTCTCCCGTGTGAGGATCCTGACCGCGATGAGCGAACGGGGATTGATATAACCGATCCCTATGAAGGAGTCTTTGCGGTCTCTCAGCTCCACGATTGTGCCGGGTTCGAAGCCTTTCGGGCTCGTCGCCAACTCGTTCGAGAAGACCCAGAGATGTCCCGCGAGTATCCTCGATGTGCGATTCAGACGGACGATTTCCATGGGTATAATAATGCACGCATATGCCGGAGAATTGCAATCTAATCCGGACGCTTTTGCTATAATATGCCATGTCGGCCATGGCTGATATCGACTCTTTCAAAGAGAAACTCCGGACCCTCGTCACAAAATTTGAAAAGGACAAAACCCACTATCGCTCAAAAGGCTATCCCGAAGCACAGGTCAGGATCGATTTCATAAATCCATTTCTTGAAGCCCTCGGCTGGGACATAGAAAACAAGGCGCAGAAACCTCCCCATGCCCGTGACGTCATTGTCGAGCTCTCACCGGAGACCACGGGCAGGCCGGACTATAATGTCAGGACAAACGGGGCGACAAAGTTCTTTGTGGAGGCCAAGGCGCCTTCGGTCCCTCTCGATGATGTGCACCACATCATGCAAGCAAAAACTTATGCGTGGTCAACCAAAGAGGTCTATTTTGTCATCCTCACGGATTTTGAAGAGTTCAGGCTTTATGACGCATCCTTAAGACCGAATCCCCGGTTCCCTGATGAAGGTCTTATTCTTAATCTTAATTGCTCAGCTTATCCGGAGAACGCAGAAAGGCTCTGGGAGCTTTCAAAGGAAAGAGTTGAGCAGGGTTCATTGGAAGCCCTGTTGCCTAAAGACACAAAGAGCAAAAGGCTCAGAATTCCGCCTGATAAGTCCTTCCTCGAGGACCTCACAATCTGGAGAACAGAACTTGCCAAGGATATTCACAAAAGGAATCCCGAATTCGATGTAAAGCTCCTGAATGACGTAGTCCAGAAGCTCCTCGACAGGATCATCTTTATCCGCATTGCAAAAGACAGGAGGATCAGGCCTGACCGCGAGCTGTGGGAGATCGTTGCCCAGTGGAGGGAAGAAGCCAAAAGAAAGTCCATAATGTCTCATTTGAAAGACCTCTTCCATGAAGTAAATGATGACCTTAATGGAGATATCTTCAAACCCCATGCCTGTGAAACGGCGGAGGTTGATTCCGGCCTTCTGGCTGAGATCATTGAGAACCTCTATTTCCCGAAAAGCAGATACCGCTTCGATGCCATCGGGGTTGAACTTCTCGGAAGCATTTACGAACGCTATCTTGGAAGCACCATACGCGTTACGCCTCAAAGGGTAAAGGTCGAGGAAAAGCCTGAAGTCAGAAAGGCGGGCGGGGTTTATTACACGCCGAAATACATCGTTAATTACATCGTAAAGAACACCGTCGGCAAGCTCATTGAGGGAAAGACGCCCAGGCAGATAGAGAAGATAAAAATCCTCGACCCCGCCTGCGGCTCAGGATCATTTCTACTTGGCTCGTATCAGTATCTTATTGATTACCACCTTAAATATTATCGCGAGCACCCGAAAGAGGCGCAGACCCAGTACTTTGATTTTTATCTGAAGGTCGGGCCGGAAGACCTGTCTCTCCCCTTGCGCACGAAGGCAATGATATTGAGAAACAACATTCTCGGCGTGGACATAGACCCTCAGGCTGTTGAGATAACAATGATGAGCCTTTATCTGAAGGCCCTTGAAGGCGAGAGAGGTCTGTTGCCGAAGAAACAGCATCTCCTCCCGCCCCTCGGCAATAACATCAAATGTGGTAACAGCCTTATCAGTTATGACATCTTAGAGCACACGGAATTGTTCGATGACGAGACAAAGAGCCGCATCAATCCCTTTAACTGGAATTCGAAGTCGACCGGCTTCGGCGAGATAATGAACCCCTCTCAGTCCCCGCTGGGCAAGGGGGGAACTCAAGGGGGGTTCGATGTAGTGATAGGCAATCCGCCGTATGTGAGGATACAGGCGATGAAAGAATGGGCACCTGTCGAAGTCGAATTTTATAAGAAACAATATGCCGCTGCCAGCAAAGGTAACTACGAAAGGTAACTACGATATATATGTCGTTTTTGTCGAAAAAGGATTGAGCCTTCTAAATCCGAAAGGACGCTTGGGTTTCATCCTGCCTCATAAATTCTTCCAATCCCAATACGGAGAACCGCTCAGAAAACTTCTTTCCG
The DNA here is from genome assembly GCA_023475105.1 of Nitrospirota bacterium. Taxonomy (GTDB): domain Bacteria; phylum Nitrospirota; class Thermodesulfovibrionia; order Thermodesulfovibrionales; family UBA9159; genus JAMCWJ01. Next base: position 12,493 of record JAMCWJ010000028.1, read on the forward strand.
TAGGGAAACATCTTTCAGAGGTTATCGATTTTGGAGAACAGCAAATATTTGAAGGCGCTACAACCTATACGTGTCTTCTTTTCCTGAATAAGACACAGAGCAAACAATGTGCCTACTCAAAGGTTGCAGACATTTCCGCTTGGCGTGACACGGGTAAAGCACCAAGAGGCATGATCGCTGCTACCGATATTAGGGCAACAAAATGGAATTTCAACATCGGCAGTAGCGTCAATTTGTTGAAACGCTTAAAGGACATGCCCGTCAGATTGGGGGACGTAGCACATATCTTTGTTGGAACTCAGACAAGTGCTGACGATATTTTTGTTTTGGATCAATGCCGGCTTGCGGGTAGCTATATCATTGGCATTTCGAAGTCGCTTGAGCAAGAGATCAAGGTCGAAAGGGCCTGTACGCGTCCCTTTCTCAGTGGGAAGCAAATACGCAGATACGAGCCGCCGCGTACGAGTTCTTTACTCATTTGTCCTTATGAAATTACATCCACTGCGGCTCGATTATTTACGGCATCAGAGATGACAACTAAATTTCCATTAGCATTTGACTACCTTAAAGCAAATAGAATCTCTTTATCCGGAAGAGAAAAAGGGAAGTTTAAGGGTCAAAATTGGTATGCCTTTGGCTATCCGAAGAGCATGGCCTTATTCCAAAAGCCAAAAATCATTGTTCCTGACTACAACAATGTCGCTTCATTTAGTCTTGATGAAGATGGGCACTTTTATAAGACAGGATACGGTATTCTTCTTAATAATACTTCTTTGTCACCACTTTACGTTCTCGCCCTCTTGAACTCGCCGTTGCTGTTTAAGTATCTACAGTCGATTGGGACCTCATTGCGCGGTGGATATATTCGGTTTTGGACTCAGTATATCGAACAACTCCCCATCCGCACAATCGACTTCAACAATCCGTCAGAAAAAGCCATTCATGACAAACTCGTCTCTCTCGTTGACCGCACGCTCGAACTCCATAAGAAGAAAACTGCCCTTCACCCCTCTGCCGAGCGCCAAAAGATCGAGCGGGAGATTACGATCACGGATGAGAGGATAGATGAGATTGTGTATGGGTTGTATGGGGTGACGGAGGAGGAGAGAGGGTTAATTGAGGGAAAGGAGTGAAGGGGTCACGTCATGGAAGATGATAAACATGATGAATATAGAGTTTATCTGGAAGAGAGAAAACAATTAATTACTGCAGAGCGTGACACTGTACAGCAATTTGATAGATCAATACTGACACTGGCAGCAGGCGCTCTTGCATTATCCATCACTTTTATAAACCAAATTGCTCCAGAGCCCAAACTAAGTAGTATATGTTGGCTTATAGCGGCTTGGTCACTTTTTTGTCTTAGCCTTCTTTCAACATTAATTTCATTCCTTACGAGCCAGGCTGCTTGTAGAAAGCAAAGAGATATTTTGGATGGTGAGATATCCGGAGAGGAAGCCGACAGAACTAACAAAGCGGCTTCTTGGACAAATGGCCTTAATTATTTTTCGATAGCCTTCTTTATTTTGGGAGTGGTTTCTCTTGTTGTGTTCAGTGCTATTAATCTACTTTGAGGAGGTGATACAACATGAGTTCGAAGAAAGACCAGGCTGGTTATGTTCCGCCTAAGCCACCGAAAAAGCCGACAGAAGGGGGCCAACGCGGATATGTTCCTCCAAAATTGCCAGTGAAACCACCCACAAAGCCGTCATCAGGCAGGAAATAAGAAAGTGATGTGTCTATTTGTGAGGTCAGACACCAAACTTGCACGATAATGCAAGACGAATGATTTGAGGTAAAATAGAGTCAATTCTATCGAGGAGGTGATATTCGATGAGAGCGAACCAGGCGACAGCGGAAGTCTTTTTTACGGCTTTTAAGGCTCTCAAAAACAAGGAAAGGGAAGCATTCCTTGAAAAGATACTGAGCGACCCCGAACTGAGAGAAGATTTCATTGATGTCGCGTTGATCGAGAAGGCAAAAAAGACTAAGGGCAAGTCGATCTCCGCAAAAGAGTATTTTACAAGACGCAGCAAAATGGGGCACGCTGCTTGAGCCTCTATGATGTCAGGCTGATGCCACAAGCACAAAAAGACCTTGATGGGTTTGCCGGCAAAATGCTATTGCGCTTCGAGCAGGCAGTTCTGGGGCTGTATGATGCGCCGAGACCGCACAACTCGAAGAAACTCAGTGGCGGCGGGTCAAGGTGGCGTATTCGGGTAGGCGAGTACAGAATCCTCTATGAGATAGATGATTCGCGAAACATTGTAAGAATCTATAGAATCGCACATCGCAAAGAGGTTTACAGATAAGGTCATTTTTGAGAGAGCCCGGACAGTTTTTCTTACGGTAGTTCAATAATCAAACAGCAATTGGAGGGGGGTGTTTATGCCAAGAAGGAATGAAAGCAGCCTTATCGAAACTCTGATGATGGCGCCATGGTGGATAAGCGCCATTTTAGCCTCCATTTCATATTTCGGTCTGTGGGTCAGACACCAAAATCGCCGTCTTTGAACTCACGGTTACTGATAAAAAGATTGATGAGATCGTTTATGGGCTTTATGGAGTGACGGAGGAGGAGAGGAAGATAATTGAAGGATAGGCAGGTGAGCATTTCCCCCTCTTAAGGTAAGAGGGGGCGAGGGGGCGTTATGAAGCTCATACGGAATGATCCGTCCCTGAAACAGCGACGTAGGGAACTCAGGCGAAACCAGACGGAAGCGGAGCAAACCTTTTGGGCGCATGTAAGGGATAGGCGGTTTCTTGGATTGAAATTCGTTCGCCAATATAGCGCAGGCCCTTACATTTTGGACTTTTACTGTCCTAAACTCAAGCTTGCTATGGAATTGGACGGCGGTCAACACAGTGAGGATGACAACAAGGAGTATGATGCGGCTCGCACAGCTTATCTGAAATCGCAGAGGATCGACGTGATGCGGTTTTGGAATCATGAGGTGCTTCAGGAGACAGATAGCGTCCTTGACATGATAGCGCAGAAGATAACTCCCCCATCCCCTCTTACCTCAAGAGGAGTGACGGAGGAGGAGAGGAAAATCATCGCGGGCAAATGATTTTAACCAGAGTTTCAGGTAGAATATGGTCATAAAAGGAGAATTATGGGTAGCAAGGCAAAGATAGAAATACCCCGAGAAAGAATCGCAGAATTCTGCGGAAAGCATCATATTCGAAAACTTTCTTTCTTCGGCTCGGTCATCAGCGAACATTTTGCACAGGATAGCGACGTGGATGTGCTTGTGGAATTCGAACCCGGACAGGTTGTGGGATTGATACACCTGGCAGGGCTGGAACTTGAGTTATCAGAAATCCTCGGACGAAAAGTTGACATGAGAACCCCGGCCGATTTAAGCCGATATTTCCGGGATGAGGTGCTTTCATCAGCCGAGGTTCAGTATGCCGAAAGATGATCTGGTCCGCTTGCGGCATATGATCGAGGCGGCAAGGGAAGCCCTCTCTTTTGCTGCCGGGAAGAACAGGAGCGATCTTCACGCCGACCGCATGCTGGCGCTCTTCATCGCCCAGACAGTTCGTCGTGATGGAGGAACTGCCGAGAATGGGGAGCGGCAAGATAGATTTCAGGAATGTCGCCGCGCCGGTTATCGCTCTTCTGCACAAGAGCCGCTGAGCGCGGCACGCGCCCGTCGCTTTTCCCCGAATCGCAGCGCTGTCCGGCCGGTTTCTTTGCATTTTCCCCCTCCGGGATGATAGACTTAAAAGTCGCTTTTCCCGAATGATTTCGAAGAAGAACAAGGACATCACGTGGAACTTCATACCCTCGGCATCACGGAACTGAGAGAGCTCCTCGACAAACGGGAGATATCGGTACGGGACGTCGTCGACTCCGTGTACAAGAGAATAGAGGCGGTCGAAGGACGCGTCAGAGCCTTCGTGACGCTTACGAAGGAAAAGGCCTTCGAGATGGCCGCTGAGGCACAGAAGAGGATCGACGGGAAAACCACGATGCCGCTCCTCGGCATCCCGATGGCGATCAAGGACAACATGTGCACAAAAGGCATTCGAACCACGTGTTCCTCGAAGATACTCGGGAACTTTTCCCCGCCTTATGAGAGCACCGTCACGGACAAACTGATTGCGCAGGGATACGTCCTTATAGGAAAAACAAACCTCGACGAGTTCGCAATGGGCTCCTCCACGGAGAACTCGGGATTCCATACGACAAGAAATCCCTGGGACCTCGAGAGGATTCCGGGAGGAAGCAGCGGGGGTTCGACTGCTGCGGTGGCGGCCGACGAATGCATCGCCGCGCTCGGTTCGGATACGGGAGGCTCCATAAGACAGCCTGCTGCCCTCTGCGGCGTCGTCGGGCTTAAGCCTACCTACGGGCGTGTCTCGCGGTACGGGCTCGTCGCCTTTGCATCCTCCCTGGACCAGATCGGGCCGATAACGAAGAACGTGAGAGACGCAGCAAACCTCATGAACGCCATCTCAGGCCATGACCCTTTCGATTCGACGTCGGCGCCTCTCGCGCCCCCCGATTTTCCCTCGGCGCTTGACAGGGACATCAAAGGACTTAAGGTCGGCATCCCGAAGGAGTACTTCATCGAGGGAATGGACCCTGCCGTGGATTCTTCGGTGAAGGCTGCAGTCTCGCAGCTCGAATCCCTCGGGGCCTCGATCGTCGAGATCTCGCTGCCCCATACGGATTACGCGGTCGCCACCTACTATCTGCTCGCGACCTCCGAGGCGTCTTCGAACCTCGCGCGTTACGACGGGGTGAAGTACGGGGTCAGAGAACAGGGCAAGGACCTCTCCGAAATGTACATGAAGACGAGGGCCCGGGGCTTCGGCGCGGAGGTGAAGAGACGGATCATGCTCGGCACCTATGCCCTTTCTTCGGGCTACTACGAGGCATATTACAAGAAGGCGCAGCAGGTGAGGTCGCTGATCAAGAGGGACTTCGAAGAGGCCTTCAGGAGCACAGACATCATCGCAACGCCGACTTCCCCCACCGCCGCCTTCAGGGTGGGTGAAAAGGCGGATGACCCCCTCCAGATGTATCTCTCGGACATCTTCACGATCTCCGTGAACCTTGCGGGAGTGCCGGGCATCTCCTTGCCCTGCGGTTTCACGGCTGGAGGGCTTCCGATCGGTCTGCAGCTGATCGGAAAGCATTTTGACGAAGCGACCGTGCTGAGGGCAGCTTACGCATATGAGCAGTCGACGGAGTGGCATACGAGGAGGCCGAAACTGGATGCAGGGGCATGCCGATGGACTATGAAGCAGTGATCGGTCTTGAAGTCCACGCGCAGATGCTGACGGAATCGAAGATATTCTGCGGGTGCTCGACAAAATTCGGCGCGCCGCCCAATACCCAGACGTGCCAGATCTGTATCGGGATGCCGGGCGTGCTTCCGGTCCTGAACAGAAAGGCCCTTGAGTTCGCCGTCAGGACGGGCCTCGCCACGAACTGCACGATCTCCCAATACAGCAGGTTCGCCAGGAAGAATTACTTCTATCCCGATCTGCCGAAAGGATACCAGATTAGCCAGTACGAACTTCCGATCTGCGAGCACGGGCATATCGACATTATCGCCGACGGAGAAAGAAAGAGAATCGGCATCACCCGCATTCACATGGAGGAAGATGCGGGGAAAAACATCCACGAGGGAAACGGGAGCTACAGCTTTGTAGACCTCAACAGGGCGGGTGTCCCCCTGATGGAGATTGTTTCCGAGCCCGACATACGAACGCCGAAAGAGGCCTCGGAGTATATGAGGAAGCTAAGGGGACTTCTCCGTTCTCTCGGCGTCTGCGACGGAAACATGGAGCAGGGCTCGCTCAGGTGTGACGCAAACGTCTCGATCAGACCCGTGGGAAGCACCGGGCTCGGCGTGAAGGTCGAGATGAAGAACATAAATTCTTTCAGGTTCGTCGAGAAGGCCCTCGAATACGAGATAAAGCGCCAGCTTCGCACGCTCGAAGAGGGAGGAAAAATCGTACAGGAGACGAGGCTCTGGGACCCTTCCTCAGGCAAGACCCAGTCGATGAGGACAAAGGAAGAGGCGCATGATTACCGCTATTTCCCGGAACCCGACCTCGTCCCTCTCGTTGCCGACAGGGAATGGATCGATGATATCCAGGCGTCGCTCCCCGAATTGCCCGATGCGAAGCGGGAGCGCTTCATCTCTGACTATGCATTGTCCGAATACGACGCCGAACTCCTCATTTCGGAGAGGGCGACCGCCGACTGGTTCGAAGAAACGGTAAAGGCGGGCGGCCCCCCTAAAGCGGCGGCAAACTGGATGATAGGGGACCTGACGAGGCTTCTCAACGAAGAGAACAGGACTATCGAGGAATGTCCGATGAGACCCGTCCGGCTCGCCGAAATGATACGACTCATCGAGGAGGGCATTATCAGTGGAAAGATCGCAAAGACCGTCTTCGAAGAGATGTACAGGACCGGCAAGGACGCAGAGCAGATCGTGAAAGAAAAGGGGCTTACCCAGATAAGCGATTCGGGAGAACTCGAGAAGACAGTGGAAGAGATCGTCGCGAAACATCCGAAAGAAGTCGGGCGTTTCAGGGGGGGGGACGAAAAGCTGATCGGTTTCTTTGTGGGCCAGGTGATGAAGGCGACCAGGGGCAAGGCGAATCCGCAGATGGTGAACGAACTCCTGAGGAAAAAGCTCGCGGAATAGGAAGATGCGCCCGACCTGCTTCCGCCCTCCCTTTTCCGTCCCCGGAAGTTCCTGTCCTGTCGTATGAAAAATGTTACGGCATCCCGATCCGTGACGGCGCTTCTTGTCGGGACAACGCTGTTCGTATCATGCCTTTATCTCCTCACCCCGATCAGGGACAATGATTTCTTCTGGCATCTCAAGACCGGCGAATGGATATATCAGCACTTGAGACTCCCCTCGGAAGACTTGTTTTCCTACACCACCCCGGTCCCCCTCGGCGCCGCCCAGCACTTCACGTTGACCGCCTTCTGGATCAGCCAGCTCATCTACGCCGCCTTATACCGGCATTTCGGCATGAGCGGGATCGTCGGCCTGAGGTTTGTCGTTTTTGCCGCCCTCCTCTACTTCATGGTGAAACGGCGGCGCGGCGACAATGTGCTGTATTCATGCCTGCTCCTGGTATTCGCAATCTCTCTCCTGAGCGCATTCCCCCTTGAAAGGCCCCACGCTTTCTCCTTTTTGTTCTTCGCGGCACTCCTGTTCCTGCTCGAACGGAGGACTTCCGGCCCCGGGTCCCGCCTGTTTCCCGACGCCGTCCTCCTGCCCGCACTCATGCTGGTCTGGGCGAACAGTCACGGGGGCTTTCTCCTCGGACAGGTGATCATCACGCTCTTCATCGTCATGGAGGGACTCAAGTTTCTTCATCCGTCGCTGCGACCGATGAACTTTGAGGCATATAAGAGTCTCCTTATCGTCGGGGTCCTCGGCATCGTTTTTTCTCTCATGAATCCGAACACCTATCACGGGTTCGAAATGCTGCGGTTGAATTCGTTCACGCTGTATGTGAACAAGGAATATAAGTCGACCCTGGAGGCCTTCAGATATTTCAGCAATTATGCCGTTTTTTTGTGGTGGTCCATCATGCTTCTCACCTTCATCGGACTCACTGCGAACAGGAAGAACACCGATATTACTCAGATCGCGCTCTTCTCCGGACTCGGGTATTTCTCTTTCACGCATGTGAGATATGTCCCCTTTTTCCTGATCGCAGCCCTTCCCGTGATCTGTGAAAGTTTTTCGAAGGGCCGCCCTGCTTCCCTGGCAAGAACGATTGCCGTGCCTGCGGCGCTGTTGATTGCGCTCGTCTTTGCGCGGGACGAAGTCGCGAACCTGAAGAACCTGCGCTCGGGACACTGGATCGATGAGGAACGCTTCCCGGTCAGGGCTGCCGATTTTATCGCCGCACACAACCTGACGGGCAACATGTTCAACCACTTTGACTGGGGCGGGTATCTGCTCTGGCGGCTTGCCCCGGAGAGAAAGGTATTCGTCGACGGCAGATGTCTCAACGAGGAAGTGGACTGGCAGGCCTATGCAATAAGCCTCGCCTATGCGGGCAAAGGCCGGGCCTTTCCCGAGTGGAAGCGCTTCCTCCGGCAGTATGACATACGGTACGTAGTGATACCTCCTATGTTTTCCTCGGGCCGCATTTTCCCGCTTGCAAACGAACTTATGAAAAGCGCGGACTGGACACTCGTCCTCTCTGACTTCAACTCTCTGGTCTTCGTCAGGAACGGAGCGGACAACGCGGAGATAATAAGAAACTACTCTCTTCCCAAGATGATTCTCTACAGGTAGCCCTCCATACCCGGGCCTTGCCCTGCGGGCCGGATACCTCCCCTGAGCTTATGAGTGTTACTTCTTCGCCTTCCAGACCGCGTATGCCCTCTGAAGCACGGTAACGTGGGTAAGGATGAACAGTACCCAGAGCACCGGCACAAGCCATCCGCTGAACAAGGCTAATATCAGGAGTACGATCCTTTCGGGCCTCTCCAGGAGTCCGACGTGGCTGTCGATGCCGAGACTTTCTCCCCGTGCCCGCGCATAGCTCACAAGGAGAGAGCCTACCATGGCGCCGATGCTCAGGAACGCGCCGGTGTGGTCTCCCCTGTCCGCGAGATACCATGCGACCGAGAGGAAGAGGGCGGCATCGGAATACCTGTCGAGGAGGGAGTCGAGAAATGCTCCGAAGCTCGTCGCCCTCCCGTTCGCCCGGGCGAGGATGCCGTCGCACATGTCGCAGATTCCCCCCAGGAGTACAAGAAACCCGCCGAATCCGGGACGGGAAGGAATCACAAAGGCGGCGGCGACCATAATCGCAAAGCCGGCAACCGTAAGGATGTTCGGATTGAATGGGATCCTTTTCGCGATGGGACCGAAAGGTTTATCGAGGAAATGGCCTAACCGAGCACTCAGCAACCCTCATCTCTCCCTGTTCCCCGCGATAAATTCCTCTACCATGTCCCTCGCCGCTT
>JAMCWJ010000089.1 GCA_023475105.1 Nitrospirota bacterium
CCCTGAGGGCTTTGCATGCCTGGGTGCCTGAATAATCGAACTCGCATGCCTGGCCTATCACGATCGGCCCGGAGCCGATGAGGAGGATCTTTCTCAGGTCAGTTCTCTTCGGCACGCGCCCCCCCCCTGCCCGCCTGTCCCGGGCGAATCAATGCGTCCTGAGGATCTCATAATGCTCTTTCAACCTCTTTTCACAGTTCTTCAGCCCCTCGCAGCCTTCATGCCATTTGGCGTAATCCTTATGGTCCCTCATGTCTTCCGCATTGAACCTCTCGAGAAACTCCGGGGTCGACATGCCATATTTCCGCTCCATGCGCCCGAGCATCTTCGTCAGCTTCCTGATAGTCTGCCTGCAGACCCCGATCTCTCTCATCGTCGAGATGTAGAGCTCGTCGTATGCTAAACCCATCCGCACCTCCTGATAGACTTTTTCATCCTACTGATCCAAAACCCCGTCCACGCGCTGCGCCCGCGGCGACGGCCGATACGTGCCGCCCCGCCTAATCCTGTTCGCATAGCCTTTCGTCCAGGAAATGGCTGAGTTCCCTCACAACCGCTTCGGCCGTCTGCCTGTTTCCGGAGCTGAAGATGACGGTCTTCGCATCGCGGAAGTCGAGTTCTACCAGGTAGAGCTCCTCGACCTTTCCGAATCCGGGTATCACCGTCCCGTGCTGCGCCGCGATCTTTTCGACGAACTCGACCGCATCGATGTTTTCGGGCTGCATCGATCTGTGGGTGAGCCTGACACCCGACAGAGCAGCCAGCGGATACGATTTCCTCCTCAGGCCGAGCGCCCTCTGCAGGGCGATGGCGACCACCCCCCTCCCTCTGTCGAGAAAGGTTTCAAGGACCGCCTCCCGGAACACGAAGACCCTGAAGAAGATGAAAAGCCCCGCGAACAGAAGCCCGCCTGCGATGAAATACAGAGGCGTCAGCGTCGTCCGGGCGGCCAGGAAAAAACCGACAAGGAGCACCGCCGCGCCTGCGGCAAAGCTCGAGGCGAGTTCGCGGCTGAAGATGCCGCTGTGGAGAACGCTCCCCCTCCCTGTCCTGAACGAGGTCGTCCTCAGCACAATGCCATCCTCTCTTCTTTCGATCTGATAGGGCTTTCCATTCATTCAGTCAGTGCCCGGCCCGAACTGCGGGACCCTCACGTCCCGCTTCCGTCTATCAATTCCCTGAATCTCGAAAAGAGCCCGACCGAGTCGTTCGGTCCCGGCCCTGCCTCAGGATGATGCTGGACCGAAACTACCGGGAGCTCGACATGGCGCATCCCCTCTTCCGTCCCGTCATAGAGGTTCCTGTGGGTGAGTTCCGTCTGACCGTGAAGGCTCTTTATGTCGACGCAGTAGTTATGGTTCTGGGAGGTGATCTCGACCTTCCCGGTCGAAAGGTCCTTGACCGGGTGATTTCCTCCGTGATGACCGAATTTCAGTTTATAGGTCCTGCCGCCCATTGCAAGACCGAGTATCTGGTGGCCGAGGCAGATCCCGTAGATCGGTTTTTTCCCGATCAGCTTTCTTGCGTTCGCGATTGCATAGGCCACCGTCTCGGGGTCTCCCGGACCATTGCTCAGGATGATCCCGTCGGGGTCCATCTCGAGGACCTTCTCCGCGGGCGTCTTCGCCGGCACAACCGTCACGCCGAAACCCGCCTCGACGAGGTTCCTCAGGATATTGAACTTCACGCCGAAATCATACACCACGACGCTCAGTCCGGGGCTCCCCCTTTCGACAACGCACCACTTCCAGCACCCTTCCTTCCACGAATAGACCTCAGGAGTGGTAACGTCCTTCACGAGGTCGAATGCGGATATGCTAGGATGCGACCGCACTCTCCCGAGAAGGCTGACGGGGTCGGTATCGACACTCGAAATAATCCCCATCTGGGCCCCATAGTTTCTAAGGTGCCGCGTGAGAGCCCTTGTATCGATACCCTGGATGCCGACGACCGCGTACCGTTTCAGATAGTCGGTGAGGCTGAGGGAGGAGCGCCAGTTGGACGGGAAATCGCAGGCCTCTTTCACAACGAAACCCTCTGCCTTTATCCCGCCTGCTGACTCGACATCTTCTTCGTTCACCCCGTAGTTGCCGATCTGGGTGTAGGTCATCGTAACGATCTGGCCTTTATAAGAAGAATCGGTGAGGATCTCCTGATACCCGGTCATCGAGGTGTTAAAGACGACCTCTCCGGTCGTCTCGCCCTCTGCGCCGAAGGACGTTCCTTCGAAGACCGCGCCGTCCGCCAATACGAGGAGGGTTTTACTCATGTACTTTCCCCTTGCATATCGTCATAACGGGCATGCCTTTCAAAACCCATCCTCCGAAGGGTGTGTTCTTGCCCTGCGAGAGGAACTTCTCCGGTTCGACCCTGAATTCCCTGTGCGCATCCACGACCGTCACGTCGGCCTCGGCTCCCGGTTTCAACGTCCCTTTGGCCAGACCGAATATACGCGCCGGAGAGACCGTCATCTTCTCCACAAGTCCGCTCAGCGTCAGGACGCCGTCGTGCACAAGCCCCAGACTCAGGGAAAGAGCTGTTTCGAGACCCGAGATACCGAACGGGGCCTTGTCGAATTCGCGGAGCTTTTCGTCTTTGTGGTGCGGCGCATGATCGGTCGCGATCGCATCGATCGTGCCGTCTCTCAGCCCCTCCTTCACGGCTTCGACGTCTTTCCCGGTCCTGAGCGGCGGATTCACTTTCGCATTCGTGTCGTAGTCCCTGACCGCGTCCTCGGTGACGCTGAAGTAGTGGGGGCAGGTTTCAGCGGTGACGGCAATGCCCCTTTCTTTTGCCCGGCGTATCAGTCTCACGGACCCTTCGGTCGAGACATGGGCGATATGCAGTCTCCCCCGCGTCAGCTCCGCAAGGATGACGTCCCGCGCCACCATCGCCTCTTCTGCGGCAGCCGGGATCCCGCCGAGCCCGAGGAGCGCGGAAACCGCGCCTTCATTCATCACGCCGCCGTCGGAGAGGGTGAGGTCCTCGCAATGAGAAATGACCGGCACGTTGAATACCTTCGCATACTCGAGCGCCCTTCGCATCAAAAGACTGTTCATCACCGGCCGGCCGTCGTCGGAAAAGGCGACGCACCCCGCCGCGAGCATCATCCCCATCTCGGCGAGTTCCTCGCCCCTCTGACCCTTCGTCACCGCGCCTATCGGAAAGACATAACAGGCGCCTTCCGCGTAGTTCTTCCGCAGGATGAACTCGGTCACGGTCTCATTGTCATTGACGGGGACGGTGTTCGGCATGCAGCAGACGGAAGTGAACCCGCCCCTCACCGCAGCCTGCGTACCGGAGCGGATCGTCTCCTTGCTCTCGAAACCGGGCTCCCTCAGATGGGTGTGCATATCGACAAGACCGGGAAGGACGTAGAGCCCTGAAGCGTCAATAGTGCAAGGTCCCGCGCCGGAGCGTTCGGGCATCGCAGCGGCGACGTCCTGAGTCTTTTGCCCTTTTGATCTCTTGCTCTTTTGGCCCTCTGTCCTGATCTCCTTGATCTTCCCTTCCTCGATCAGGACATCGCCCGCGGCGTCGATGCCCTGGGACGGATCGACGATATGTCCGTTCTGTATCAGGATGCGGCTATGCATTCCCCTCTCCCTTCTTGAGGAGGTACATCACCGCCATCCGTATCGCGATGCCGTTCGTGACCTGGTCCAGGATCACCGATTGTGACGAATCCGCCACCTCCGACGATATCTCGATGCCCCGGTTCATCGGCCCCGGGTGCATCACGAGGGCGTCTCTCTTTGCGAGCCCAAGCCTTCTCCTATCGAGCCCCCAGTACCTGAAGTATTCATGGGTCGAAGGGAAAAACCCCTTCCCCTGCCTCTCCATCTGGATCCTGAGCATCATGATCACGTCCGCATCTCTCAGCGCCTCATCCATGTCATAACACAATTCAACGTTATACCCCTTCAGGTCCGGGACGAGAGTGGGAGGACCGACGAGTCGTATCCGCGCATCGAACTTCGAGAGGAGGTACACATTGGACTTCGCCACCCTGCTGTGGAAGACGTCGCCGACGATCGCTATGGTGAGCTCTTCGAGGCTTCCCCTCTTTTCGCGTATCGTGAAGGCGTCGAGCAGGGCCTGCGTCGGGTGTTCGTTGATTCCGTCGCCCGCATTGATGACCGAGGCGTTCACATTCCTCGCGATGAAATGGGGTACGCCGCTTGAGGAATGGCGTATCACGAGGAAATCGACCCCGTAGGCCTCAATCGTTTTCACGGTGTCGTAGAGGCTCTCCCCTTTCACCACACTGCTCGTCGGCACCGAAAAATTGAGCACGTCGGTGCTCAGCCTCTTTTCGGCGAGCTCGAAGGAGGTCTTCGTCCTTGTCGAGGGCTCGAAAAAGAGGTTGACCGCGGTCTTTCCCCTGAGGGTCGGGACCTTCTTGATGTCCCTCCTCAGGACGTCTTTGAAGGACGAAGCGGTCGTGAGGATCGACTCGATCTCTTCTCCCGAGATGTCCCTGATGCCTACCAGATCCTTCCCCATTTCTATTCCGATGAGAGGACGACCATCTGCCAGCTC
>JAMCWJ010000032.1 GCA_023475105.1 Nitrospirota bacterium
CTCAAAGACTCCCCTGACCGCCGTTCATGATCTTCGAGAGAACAGCTCCGAACTCCCCTTGTTTCAGCACCTGCACGGTGAGCTCCTCCTTGATATCCGTCACGTCCGTCCGGCTTCTGACAAAATGGGTGAGGACCCCGCCGTAGTCCACCTGCCCGACGAGCACCGCACCGACAAGCCGGATCCCTTCGAATACGAGTTTCCTGTATACCTTTCCCTTCCGGTAGGTCCACACTTCGAACTTCTGGTTCGCTTGATTGGTAATGCCCATCGTCATGACGGGGAGGCCATAGACCTCGACGGAATTCATTCCAATGCCGCCGGCATAGGTGCGTCTCCCCCCCGCCATGTTACATCCCGCTATCCGTCCCTGCTCGTAGGCAAGAGGAACAATGGCGATTACCGAATCCCTGTTATTCAGGATATCCGGGGCTTCGACCACGTCCCCGGCCGCGTAGACGTTCCCGATGTTCGTCATCATGCACTTGTCGACAACGATGCCTCTCACTATATGAAGGGAAGTATTCTTCGCAAGGTCCACGTTGGGTCTTACTCCAATGGCAATAACGAGGATCTCGCATTCAAGCCTCCTGTCATCGTCGAGGATTACTCCGCAGACGTTGCCTCTTCGATCGGACAGTATCTCTTTCGCCGTATGGCCTGTCACCGTTCTGATACCGTTTTCTCTGAGCTGCCTGTTCACTATCGCACCGGAAACCTCATCGAGGGCTACGGCGAGAACCCTCGGTCCCAGCTCGACAATGGTCACCTCCAACCCGAGGGCGTTGATCCCTTCTGCGGCCTTGAGCCCTATGAGCCCCCCTCCGATCACTACCGCCTTTCTTTTCCCGGGGGCAATTCTCTTTATCCCTTTCGCATCGTCCCATTTCGTGAAACAGAAGACGTTGTGCGCTCCGAGACCCTTCATCGGCGGGACGAAAGGCCTTCCTCCCGTTCCTATGAGCAGTCTGTCATAGGGAACGACTGCCCCGTCTTCAAGGGATATCCGCCGCCGTGCAGTGTCGATGCCTGCCGCCCTCTTTCCCAGGACGAGCCTCACGTTGTTCTTCTTATAAAACCCGGCAGACCGGTAGTACATATTTCTTGCGGTGACACGCCCCTCCAGGTTATAGGAAATCAGGGGCCTCGCGTAGGCGAGATACGGCTCGTCCGATATCATCGTGATTTCACCTGCGCGATCGCGCTCTCTGATTCCTTCCACCGCCCCGATTCCCGCATAGGAATTACCGATGATCACATAGTTCATTCCGCCGGGGTCTCCCTCTCCCCTGCAAGAAACCTCGCCGCCGCCTTTCTCCTCATGGCATCGGAAAGGTCCCGGACATCCCTGTGGGTCAGAATTCCTCTCCCGCATGCCGCGACACAGGCCGGGATCTCCCTATCCAGGCATCCTTCACATTTCGGGGCGATATGAGAGCCCGGTTCCCGCCCGATGGCCCCGAAAGGACAATTCATGATGCACATCCAGCATCCGACGCAGCGGCGATAATCGGTGATAACCCATCCCTTTCCGTTGCGCTGCCTGCAGCCCGACATGCACGCGGTTACACAGGGGGCGTCTTCGCAGTTGCGACAGATGACCGGGACATAGGTCATACCGTGCCTGAGAAGTTTGAGCGCGGCCTGCTTTCCTCCGTCTCTTTTCCCCCGGACCGCCTTCAAGCAGGCCTCGACGCATTTCCCGCACCCGTCGCAGACCCCGGGACCCAGCGCCACCTTTTTTGTTTTGCCCGCCATTCTATTTCAACGACTCCAGGTACGCCGCAAGATCGAGAAACATCTTTTCCGTCAGTCTGTCGAACTTCGGCATATTCTCGGGATGCCTCAGATGCGTGGAGGAAGGGTCGGCAAGGTTCCTCATCTGCCATTCCATTCCACGCTTTTTCGTCCCCTCCGTCGTCAGATCAGGGCCGGTATTTCCCCCCTCGTTGCCGATCCTATGGCAGTAATAGCATCTCAGCTTGTTGTAGAGTATCTTTCCCTTCTCCGGGGAGCCGCTCCGGGCCTTTTCCGACGCCCAAGCCTCCGCCCCCAAAAGAACCGTTGTCGAGATTGCAAGGAAGACAGCGAATTTCAAAACTTTCATTTCTCCTCCTCTATGTGCGTCTTTCTTGAGATTTTCATTGCTGCCTCCTCCTGCCCCAGGGACAGGAAGCGATGCAGACCCCGCAGATGGGATAGCCCACGTCGTGGATGTTCTTGAAGTCGAGCCAGAGGGTGTCCCTGCACCTCGGAAAATCGAGGACTTCCTCCCTCGGGGGCGGAACGCCGTCAAAACGCAGCCCTCTGATAGCCTTTGCGGGACATGCCTTCACGCACTCCTCACATGTCCCGCACCTGCTCCTCAAGGGAGTGTCGGGGGTAAGGGGCATGTTCGTGATGACCGAGGCATGCCTGAACCGCGGGCCTATTTCCGGATTCACAATAAGGAGGCTCTTCCCGAACCATCCGAGCCCCGCGGCCCTCGCCACTGCCTTGCTCGGCAGGGTGGAGGACGTGAGAGGCCTCCAGTCCAATTCCTGCGCTTTCGTCGTGTCGAGTTTTTCAGCGATATTGGCGGCTTCGGAGGCGGGTATCGGGATCGCGTCGTATCCCGTGCCCAGTATTTCACGCGCCACATCGAAGGTGATATGGTCAAGCAGGGTATTCGCCATGCGATGGACATGGGCGTATAACGACGTGGGCCTGTCTTGCATCCCGTCCAAAACACTGTCGTTGAGGCGCACGCCGACGCTCACCGCAACGGTAAAGCCTTCGAGAAGATTCCCGGGCTTCGTCGGGATTCCCGCGAGAAGTCCCAGGTCCGCTATTCCCGCAAGGTCCGCACCTTTTTTCATGGCGAACGTCTTTATCCTCATCGTTTCCTGAATTCCGTGTATCAAGTCCATATTCACTCCATATTGGGACGAAGTCTGCAGGTGACCGCATGGGCAAGAAGTTCTTCCCGGTGCGCTTTTTTCGTGCAACCCATTTCCCGGTAAACTCCGGAGAGAAGCAGATGGAGTTCAGGATAATCCGGCCTGAGCCGGATCGCCTTCCGGTAACACCGGACGGCCGCTGATTTCTTTCCCATATCGGAATAGAGTTCCCCGAGACTGCGATAGCTTTCCACATCCTCCGGCCTCAGCCTCGCTATCTTCCTGAAGACATGAGCCGCCTCCTTCGTACGCCCCGATTTCCGATAGAGTCTGCCGAGGTTATTCAATGCCGGCAAATAATCAGCCCTGAGGGTCACTGCTTTGCCAAAGTTCTTTTCCGCCCGCACAACGTCGCCCTTGACCTCGAAGAGCTGCCCGAGGCTGTTGTAAATCTCCGGCTGTCCATCCACCTTCGTGAGCAGCTCCTGATACAGAGGTATCGCCTCTTCGACCCATCCTCCGGAGGACAGGGCAAAGGCGAGGTGATACAGGTACCTGGGGTTGCCGGGATCGCGCAACACCGCCTCTTTCCAGACTTCGACGGCCCGCTCGAGATCGGACTTCCTGAAAAAGACCAAGGCAAGGTTGTGCCGGAGCGGGGCGGAATCAGGGCTGATTCTTATGGCCTCTGAGAAGTCTCTTTTCGCACCATCATAATCTCCCCTCGCAAGGGCCTTTATCCCGTCCTCGTTGAGAGAGTCCGAAAGTCCCGCAGGGGCGGAAAGGGAAATCGCATCGAGAGGGAAGAGGAAATGTCTCGGTTCACGAGACATCTTCTTCCAGTAAGACTCATCCCGCTGCGTCCAGTCGCTGCACGCATGCACGTCCAGCGCGCAGGAAAAGAGCGCGAGAACCAGGGCAAGGGAAGGTATCGTTATCATTTTTCTCATCTCACGCCGCCGTCATTGCACCTGGAAATAACTGTAAAGCCGCTCCAGGGCCGCTCCGAGGAGAATTCTGGCAACCATGCCCCTTTGCTCCCTCGCCACGGCCACGGCCCGGTAACTGCCCTTTTTCAGTCTCACCCCGTTTATCGCTTCTCCCCGCATCGTCACCGTCCTGAGGTCGAAGACAAAGTCCATCCATTCATCCGGCTTCAGGGTCACCATGCTGCATTTCTTTTCAGAAACCGCCTGATAGAGATTCCCCGAGCGTTCCTCGACCCAGAAGCAGACGTTCAATTCCTTTCTCACGGCGCTCCTGTTTGCATAGGCGCCGTTATGGATCCTGAGGAAGAACTTCTCCCCCGTTGCGTCGGCCCAGAATCTCGGCTCCATGTCCCAGTGCGCCATGGCCGCTGCATGAAGCAGGAGCACGAGGGACGCGGCAAGACAGATGACGATGACACGGGTGAGGCGCATGTCAGTGCCTTATCAGGTCGGCAAGATGGTTCCTGTATTCGAGGAACTCGGGGCTCGTCCTTTCCCTCGGGTGCGGGAGGTTTATCGTCACTACTTCCCTGATCCGGCCGGGCCTCGCCGTAAAGACAATCACCCTGTTGGACAGATAGGCGGCCTCCTCTATGTCGTGGGTCACGAAAACGATGCTCTGGTCTATGCTCTGCCATATCCTTATGACATGGTCCTGGAGGTTGTTCCGTGTCTGGGCATCGAGCGCGCCGAAGGGCTCGTCCATCAGGAGGAGTTCGGGATGGTTCACGATCGCCCTGCCGACCGCCACCCTCTGAAGCATGCCGCCCGAAAGGGTCTTCGGGTATGCCTTCTCGAAACCCTTGAGCTCAATGAGCTCGATGGTCTTCGCCACGCGCTCCTTCCTCACCTCGCCCTCGGTTCCCTGGAGCCTCGGTCCGAGGCTGATATTCCCCTCGACGGTCAGCCACGGGAATACCGCCCTCTCGCTCTGGAAGACCATAGCCCTCTGGGGATGCGGCCCCTGTATGCACTCGCCCTTGCACTTCACGTTGCCGCTTGACGGATATTCAAATCCCGCAAGTATCCTCAGGAGCGTGCTTTTTCCGCAGCCGCTCGGACCGAGGAACGAGACAAATTCACCGTGGTCGATGCTCAGCGTCACATCCTTCAGGGCAACAAGTTCACAGGGCTTCTTCCTCGAAAAGAAGCGCTTCTTTTCCGTGATGACCGTCTCACCGTTGCTGCTGTATACAAAAAAAGACTTCGAGACGTTCTCTATCTCGATCACATGGCGTCCGTTCTGGATCGTCTTGGTCCCGGCCGCCGAAACCCCTGCGGCAAAATTGTCTGCCCTTTGCAGGGCCGTATTTCGCTCGACTGAAGCTCTCATCATTGCCACCTCACTATGCTTTGTTCTGTTTTTCTCAAGATCGTGTCAAAAAATATCCCGAGTATGCAGATCACAACCATCCCCCCCAATACCGTAGGCGTGTCGAGCAGGTTCCTCGCATCCTCGATCATCCATCCGAGGCCCGCGTCGACGGCGACCAGTTCAGCGGTGACCAGACAGACCCAGCCGATGCCGAAGCCTATCCGTATCCCCGTAAAAATGGTGGGGAACGCGGAAGGAAGCATCACCCTCCAGTACACGTCCATTCGCTTTCCGCCGAGGTTGACTATCGATTCGATATGTATCTGCTGCGTATTCCTGATGCCGCGTATCGTATTCAGGAGTATGGGGAAAAAGGATCCGAGCCAGATGATATAGATGGCCGGCGGGTTGCCGATCCCGAACCACAAGATGGCGAAGGGCAACCACGCCGGGGGGGGGATGACTCGTATCAGGTTCAGCAGCGGGTCGACGTAATCCGAGAACCTGCGGAAATTGGCGATCAGAAAGCCGAGAGGGACACCGGTGAGAATGGCAAGAAAAAAGGCGGTGAAGAGCCGCTGGACCGACGCCAGGATGTGTATCTGCAGGTAGTGCTTCGCCCAGTGTCCCTGGAGCTTCGCGATCACGGTCGTGGGGGGAGGGAGGAGCACCGACCTGACCCAGTGGAGATAGACGATGAGTTCCCACGAGATCAGAAGGATCCCGACCGATGTGAGCGCACGGACAAGCACAACGGGGACCACCTTCGGAAATTTGAACTTCAGGAGATGCAGTACCAGGATCGCCACCGCGATGCCGATCATAAAATGAACGGGGCTGTAAACGTCGCCCACCTTGAACTCCTTCTCCATGGGCCTGTTCCAGGTATCGACAGGACCGCCCTTCTGATCATACACCTGTTCTCCTCCGTACGCCGCCGGGAGCGGCGCCGTCAGGAACCCAAGGGCCATCAGCAAGACCAGCACAAATATTGTTTTCCTCAACTCCATTTCCATAACCTCCCCTCGCTGCATATTGTTGGCTTGTTTCTTTCCGTACTGTTTGATTGTGAGGTAAGAAGGTCACCTCCTCTTCTCAGGATGAAAAACCTTTCGATCTTCTTCAGGAAAATATCCATGGCAAGACCGAGTGCGCATATCGTCGCCATTCCCACAAATACGGTCGGCGTCTCGAGAAGGGCTCTCGCGCCTTCGATCATGAAACCGAGGCCGCTGTCCGCCGCGACTATTTCCGCACTCACCAGGACGAGCCATCCTATTCCGAAACCGATCCGTATTCCGGTGAGGATCGTCGGCAGGGCGGAAGGGACGATCACATGCCTCAGGACATCCATGCCGTTTCCCCCCATGGTCTGTATCACCTCGATGTGAAGTCTTTCCGCCTCCCTTACACCCCTCACCGTGTTGAGGAAGACGGGGAAGAACGACCCGAGCGCGATCACAAAGACCGCAGGGCCTTCCCCGATCCCGAAAACGAGAATCGCGAAGGGCAGGAGCGCGGGAGCGGGGATCATCCGTATGAAGTTCAGGAGAGGGGCCAGCCATTCATACGCCTTCCCGAAAAGACCGAAGGCGATACCGGCCGGAACGGCCATGACCAGGGCGATCGAAAATCCCGCCAGAAACCTGCCTAGGGTCGCGATGATGTTTGCCTGCAAATACCCCTTCTCCAGAAGAAAGAGCGTCTTCGTGATGATGACAGAAGGCGAAGCGAGAAGCATGCTGCTGAAGATCCCGAGGTAGAGAGTCCCCTCCCAGAGAAGGAGAAAGAGCGACCATGCCACAAGGGCCCGGTACAGCCTCACGGGAATCACATTGGCGGCGGAATATCTGAGAAGCGTTGCCGCCAGCAGCACCGCCGAAACACCTGCGATAAAGAAAAGCGGACGCATCTTACACCTCCCTGAAATGTTCGCCTGCCCAATAATTCATGACCATCCCTGAACGAATCTCTCGCACTTTTTCAGAAGGAGATCGGTCATTGTGCCGAGCATGCCGACCACGATGATGCCGCTCAGGACCGTCGTCGTATCGAGAAGGATTCTCGAGTCCTGGATCATCCATCCCAGCCCCGCACCGATGTCCACCGATGCCAACTCGGCGGTGATCACCGTTATCCAGCCGATCCCGAGCCCGATCCTCGCCCCCGTCAGTATATGATGATAGGAGACCGGAAGGATCACCTCCAGGAGCACGTCGAATTTATCGCCGCCGAAGGTGAGCACTGTTTCGAC
Organism: Nitrospirota bacterium; assembly: GCA_023475105.1. GTDB lineage: Bacteria > Nitrospirota > Thermodesulfovibrionia > Thermodesulfovibrionales > UBA9159 > JAMCWJ01. The sequence continues at coordinate 7,438 of JAMCWJ010000032.1, forward strand.
CTGGACGGGCTCCGCTTTGCTCACCCCGTTCACCGTGTTCAAAAAAATAGGGAAGAAGCATCCGAGCCATATGATGAATATTGCCGAGGCGTAGCCGATGCCGAACCACAGGATGGCGAGGGAAAGCCATGCCGGCGCCGGGATGAGACGGGCCGCATCGATCAGGGATTCGAGAGAGGAAAAACGCCCGGAAAAATACCCTATCAGGATGCCGAGCGTCACTGCGCTCAGAAGGGCCAGGACAAACGCATAGGAGAGTCTGAAAAGGGTCGAGACTATCTGGGGCTGGAGAAACCCTATCGACCAGAGATAGACGATATTCGAAAAGACCCGCGTCGGCGGCGGCAGGAGGACGGGATTCAGGAGCTTCAGAAACAACAGGATCTCCCATACGGTGAGTAGGCCGCTCGCAACGAGAAAGCCCTTCAGCAGAGAGGGAGAGACCGCCCGGGGGAAAAGCCATCGCGCGACGGCAAGGGTCACGCAGAGAAGAAGCAGGATGAAGATGAAGAGAGGAGAACCGATAATATCCTCCCTTTCCATTGCCGGGAAATAACTGCCATGCATCGCGCCACACCCCTTTACAAAAAGCGCACGTTCTCGACCACAGTTGTCAGGGGAGGGCCCCCTTGTGGGGGACCCTTCCCTGCTCTCCCTACAACCCCAGCTCCGGCAGCGCTGAAAGCCCCATTTCTTTGAGCGCCAGTTTCTGGAACGTGTCGTTCAGACCGTTTTTCTGGAACTCGGCCCTTTCGATTATTCCGAGCGCCTTCGTCGCTTCGGCGAACTTCTTCGATCCTGCAGGATCCAGACTGAGGTTGAGCCTCTGCCGTTTCTCTTTAAAGACGACGGCGATCTCCTTTTCATCGATGCCGCACCATTTCGCATTTGCCCTTATGTTGTCGTCGGGGTGCTTTGCGATATGCATATACCCCCTGATATGGGCCTTCATGACCTTCACCGCGGCCTCTTTGCTCTTGGCCATCCAGTCGGTGTTGTACGCCATCCGGCAGCATACATGCCTCGGCCAGATATCCTTCGAAAAGATCGCCGGCCTGCCGTATTTTGTCGCCTCTGCGTGCGTCGCCCAGGGCTCCCAGAAGATGGCGCAGTCGAGGTCCCCTTTTTCCAGCCCCGTGAGGATGTCCTGGTTATGCGTGAAGTTCCGGACGGTTGCGTCCTTGAAGGGGTCTATCCCCATTTCGAGCATCTTGTAACGCACGACGATATCGGCCGTAGCGGCCCTGATCGTCCCTATCTTCTTGCCGCGCAGGTCTTTTACCGTCTTGATGTCGGAAGGCCTGTTTATCGGCACGACGATGGCTGAGGACTCCATCGCGGAACCGGAGACGATGTTCATCGGCACGTCCCTGCATACCATGCCGATGGAAGGGCTGGATCCGAGATAGGCGACCTGAATCGCGCCGGTGATGCAGGCCGAACCTATCTCCCCGGAACCCGAGAACAGTACCGGCTTCACCTCGAGCCCCTCGTCTTTGTAAAAGCCCTGCTCAAGGGCGACGAACAGGGGCGCGTGATGCGTCGCCTTCAGGTATCCGATCTTGATTTCTTCCTTTGCGGAAAAAGCCCTCTTTACGAGAGGCCCTGCGAAGGACCCTCCCATAAAGACCGCTCCGGCAGCCGCCATCGAGCCTTTCACAAAATCCCGTCTGCTGATTTTCTTCATCGTAAACCTCTCCTTAACGGATTGTTATTGACTTGCCCCGCACATGGAGAGTGCTCTTTTTCTTCCCGTTACCTCTCCCAAGCAGCTCATTTCGCTCCCGATATCCAGGGCCCCTGTCCCCGCAATCGCTCGCCGCGTCTACGCGCCGTCGTATACGAGCTGGGTCTTTACATCCACGGGCCGTGAGAGCGTCAATCCCACAGGCGAATACTTCACCACCCGGTCAAAGACCTTCTTAATCGCTTCCTTGCTCGCATCGCTTTTTATATGCACTTTGGCCTTCACCGTATGGTAGCCGGGAAGGTCTTTCAGCCCCTCGATGCCGGCAAGCCCGAGAAACCCCGGCAGGTCGATATGCCCTTCGAGATCGATTTCGATGCTCTTTATCTTTATGCCCTGCAGCGCGGCATTCAGGGACAGACCGACCGTGAGGCAGGCCCCGTAACAGGCCAGCACAGTTTCGTGCGGGCTCACCGTCGTGTCGGTCCCCGCAACAGCCTCGGGCTCGTCAAAGCCCAGGGTGAAGTTCCTGAGCTTGGCCTCCGACTTCAGCCCGCCTTTCCATTTTGTTTTTGCGGTCCAGACCGTCGCACCCTTCTTCGGATCGTCTTTGACCGCATTCATCGTGGCGTTGAATACCTCAACGTTCACCCCGTTGCACATCGTTGTTACCGTCGACATCGTATTACCTCCTCCTGTTCGTTTTCACTTCCTGACCTTTCCTCTGCACCGGCGCCGATCACCCGTACCGCCACCTCCTTTCACGGGAAGAAAAAGTTTGACCTCAGGGTCGGATTCACCACGGCTGCTATCCGCCCCACGGACCGAAGACTGTATTTTTTCCGTATCAGCTTCGACAACTCCTGCAGGTCGCCGTAATACATCGCCTCCGACGGACAATTCCGGACGCACGCGGGGACTCCGCCTTTCGAAGTCCGGTGTACGCAGAGGGTGCATTTCTGCATCTTCCGGTCTTCACCCAGTTGAGGCGCCCCGAACGGACACGCCCTGAAGCACTCCGCGCACCCGATACACAGATCCTTGTGCACCAGCACAATGCCGTCTTCCTCCCTCTTCGATATGGCCTTTGTGGGGCAGACCCTCATGCATGCAGGGTCACCGCAGTGCATGCACGCCATGGGTTTCCAATAGATCTTCCATTCCCCCGCCACCTTCGTCTCGACCTCCATGACCTGTATCCATTTCGGGCCCGGGGGGATGCCGTTTTCAGCCTTGCACGCAGTCTCGCAGGCGTGGCAGCCTACGCACCGGAAGGTATCGACGAATATCGCTTTATGGTTCTTACGCATGCTGCCCCTCCTTCTTTATCTGCACGAGACAGTTGAAATAGGCGATGGTATGCCCGTCCCGCTCAAAGTCATACTCCTCCATGATGCCCGCCCCGACATCGCGCGGCCCCCCGACCAGTTGTTCGAGGAGGACATTTGCACTGCCGTTGCTCTTTACCCATATTCCGCTGTTCACTTCGCAGACTCCTGGTTTTATCCGGTTCGTAAGCTTGGCGGCGACCGATATCTCTCCCCTGTCGTTAAAGACCCTCACCCTTTCTCCGTCTTCTATTCCGCGCTGCTTCGCATCTTTCTCGTTGATGAAGATGCTCGGCGGTCCCTCGATTTCCTGTATCTCCTCGATATTGAACCACTGGCTGTGAGTACGGTAAGGGGCATGCTGCGAAATGAGCATGAGAGGATACTTGCGGTAAAGGTCCGGTCGGCTGACCGGGCTCTCCGCCGTCTCTTTGAAATGAGGCACGGGATGCCAGTCGCCGGGGAACTTCTTTCCCCTCTCGACCATTCCAGTCGAATAGAGCTCCACCTTCCCGGTCGGGGTATCGAAGACCCTGTCGCTCCAGGGAATGCGGGGGGCATACTTCTCCGGGGCCCTTATCGGGTCATTCGAGGAAAGGGCGTTTCTGATCGTTTCGTCGCTGATATCGTCTGCCAGAAACTCCCTGATCCAGTCAAGACCGCCATACTCGCGGGGGAAGAACTTTTCGTACCCCATCCTCCGTCCGAGTTCACACCAGAAGTCGACGTCGGATTTCGCCTCATAGAGGGGCGCTATGACGGGCTTCTGGATCTGGAGATACGGGTGCCAGTACGAGGGATGAACACCCCATTGTTCGAAGGTGTCGGCCGCCGGAAGCACGAGGTCCGCCCAGTCGGTATCGTCCGTCATGAAGAGTTCCACACTCGCGAAAAGTTCGAGCTTCTTCAGGGCCTCGGTCATCCGGTGGACATTAGGATGCTGGCTTATGAGCCCCCCCCTCCAGGAGATCACCGCCTTGAGCGGGGGGTCCTTCGCTTCCCTCAGCGCGGGACCGAAGGTGCTTATGTTGATGAGCCTTCTGCGCAGCGTTTTGTGGGGAGCGCCCACCGGATACATGACCCGGTCAAAGTTGAGAATCCCCTTGTAGGCGAGCAGGTCGAAATAATTGCAGCTCGCTCCCTCTTTGCCGATATGTCCGCATACGCCGGCGAGACAGGAGTACGCCCTCTGCGTCTGGTGTCCGTTCGTATACCGCTGGTGTCCCCATCCGGTCTCCATATGGGAGTGGTACGTCGCGTAGATTTCTGCCGCCCTTGCGATTTTTTCCAGTTCGACACCGGTGACCCTGGCCGCCTTCTCGAGCGTCCACTTCGAAGCCTCTTTCATCAGCTCGTCGAAGCCGTACGTATGGCGCGCAATGAAGTCTTTGTCGTGGAGGTCTTTCGCTACAATGTGGTTGATCATGGCAAGCACCATCGCCGCGTCGGTCCCCGGTCTCGGCTGGAGAAAGAGATCCGCTTTTGTCGCGATCGGGGTGAGATAGGAATCGATAACGATGAGATAGGCGCCCCTTTCGAGCGCGTCCCAGAGAAACGGCAGGGAATGGACGTTGGTGAAGGAGGCGTTATGGCCGACCATCATTATCACCTCCGCCCTCTTGGACCACACTTCGATGCTCTGGCAGTGCTGGGTCCCCGTCGTAAACGTGGCCCCCGCGAGACCGCTCAGGATGCAGAAACTCCCGACCAGTTTCGACGAACCGTACAGGTTGAGCAGCCGCCCGGAAATCGTCTTGGCCAGAAACTCTCTGTTGCCGCTGTACACGTACTCGACGAGCGACTCCCCTCCCCATTTCTTCTTGCAGAAGTCGAGCTTGTCGACGAGGAGGTCGAAGGCTTCGTCCCAGCTTATGCGCCTGAATTCTCCCTTCCCTCTTTTGCCTGCTCTCAGCAAGGGATATTTTATGCGGTCCTTGTGGTACGTTCTCTGCACATACGTATTCGCCTTGACGCAGATATGCCCTCTGGTGATCGGGTGGTCGGGGTCGCCTTCCACCTTCACCAGCCTGCCGTCCTTCACATGGGCGACGAGGCCGCACGTGTCGAAGCAGTTCCTCGGGCAGATCGTCTTCATCAGCTTGTCGGCTTTCACCGTCCCGCCGTTCACCGCGACAGCAAGACCGGGCGATGTTCTCTTCATGGACGTCCTCCTCTGGTTGCATGTATGAACTCATGAACTGTGCTGCTCACGCCGGCGTCGTCCTCAACGATTCTGAAGCGGAAATTCACTTCAGCGGAACCGTCGAGCGTAGCCCTCACCGGGCAATATTTTTCTACCGGGAGTTCGACGCTCCTTCTCCCCGCCTCTTCCGAGAGGTTTCGTCCCCTGACCATGAACTCTGTGCGGATGTCCTTTCCTTCAACCATACGTTCCTCCCCCTTGTGCGACCTTCCACTGGATCTTGCGCCGTTCGCTGTGTTCGCTGTGCGGAGAGCAACTTCCGTACCAGGACCTCTCAAACACCAGCACCGCTCTGCCGAAAGGGATGCGGGCCTTTTGCCGCACGGCATTATGCCTGAGGACAAAATGAGGGAATGCGCCCATCAGGGGAAAAAAAGACCACTCCCCCCTGGAGGGGCATGAGAACGGCTGCAGGACAAGACGTTATCGTGCGATTACGGTCAACGCTTCAGAGAGGCCCCAGCCTTCTGCCGGGGAAAGCATGGCAAAATGCAGTACCTTTTTGAGTGTTTCCGTCACGAGGGCAGAGAGGGGCGGGAGTAATGTTATGAAATAGAAGGGGTTTTACGGTGCATGCATTATGCACTACCCGGAGATGCCGTATTTTTTCAGCTTCCTCCAAAGCGTAGTGACGTCGAGGCCCAGAAGTCTTGCCGCCTTGCTCTTGTTGCCGCGTACGACCGTCAGAATCTTCAGGATATGCTCCCTTTCGACGTTTTCGAGGGACCAGAATTTCCTCACGTCGTTGTAATGCGTGGCGATATCGATAGGAAGGTCTTCCTTTCGTATCTCGTCGGTCTCCGCAACCACGACCGCCCGTTCTATCATGTTCTCAAGCTCCCTGATGTTTCCGGGCCATGAGTGGTTGAGAAGGATGTCGAGCACCTCATCCGAGGCCCTCCTGACGCTCTTGTTCAGCCTTTGCGAATGGCGGCTGATGAAATAGCGAATGAGCAGCGGAATATCTTCGGCCCTTTCCCTGAGAGGAGGAAGGTCGATTTTTATCACGTTCAGCCGGTAATAGAGGTCTTCCCTGAACCGTTTCGCCTTTACCTCCTCTTCGAGCTCCTGGTTCGTCGCCGCGAGCACCCTCACATCCACACTGAAAGGGACCGCAGAGCCCACTTTGAAAAACGTTCTGTCCTGGAGGACCCTCAGGAGCTTCACCTGAAGATTCTTCGTCATCGCCTCCACCTCGTCAAGAAGGATGGTGCCCCCGTCCGCGGCCTCGAAAAGCCCCTTTTTGTCGCTGCTCGCGCCGGTAAACGCCCCCTTCACATACCCGAAAAGCTCGGACTCCAGAAGCGTTTCGGGAATAGCCGCACAGTTGACCGCGATAAAAGGCTTGTCTTTCCGGGTACTGTTGAAATGTATCGCCCGGGCGATCAACTCCTTGCCGGTGCCGCTCTCCCCGTAGATCAAAATGCTGGACGGCGCATCCGTCACTTTTCTCACCATGCTCAGGACTTCCTTCATCTTCGGGCTGTTCGCGACAATACCCTCGAAACGGCAATATCTCAGCCTCGCCTCCGCAACGCGCTGTGCGTCCTCAAAAAGCCGGGCATTCTCTATCGCGAGACTGATAGGAAAGGTGGCGGCCCTCAGAATGTCTGCCAGGTCTTCATCCGGCCTGAGAGGCGCGCGGCCGATCACGCAAAGGACCCCTATCACCTTCCCCTTTGACTTCAGCGGAAGCCCCGCATAGAACTCTATCCCCGTTTCATGGGGGAAATCGCAGGCAAACCGCAGGTCCTTCGAGGCCTTCTCGAAAATAATGACCTCCCTATCGCCTTCTGCAATCCTCCCGCAAAGACATTCACCGATTTTCACATTCCTTCCGCAAATATCTTTCACCGCTTCTTCGGAGAGATTCTGCAGGGACGCGGGGACCAGTTCGAGCGTCTCATCGTTAATAATAAATATGGCCCCGGAGTCGACCCCCGTGAAGGCAATGATCTTTCTGAGGACATCGTCGAGGACTGTTTTCAGATCGAGGGACTTACCGACCGTGAGGGCGATCTCGTAAAGGATTGACAGTTTCTTGTTCTGCCTTTCCAGGGTCTCGCGAAGAGACAGAGACTCTTCTCTCCCGTCTGCATCCCCGGATGCAGCCTTCCCATTTCCTTTCTCTTGCAGGGAATCTGCCGCGTTGCTGTTCCGCTCGCCCGGCAGGTCCTTTTCCGTCCGCTTCTGTTCGAGCCGCACACGAGGCCGCGCCATATTTGATTATTCCACTTCCCTTTTCGAAAAAGCAAGCAGGCAATCCCCGCTTTTTCCGTCCGAAAGGCCCTGTTCCCGGCCTGGCATTTTTTTTGCAGATCTTAAGAAGACCCTTTCGGGGGACTGAACAAGAAGCGAGGAGGTACTATGACGGAAAATAAAGCAAATGTGATCTTGGACGTGAGAGGACTCACCTGCCCCATGCCGGTACTGAAAACAAAAAAGGCGATCGACGGGATAGGTTCCGGGCAGATCCTTGAGGTGATCGCCACTGACCCCGCCTCGAAAGCCGATATCCCCGCCCTCCTGGGGAGACTCGGGCATGAACTCCTCGAGGCAACGGAAAAGAACGGAGTCTTTTCTTTCCTGATAAAGAAAAACGGAGCTACGGCGACGACCTGAGGGGTTTCCGTCGGTGAGCAAAGAACGATGAAAGGGGAAAATCATGCGGGTAGATTCCGGTAACGCTTCCGCCTTCACCGAGCTCCTTGAGGAATCCGTACGGAGCCATGGGCATCTGTGTCCGGGGCAGGTGCTTGGGGTGAAGATGTGCATGCTCGGCCTGCGGGAAGTCCGGATATCGGACCCCAAAGGAAAAGACAGGAAGAGCATCATCGTCTTTGTCGAGATGGACCGGTGCGCAACTGATGCCGTGCAGTCTGTTACCGGCTGCAGTCTGGGCCGCAGGACCATGAAATTTCTGGACTACGGCAAGATGGCTGCCACATTCCTGAACCTCAGGACTAGCAAAGCAGTAAGGGTGATTGCAAAGGAGGAATCGCGGCAGAAGGCAAAGGAATATTTCCCCGAGATCGGGAATCCGTATGAGGCCCAGCTTGAGGCATATAAGATAATGCCCGATCAGGAGCTTTTCGATGCCAGGGAAGTTACTCTGGAGGTAAAGGCAGAAGACATGCCGGGAAGGCCGCTGAGGAGGATCAGGTGCGATTCATGCGGCGAATACGTCCAGGACATGCGGGAGGTACAAAGGGACGGAAAAGTCTTGTGCAGATCCTGTGCGTATTCCGGATATTATGAATCTGTCGGGAAGGCCATTTTTTGAGTCTGCGTTATGCAGTACCGTCATAACGGAGACGCATGCAGGAGGTTTCGATGTGCGAGAGTGAAGGAGCAGGGGAGCAGGGGCATGGGGGCATGGAGCGGAGGGCCGTCGAAATTCCGGAGCTCCGGGGTTCCGAACGCATTCCCGTAAGAGAGGCCGTCGGGACGGTCCTTGCTCACGACATAACTGAGATACGGGTGGGAGAGTTCAAGGGACGCGCCTTCAGAAAAGGACAGATCATCAGGGAGGAAGACGTCTGCCATCTCCAGAGGCTCGGCAAGGAGAACCTCTTTGTGCTGAACGTCTCGGATGGGGAAATGCACGAAGACGACGCAGCCTATGCCCTTGCCGATGCCCTCAAGGGCGAGGGTGTGGGACTGAAGGGAGAACCGAGGGAAGGCAAGATAAGCCTCATCGCCGGAACCGACGGACTCCTGAAAATCCACAAGGAGGCGCTCCTTGCGTTCAACCTGCTCGGGGAGGTGATGTGCGCCACCCTCCATGACAATACCGTCGTAAAAAAGGGGCAGACAGTGGCAGGCACAAGGGCGATTCCCCTTATTGTGAGGAAGGCCGTCGTCGAGGAGGCCGTCCGCATCGGCGAGAGGGCCGGCAAGATCATCCATGTGAGGCCGATCAGGAAACCGAGGGCGGGAGTGGTGATCACGGGAAACGAGGTCTATTACGGCAGGGTGAAGGACGCCTTTGGACCGATCATCACCGAAAAGATAAAGGAGATCGGGGGAGAGATCGCCTGCATCTACTACGCTCCCGATGACGAATCATTCATAGAGGCTAGGCTGAGAGAGCTGATCCGTGCGGGCGCGGACCTGCTCATCACAACCGGAGGGATGTCGGTCGACCCTGACGATGTCACGAGGTTCGCGATACGGAACCTCGGCGCCTCGGACATTGCATACGGCTCTGCAGTCCTGCCCGGGGCGATGTTCCTCGTGGCGTACCTTGAAAGACCGCATGGAGCACAGAGCATAGAGCAAGAGATAAATCAGGATAATTCTTGCCCGCAGCCCCATGCGCAATGCCCTATGTCCCCGGCGTATATCCCCATTCTGGGGATCCCGGCCTGCGGCATGTACGCCAGGACGACGGTCTTCGACCTCGTCCTCCCGAGGGTCCTCGCGGGTGAGAAGATAGGGAGAAGGGAACTGGCGGAACTCGGACACGGAGGGCTCTGCATGAAATGCGGGCAGTGCCGCTATCCCGTCTGCTCCTTCGGGAAATAGCGCATGCTCATACATCACCTCCATCGAAAATACCGCGTGAGCTGCGCAAGGGCCTGTTTTCTGCCGGGCAACTGCCCGACTACCCTATAGCCCCCACTCAGGTCGAACCCTGCCCGGCGGTGCATCCGTAACAGTGCTCATCCACTGTTATCTTTCTCACGGCGAGCCGTGCACGATCGAAATCCTTGATATGCCCCGGGCACGCGCCGTCGACCCGGAGGCCGAGCATCTGGTTGAAATCGCAGTCATACAGCGTCCCGTCCCAGCCGACATTGATCAGATGCCCGCACATCACGCCGGTGAGCGTCACGGGGTTGAAGGCAGCCATGAGTTCTTCGATGTACTTCTCAAAGGTACTGCTCCCGATGAGATAGTCCCTGAACCTGCCGATCGGCATATTCACAAAGACATAGAGTCTGTCGAAGGAAACTCCGTACCTCCGCCCAAGTTCTTTTCTGTAATCTTCTTCAAGCGTCTCCTGTGACGGCGCGACAAAAGCCCCGGCGGGGTTATACACAAGGTTCAGCCTCTTTTCCGGGGAACCGTTTGCGTAACCGAGGCTGTTTAATTTTTCGAGCGCCTTTATACTCTTCTGAAAGGTCCCGCTTCCCCTCACCCTGTTCACGTCCTTTTCGCTGTAGTAGGGCAAAGAAGCCACAACCTCCACGGCGTTATCCGCATAAAACTCCGGGAGGTCCTCCATTCCCTCTTCAAAGAATATCGTCAGGTTCGTACGGACAATTACGTGCCGGCCGATGCCGCCCGCTTCCCTGACAAGATATCTGAAGTGAGGGTTCAGTTCAGGGGCGCCGCCCGTGATATCGAGGGTATCGATATCCGCCTCGATCATGGCGCCCAGCACTGTGTCGATCGTCTCTTTGTCCATCTCCTCGCTTCTGCCGGGCCCGGCCCCGGTATGGCAATGCCTGCAGGCCATATTGCACCGGTACCCCATATTGACCTGAAGGATTTCTATGCCCCCGGCCCTGAGTGGTTCCTGTTGGATGCCCAGTATCCTATCGCTGAATTTCATCGTCGTGCCCCCCCTTTTGTATCCGGGTTGTATTTGCAGCCGTTGAAACTTCCCGCCTGCCGCTTCCTCGCTGCCGGATGAGGTAACTCCTCCTAAAAAGACTATCATGATTAAGACGATTCCTCAATCATTTCCTGCGGTAAAGACAGCGCTTTCCGAAAGGCACAGACTATCGCTTTGCGGGGGGAAGAGAGGCGTCTCTTGTTCTTGACGCAGGCTTTATTTCTGATAGAATGTCGAATTATACAACAGGTCCGTCATTCATCGTGACGACATAGCAAGGAGGTGAGATTGATGAAGCTCGTGAGAATAGCGGCGATGACCATGATAGTCCTCGGCCTGGTCTTCCCGGCCGCCTTTGCGGCAGGCAACGCGGCAAAGGGCAAGGCCCTCTTCGATGATCCGAAGGCTTTCGGAGGCGATAAGGCGTGCAGCGCATGCCATCCCGACGGCAAGGGGTTGGAGCAGGCAGGCGGGAAGAAGGAGTTCCATATCATGGGGAAAACCCAGAAGAGTATCGAGGAGGCAGTGAATTTCTGCATCGAAAACGCAAGCAAGGGCAAGGCTATCGATCCGAACTCGGCCCAGATGAAGGACCTCGTGGCCTATATCAAGTCATTGGGCAAGATGAAGGGAAAAACCGGCGGATACTAAGATCTTGGGAGAGGAGAGTGCTCGCTTTTCTCTCCCGCTTTGCTGGGAGTCTCATGTGGCTGCATCCTTGAAGCACGAGCCACATCATTTGCGCAGTCCTTTGCATCCGTCCGGATATTCACCGATCAATTGGAAAGGTGGTAGGATCGTGGCGAAAAAAGTGAATCGAAGGCAGTTTCTCACGGTTTCATTAGGAGCCGTAGGCACAGCGGCCGCAGGAGAGCTCACGGCTCTCGGCCTGGACACGGCCGCTGCGCAGGAAAAGGCACTTACTGTCCCAATAAAAAGGTCGACACAGACCCCGCGTCTCTGTCCCTACTGCTCGGTCGGATGCGCACAGATCGTCATGACCGACAATTCGGGAAAGATCATCGACATCCAGGGGAATCCCGACTCCCCGATCAGCGAAGGCACGCTCTGCCCCAAAGGCGCCGCAACCTGCCAGCTTGTCGTCAACGACCTGCGATGGACCAAGGTGAAGCACCGTGCGCCGGGCAGCGACCACTGGGAAGAAAAATCACTCGCCTCGGCGATGAACCGCGTCGCCGAACTGGTGAAGAAAACCCGTGATGCCTCCTTCAACGAGTTCCAGGAGATGCCCGGCGGCAAGGCCGGCATGAAGAAGAAGCGCGTCATGAACACATACGCCGTCGCCTCTTTAGGCGGGGCCACTATCGACAACGAATGGAACTATGCGCAGCAGAAACTAATGCACGCGCTTGGTGTGGTCTACGTCGAAAACCAGGCCCGAATATGACACTCTTCGACCGTCCCCGGTCTGGGGGTCACATTCGGCCGCGGTGGTTCTGCGACTTTTCCCCGGGACCTCGTCAACTCCGACGCGGTCATGATCATGGGCTCGAACATGGCGGAGTGCCATCCGGTCGCGTTCCGTTGGCCGCTCAAGGCGAAGACCGACCACGGCGCGGTCCTGATGCACATAGACCCGCGCTTTACGCGGACCTCCGCCCTTTGCGACGTTCATGCGCAGATACGCGCAGGCACGGACATCGCCTTTCTCGGCGGTTTGATCACTTACGTCATCAACAACAAGCGCTGGAACTCCAACCCGTTCTTTAAAGAGTATGTTGTCAACTATACGAACGCGGCAACGCTCGTCAGTCCTGACTTCAAAGACTCCGAGGACCTTGACGGCGTATTCCCGGGCCTCTCTGCGGATAAGAAGGAATACGATGAGGAGAGCTGGTCCTACCAGAGGCACCCGGACCCGAAATCTTCGGTACGCGAGGCGAAGACCACAGACCTTCTCCTTCAGCAAATCCCCGGCAGGCCTAAAACCGATTCCACACTGAAAGACCCGCTCACCGTCTTTCAGGTCGTCAAGAGGCATTACGGCCGCTATACCCCGGAGATGGTCGCGCGCATCTGCGGTTGTCCAAGAGAGGTCTTCCTCAAGGTGGCACAGACGCTCCTCGACAATTCCGGCCGGGACAAGACCTCGAACATCACCTGCGCTGTTGGCTGGACTCAACACACCGTCGGTCTACAGATCATCCGCACCGCCGGCATGCTCCAGGCCCTTCTGGGCAACATCGGCAGACCCGGGGGAGGCGTGCTCGCCCTGCGCGGACACTCGACGATCCAGGGGGCTAAGGATATTGCCATGCTCTACCACTCCCTTCCCGGCTACCTGAATATGCCGGACGCACGGAAGTCGCCGGACCTGCTGGCGGCCGCACAGGGGTATGAGGCCATCCTTCCCCTGCTCCGCGACGCGGACCTCAACGCGGCCCCGGTTTCTCTGACACGGGAAGAGGCACGCAGAAAACTGAAGGGGGGGCTGCCCCTCCTTCATGGCCTTGACCTCGGGCTCGATGCGGAGGGAGCCCGGGCATTGATGCTCCTGCTCGCCGGTTCCCTCGAAAACTCAGAGAAGAACGGGAACGCCCGCCTTGTCAGACTGGCGCTTGAGGAAGGCAGATTGGACGTATGCAACCTGCTGTCGCGGACCACCGCACACGAAAATGATGCAGTCAGGTCCGCAGCAGAGGGCCTCGGTCTGGATCCGGACTTTCTGCGGACTCTTGCGGAGAACGTTCTCAAACCCGCGTTCCGGGCCTGGCGCAGGCAATTGATGCCCCTGACACAGGACTCTGTCTGGAACAGAGGAGACTGTCCTGTATGCGGCGCATCCCCGGTCCTCGGCGAGCTCAGGGACAACAATCTCATGAAGCATCTCCGGTGCGGGAGGTGCGGGGCGGACTGGCAGTTCAGGCGGCTGCAGTGCCTGTACTGCGGAAACGAAGACCACCGCACGCTCGGCTTCCTGTACGCCGAAGGAGAACGCGAAAAATACCGGGTGGAGATATGTGAGAAATGCAAGGGCTACCTCAAGGTCATAACGACCTTCGCCCCGACGCCTCCTGAGCTCCTTGCGGTCGAGGACCTCGCCACGCTGCACCTCGAC
>JAMCWJ010000064.1 GCA_023475105.1 Nitrospirota bacterium
AGTTCGAGATCGTGCTCTCCTATCTGAGGTCTAAGTTTCACCTCTTTCACTTCGATCGTCTTGCGTACCGCATGCTTCTTGCTCAGCTGGTACTTATATTTGCCGAAATCCATGATCTTGCATACGGGAGGCGCGGAATTCGGAGCGACCTCGACGAGGTCAAGACCTCTTTCCTCCGCAAGGCGTATTGCCTCCTGGAGGGGGATTACACCGGCCTGCTGTCCGTCGACATCTATAAGCCTGACCGTCCTCGCATGAATTTTGTAATTTACTCTTATGTCTTTGCCGATATCCTTGCCGATGCTCTCACCCCCTGTGTTTGATCTCTTCTTTCAACAACCTCAGCAGATCCTCTTCCGTCATGGATCCGAGGTTTTCCCCGTTCTGTCTCCTCACCGAGACGTTCCCTTCCAAGACTTCTTTGTCGCCTATTATACCCAAATAGGGCACTTTTCTGATAGTAGCTTCCCGTATCTTATGTCCGATTTTTTCATTGTCGAGATTCGCCTCTGTTCTGACTCCCTCCGCCTTCAGTTTTTCCCTGACCTTCAGCGCATACTCCGTCTGCCTCTCCGCGATCGTGAGCAGTGCGACCTGGACCGGAGCAAGCCAGAGCGGAAAAACTCCGGCGTAATGTTCCACGAGAATTCCGAAGAACCGCTCAAGCGACCCCATCAGCGCCCTGTGGATCATTATGGGCCTGTGCTCCTTGCCGTCGCTGCCCCTGAAGCCCAAATCAAATCTCTCCGGGTTATTGAAATCGACCTGGATAGTGCTGCACTGCCATGCCCGCCCGAGGGAATCCTTCACCTTTATGTCGATCTTCGGTCCGTAAAAGACCCCTTCGCCGGGATCCACCGAATAGGCCAGTCCCTTCAGTTCGAGGGCACATTTCAGCGCCCCGGTAGAACGCTCCCAACTTTCCGGGGTACCGACAAATTTCTCGGGCCGCGTCGAAAGGTAGACATCATACTTGTCGAACCCGAATGTCTTCAGGATAAAAAGGGTGAAATCGAGGACGCGCAGGACCTCATCCTCGATCTGGTCCTCCCTGCAGAATATATGCGCATCGTCCTGGGTAAATCCCCTCACTCTGAGGAGTCCGTGAAGGACCCCGGAACGCTCGTAACGGTATACGGTGCCCAGTTCCGCATACCGGAGCGGAAGGTCCCGGTAGCTCCTGAGGCCGCTTTTGTATATCTGAATGTGGAACGGACAGTTCATCGGTTTCAACTCGTATTCCAGGCCCTCGATCTCCATCGGTGAATACATATTTTCGCGATAGAAATCCCAGTGTCCGCTCTTTTTCCAGAGGTTCAACTTCGCTATGTGCGGAGAAAAGAGGATCTTGTAGTCGGCCTTTGTATGCTCATCCCTCCAGAAGTCTTCTATTGCCTTCCTGATCGTGGCGCCGTTCGGATGCCACAATATCAGACCGGGTCCGATATCGTCGCTTATGCTGAAAAGGTCAAGCTCCTTTCCGAGCCTCCTGTGATCCCTCTTCTTCACCTCTTCGAGAAAAACAAGGTATTCCTTCAGTTCCTTCTCCTTGTCGAAGGCGGTCCCGTAAATGCGCTGCAGCATCCTGTTCTTTTCGTCTCCCCTCCAGTAGGCCCCTGCAATGCTCAGAAGCTTGAATGCCCTAATCGCCCCGGTAGACGGGACATGGGGACCCCGGCACAGATCGACAAAGTCGCCTTCTTCATAAAGGGAAACGCTCTCGTCCGTTATCTCGCCGAGGAGTTCGACTTTGTAGTCTTGCCCCGCCTTTCTGAACAGGTCAATCGCCTCTGTCTTCGCGAGCACTCTCCGGCGGAACGGCCTGTCCTCCCCGACGATCTCGGCCATCTTCTTTTCTATCATGCCCAGATCTTCGAGAGTCAGAGGCCTGTCGAGATCGAAATCATAGTAAAAACCTTCTTCCGTCGCGGGCCCTATGGCCAGCCGGGCCTCGGGGAACAGCGTTTTCACGGCATGCGCCATGATGTGAGAAGCGCTGTGGCGATAGATGTCCCTGCCTTCCTTCAGGGTAAAGGTCACCGGTTCGAGGCGCGCTTCATCTCCAAACTCCTTCAGCCTGGAAAGGTCGAACAGCATTTCGTCCGTTCTGACCGCTATTGCTTTCGCCTTTCTCAGTGCCTCCTCCATCGCAGAAAGCGGTCCCGAGGTTTCCTTTCCGTCTATGAATACTATCTTAATTTCACTACCTCCGCAAAAAGTGAGATATCATACACGATTTTCTTCTTCAGTTTCAACATATTAGTGATTTGGCGAAAACCGAACGAACAGTGCACGCAGGCGAAGAGAGAGAGAGACGGGCTCACGTTCTCGTCATTTCCTTCTCGCGGCGAGTTTGTTCAGCGCGTTGATATATGCTTTTGCGGAGGCGACGATGATATCGGTATCGGCTCCGAGGCCCCTTACCGTTCTTCCGTCCTCTTCAAGGGTAACAAAAACCTCTCCGAGGGCATCGGTTCCCCCGGTAATGCCCTTCACCTCGAACTTGATCAGGTTGCTCTTCGTTCCGGTGAGCGCTTCGATTGCCCTGTAGGTTGCATCGACGGGACCGTCCCCTTTGGCTGTTCTTCTGACTGTCTTGCCGTTCACTTTCATCGTGATCGTCGCCTTCGGTTCCTTCTTCATCCCGCTTTCTGCGGAAAGGCCGGTAAGACAATAGACCTCGGGTATCTTCGACACCTCATCAGAAACAAGGGCCTCGATATCCTCATCGAATATGTCCTTCTTTTGATCGGCAAGACGCTTGAATCTCTCGAAGGCCTTCTCTATTTCGTCGGGGGCAAGGTCATAGCCGAGTTCCTCAAGTCTCGTTTTGAAGGCATGCCTCCCCGAATGTTTGCCCATCACCAGCTTGGCGCTCCGGAGACCGATACTTTCCGGACTGATGATCTCGTACGTCGTTTTTTCCTTGAGGAGGCCATCCTGATGAATCCCCGATTCATGGGCAAAGGCATTCGTTCCGACAATCGCCTTATTCGGCTGCACGGGGATACCGGTGATCTTCGTCACGAGCCGGCTCGAGCGGATGATCTCTCTCGTATTAATACGCGTGTCGGCTCTGAAAAAGTCCTTGCGGGTCCTCAACGCCATGACCACCTCTTCCAGCGAGCAGTTCCCCGCCCGCTCTCCCACGCCGTTTATGGTGCATTCGATCTGCCCTGCGCCGTTGCGCACGGCAGAGAGCGAGTTTGCGACGGCGAGCCCGAGGTCGTTATGACAGTGCACCGAAATCACGGCCCTGTCGCCTATCCTTTCCTTGATAGCCCGGATCATCCCGCCGAACTCGTCGGGCGTGGTGTATCCCACCGTATCGGGAATATTCACCGTCGAAGCGCCCGCCTCGATCACTGCATCGATCACGTCGAGCAGGTAGGCCAGGTCGGTTCTCGTGGCATCCATCGGCGAAAACTCAACGTCCTCGACGAGACTTCTTGCGAGCCCCACCATCTCCACCGACCGCCTTAACGCCTCTTCGCGGCTCACCCTGAACTGGTGCTTCAGGTGGATGTCGGACGTTGAGTGAAAGGTGTGTATCCTTTTCTTCGGCGCTTCCTTCAGCGCCTCCCAGGCCCTCCTGACATCCGCCTCCTTCGCCCGTGCCAGACTGCATATCACGGGACCCTCGATTTCGCTCCCGATCCTTTGTATCGCTGCAAAGTCCCCGGGGGAGCTTATCGCGAAGCCCGCCTCGATCACATCGACGCCGAGGCGCGCAAGCTGCCTCGCCACCTGGACTTTTTCGTCGACGTTCATCGAAGCGCCCGGCGACTGTTCACCGTCACGCAGCGTCGTATCAAATATCCTGACGATCCTCATCGTTCACCTCTCGGCGCTCCGGCCCGTTCTTTTCCGGAAAGGCCTTCCCTCCTCCTTCAGCGAGGGCTTTTTTCTCGAGGGCTTTCGCCCGCTTTCTCTTTACCATAACATGTATGTTTTCAATTATACCCCAAATGAGGTAGACCATTGCAAAAATGAATATTGCCGTTGAAGGGTGCACGAAGATGATGAAAAGGATCAGCACGAATACGATAAGGAACCAGAAGGGCTTCTTCTCCCTGAAGTCGATCTCCTTGAGCCCGTGATACCTGATTGTGCTGACCATCAAAAGGGAGAGGAGGATCGTGATCACCAGGAAAAATACATTCCTTTCCGGCAGTCCCCTCCAGTAATCGTAATAGAAGATGATGATCGACGATATCACCGTCGCCGCCCCGGGTATTGGCATGCCCTTGAAGGCCTTTGACCCCGGGGCCCCCGTCTGGATGTTGAACCGCGCAAGCCTGAGCGCTCCGCAAGCAACAAAGAGGAATGCTGCAGCCCACCCCAGTCTTCCGAAAGGCATCAGAGCCCACTTATACATCATCACCGAAGGGGCGACCCCGAAGGTGACAACATCGGAAAGGGAATCCAGTTCGATGCCGAAGCGGGTCGTCGTGTTGGTCAGCCTCGCGATCCATCCGTCGAGGCCGTCGAATACGTTGGCGAGCACTATCGCCCAGGCGGCATAGAGAAAATTTCCGTTGATTGCCGAGAGAATTGCAAAGAAGCCGCAGAACATCCCGCAGAGCGTGAGCGTGTTCGGCAGAAGGTAGATACCCTTTTTCGGCTGTTTTTCGGCGCTTCTCTTGTTCATACCTTCCTTCATGGGCGGGGAGATTTCTCCCCCGGTCGTATTTCACTGTATTATAATAAAAAATAGAGATATATGCTCACCTATTACATGTCTGCACGGTCCCGCCCCTTCGGAGCGCCCGCGTTGACTTGAGGAGCGCCCCCGGTATATCATGGAAAACAGGCGATGGGGTTCGCCGTTAACCGTCCCTTTGGACTAATGACTCCTACTCGAATCACTGTCGGGTGGGATTTTTTTATGCCCGGAAAGGAGTCGGATTATGCATGAAGTCTGGGGTATGGCAGCGTTATGGATTGGCCTCGCCTTAATCGCCACGTTGCTTTCCATCTGGTTCCGCATCGCAACGGCACTTTCAGAGATCGTCGTCGGCACCGTGGCTCAACTGATAATAGGGGCTTTCATAGGTACAACGATGGGGTCCGATCTGCCGTGGATCCAATTTCTGTCCGGGACGGGCGCTATCATGTTGACATTCCTGGCAGGCGCAGAGTTGGACCCGGCTGTTTTCAAAATCAAGTGGAAGGAGGCGACTGCTATCGGGGTCGTTGCCTTCTTCGGGCCTTTTTGGGGGTGCACAGCCCTTGCTTACTATCTTTTGGGCTGGACTGTCAAGTCGAGCTGGTTGGCAGGAGTGGCCCTTTCTACGACATCTGTCGCGGTAGTGTATGCCGTAATGCTTGAACTCGGACTGAACAAGACAGAATTCGGAAAGGCAGTTCTGGCGGCTTGTTTTATAAATGATCTCGGGACAGTTATTGCGCTTGGCCTGATATTTTCACCCTTCACGATTAATACAGTGCTCTTTGTTGTTGTCAGTGCAGGAGTGTTTATTGTACTTCCCTTTCTCACTCCCAAATTTTTCGGGAAATACGGGGGGCGGCCGTCGGAACTTGAGGCAAAGTATCTACTCCTCGTCCTCTTCGGCCTCGGTGCGCTGGCCGGATGGTCGGGCAGCGAAGCAGTATTACCGGCCTATATTATCGGAATGATGCTTGCAGGTTCCGTGGGCAAAGATCATGTTCTTGTCAGGAGACTCAGGACCTTGACATTCGGACTTTTGACCCCCTTCTACTTCATACGGGCGGGCTCCTATGTGTCCGTGCCCGCCCTTGCCGCCGCACCGGTTGCCCTCCTCGTACTTTTTTTCGGCAAGATGGCGACCAAGATCATGGGAGTATATCCTGCAACCAAAATGTTTAAGTATGCGCAAAAGGAAGGAGTCTACACTACTCTTTTGATGTCCACCGGGTTGACTTTCGGCTCCATATCCGCTCTCTTCGGACTGTCCCACGGGATTATCGATCGAGGGCAGTATTCACTACTCATTGCCACTGTGATAGGAAGCGCAGTTATCCCAACGCTTATTGCGAACGCCTTTTTCCTGCCTAAATACCTTTTGCCAAAAAAGGAGAAGGCGAAATCCTTAAAAACAACTGCCGCAGTTGAAGAATAGAGAGAGGAGGATATTATGCTAAGGAAAATACTGGTTGCCTTTGACGGTTCGGAACAGTCTTACAAGGCATTCGACTTTGCGCTGGAACTTACGAAGCTTTGCCCCGGCACAACCCCGGAGGTAATGGTCGTTTCAGTTGCACAGCCCCCGGAACCTGCAGATATTGTCGAGGTGGATGCGATCATCGACAGCGCGACGCAGCATTACGAAGAACTGTTTAAAGGGCTGAGGGATAACGCAAAGGAAAGAAACATCGAGATAAATACCGAAGTTGTTGTGGGCCATCCGGCCGACCAGTTGGTAAAATATGCAAACGACAAAAAGTGCGACATGCTCGTCGTGGGCCAGACAGGAAAGTCCCGGATTGAGAGCTGGCTCCTCGGTTCCGTCTCGAAGCGGGTCTCGACATATTCTCCTTGTACCGTGACAATCGTTAAGTAAGGAAAAGCGCCCTGTGGTGAATTACTAATGAGGTCGCTTTCTTTCGACCTCATTAGTATCACAAGGAACTGTCCTGACTTTCCGATAGACATATTGACTACCATGTTCATGGTATGGTATTTTGGCAGCGGCGCTGGAGTTCGCCATTGATCCCGTTAGAGGATCGCAATCCCTACCGGGATAAACCGTCCGAAGTTGGACCGATGACTCCTACTCTCGCAGAAGGCTGAGGGTAGGAGTTTTTTATTCTGTGAATGGAGGTTCAGGAATGCCGGAAACGTCTTCCGCAATGTCTTCGTACTCGCTGCTGAAAGAGGAACTCTTAAGAAGCACCGATGAAATGCTCGCCATGGAGAGCATCCGGGGCTGTCCGTGCGAGGAACTGCGCGAAAAGATCGAGACTAACACATTCAACCTTGTCGTTGTCGGCCAGTTTAAGAGGGGAAAGACAAGCCTGATCAATGCCCTCCTCGGGGCCGACATTCTGCCCGTTGCGGTCGTCCCGCTCACCTCCATTGTCACCATTATGAAGTACGGCGAGGCTCTGAGGATCACTGTTCATTTCAACGACGGCAGAGTTGTCGAGATCAAGCCCGAAAGCCTGCCGGAATATGTTACGGAAAGGGGGAATCCGAAAAACCAAAAGGATGTTTCGGAGGTCATCATAACATATCCTTCTCCTTACCTGAAGGGCGGAGTTCAGATCATCGACACGCCGGGGGTCGGTTCGGTCTATGAGCATAATACAGATGTAGCCTATCAATACCTGCCTAAATCGGACGCAGCCCTCTTTCTCCTTTCCGTCGATCAGCCGCTCAGCAAGGCCGAACTGGATTTCCTCGGGGATGTGCGCGAGTATTCGAACCGGATATTCTTTCTTCTAAATAAGACCGACTACTTTTGCGAGGCTGATCTCCGGGAATCAATGGATTTCTCGAAAAACGTCCTCAGAGAGGCGATGGGGATGGACGTCCGGATATTCCCGGTCTCTGCAAAGCTTGCCCTCGAAGGAAAGCTCTCCGCTTCCGACCAGCTTGTGATGAAGAGTCTTCTTCCTCAATTCTCGTCTGTCCTCAGCACATTTCTCATGGAGGAAAAAGGAAAGATACTGCTCCTTTCGGTCGCAAACAATCTTCTCAGGCTGCTTTCGCAGGCGAGGTTCGAGCTCGACCTTGAGATGAAATCCCTTGCAACGCCCCTTGATGAGTTAAGGGCAAAGATTCTGAAATTCGAGGAGAAAAAGAAGGAAGTGCTGCTCGAAAAGACCGACTTTGATATCCTCCTCGACGGCGAAATAAAGAGGATAAGCAAGAACATGCTTGATGAGGATCTGACTGCTTATGGAAATGAACTGCGCCTGAAGGCCGAAGCAAATCTCGAACAATATCGGGAAGACAGCGGGTTATCTCTCAAGGAGCTCAAGAAGCTTCTGGAAGGACATATCATCTCCGAGGTCAGGCAGGCTGTGAATGCGTGGCGGGGCATAGAGGATGAGAAGCTGGCAAAGACCTTCGAGACTGTCTGCAGGCGTTTCATCACGAAGATCGATGAAACCGTGGATTCCCTGCTTAAATTCTCATCCGAACTCTTTGCGGTCCCCTACGAAGCTGTTAAGGCAGAGGCGCTCTGGTCGACGAAATCCCGGTTTTATTATAAGTTTATGGAACAACCGGTAGGGCTTGAAATAATTACATCCTCCGTCACTCTCGCACTTCCGAAGTTCATCGGCGAGAAGATCATTCTTAAGAAGATGAAGGAATATCTCCATCGCGTAATAACCATGCAATTGGCTCGGATCGGTTCCGACTTCGAAGAAAGACTGGACAAGAGCAAACTCGATTTCAGATGGGAGATGCTCCAGAGGATCGAGGCTACGATTGAAGGCATCAGCGCTGCCATCGAAAAAGGAACGTCTCAGAGGTCTAAGAGCGAGAAGGAGGCTAACGAAAGGAAGAACCAGGTCACAGAAATCCTTGCCCGGTTCGACGACATCAAGGACAGGCTCATGAAACTCAGAGAGGATTTGAGTGTTATTACCAAGTGGTGATAGGCGGAGTAGTCGCTTCTGGAAGCGCCTCGGGTCGCCCGGCATATCCTTGGTCGCCCGCGACAAGGAGTTTGCCGTTGTTTTGGACCACATTGAAGGGAGAAAGAGTATTCATATCTATGGGGACGAAGGCGTAGGCAAGAGCGCTCTTGTCGATCAGGTCTATGATTTCCTGAAAGCTCGATCGAGCCCTATACCTATCTACTGCAGGAGCAGCAGGACGCTGAGAGAGATCCTGTTGCGCATATCGGTTTTCCTGCTCGAGCACTTCAAACATCTGACCAGCATAAACAAATTCAGGGAGACAAAAGAAATTGAGAGTTATAGAGATGTCAAGAGACTCAATATACGAACTTTGAGGAACCTCACATTCGCATATATAACACAGGACAGTTTCTGTATCATTCTCGACCATCTGGAATATGTCACACCACGAATAAATTCACTTCTGGTCGCGCTTTACGAAAAGGCGCCGGTAATCACCGCCGGCAGGGAAAGTTGGGATTTGTCCGATTACAGTTTCAAAGGCAGGCTCGATTACCGCCTCTATCTCACTCCAAAACTCAAGATCGAGAATCTGTCTAAGAAAGATTCGTTCTTGTTTATGGAACGCGTGGCCGGCGGCGCTTTCGGGGAGGCCTCGCAACTGTTTGAGGAGGCATATCGAATGACGAAAGGCAATGCCGGCCTGATAAGAGAAATCATCCTCAAAGCCCTTATGCCTAAGTATCGCGCCGGCGGATATCCTAATTTCAGGTTGATTCAACTTGATATCGATATCGACAAATTCAAGACATAAATCGCTCGCAGGCATGAACAATGAATGAGAACGCCATCACATTTAAGAGCCTCATAGTAGAGCACACACTATTACGGCCGTCATTCCCGCATGTCTTTAGCGGGAATCCAGCGAGGATGCCGATACTGAATGAATACCAGAAAAGAAGGATCAATATTGCGTTGACTTCAAAGGGACACTAATATAACAATAGTTGCATGAAATGATCGTTTTTTACGAAGACAGAGCAAAGCCGGGAAACCAATGAAAAGAACCGGGCATAAAACCAAAAAGTGACAAGAATGGATCAACAATTCCCTTAGGAGGTGCGGCATGCCGACAATCGATTGTGAAGGAGCAAGAATTGAAGTGGATGAGGAAGGTTATCTCGTAAACCTTGATGATTGGGACGAGACGGTCGCTCTGGTATTGGCACGGAGAGAAGGGATAGATGAGATCCGCAAAGACAGGATGGATATCATAAAGTTTATGAGGGACTACTACAAACAATATAGCGCCTTTCCGCTTCTAAGAGGTGTTTGCAGAAGGGTGCATCAACCAAGGGATTGTTACAGCGAAAAGTTCTTGGACCCGCTAAAGGCCTGGAAAATAGCCGGACTTCCAAAGCCGGATGAGCACGTAATCGGCGAGATAAGAGGCGAAGGCGGTGTCGTATGACGGAAGCGTGGAAGGCACCGATATGCCTGCAGCTTGATAATACAGTTATTGGAAAAGAGAGAGGTCATGTCAAAGATCGGAAAAATATTCGCAAGAGAGATACTGGATTCGAAAGGTAATCCGACCGCTCGAATCGACATCCTCTTTAACTTTTGCTAAGCTTTAATTATAGGGATGCCAATATGCCCGGATATTCTAGTAAAACACCAAAGAGAGGCCGGGGGCCGGAACAGGAGTCTTTCAGGAAGGGGGTGTGTGATGAATTTGCGCGAAGAGATTTCAAGAATTGCATATGAGTTGTTTGAGTCGAGGGGCTGCGTTCACGGTTATGACCTTAATGATTGGCTCGAAGCGGAGAGGATAGTTTTAGGCCTGCACGCCGGACAGGAGATCGAGGAGCCGGAGGATATAGACCTTTCGGAGGAGATGGCCGCTGTCGAGCAGGAGGAACTGGAGCTTCAGACGAAGCCGCAGTAGAAAAGACCGAAGGAAAAGAGCCTGATGAAGAAGAGTCCTGACCCCTTTTTCGAACTCGACATCCCCGGTTTCGGCCATGTCCGGTTGGAACACCTTGTTTCTGACTTTACCGGGACGCTGTCCGTTGACGGCCGCCTTTTGCCGGGCGTCAGGGAGAGGCTAAACAGAATATCGGACTTCCTGAAGATTCATATCCTGACCGCCGATACCTTCGGCATGGCAAAGGCAGAGCTGGAAGGGGTTGCCTGCGAGATTCACATCCTCAAGGGCGAAGACCATGATGTGCAGAAAGAGAGCTATGTCGAACAAATCGGAGCGGAACACGCCATTGCCTTTGGCAACGGCAGTAACGACAGGAAGATGCTGAAGGCGGCAAAGATCGGAGTCGCTGTTTGTCTTGATGAAGGCTGCGCTGTAGATGCTCTAAAGGCCGCTGACATATTCGTTACTTCAATCACCGGCGGTCTTGAGCTGCTCTTTGAACCGAAAAGAATAAAAGCAACATTAAGGTTCTGACTGTATCTCAGCTATCACCGTCTCCCCCGCCCTCACCTTATCCCCGAGTTTGACTTTGACCTGCGCCTTCCCCGGCAGGTAGATGTCGAGGCGGGAACTGAACTTGATGATCCCGTATCGTTCTCCTTTCTCCAGAGAATCGCCCTGACTGACCCTGCAGACGGCCCTGCGTGCAAGGAAACCCGCCACCTGCCGGAGAAGTATCTTGCCGTATTCCGTATCGAGCAACAGAGCGATGTTTTCGTTACGGAGCGACGCCTCGGGCTTGAAGGCAGAGAAGAACGCACCCGGCGTATAGACCACCGCCGCTACGGTACCGTCGCATGGGGCCCTGTTTACATGGACATCGAGAGGGGACATAAAGATGCTCACCTCGATAAACCCCTCCCCGGCGCCTTTCAACAGCAGGGGAAGGAACGGGTCAGGGGAAATCAGGATGACCTTTCCATCGGCAGGGGACACAAAGATATTCTCTCCCTCAGGCGCGTGCCGCTCGGGGTCCCTGAAAAAGTACGCCATGAAAAGAGTGAGCGCAAGGGGAACGGTCGCCGCCCACAGGGATAAAAAAGCCGCAAGGACCGTCAGTGAGAGAAAACCGAGAATAAAGGGATACCCCTCGGGAGCAAGTTTCATCATTTCCGCCCCAAAAAGACAGAGTGAAAGGGAAAGCTGCAGCTGGAAGCGGGCAGGAGAAGGATGCTTATACGACACCTTATAAAAAAAAATCCCTTGAGGTCCTTCATAAGACGCATACTCTCACAGGCGCCAAGGCCTGCAATCTCAATATCCTGTCGATTATAAGAATCCTGAGCCTGTCCGACTCCCGGGAAACCCGTTATGCCTTCGACTTGTCGACCAGTTTGCCCTTCTTGAGCCACGGCATCATCGCCCTGAGCTTTGCCCCGACTTCCTCGATCGGGTGCTCCTCTCCCTTCCGCGTGAGCGCATTGAACATGGGCTTGTTCACCTTGCACTCCAGCAGCCACTCCCGTGCGAACGAGCCGTCCTGTATCTCGTCCAGGATCTTCTTCATCTCTTTCTTCGTCTCGTTGGTGATGATCCGCGGTCCCCGGGTGAGATCTCCGTATTGCGCGGTATTGCTGATCGAATATCTCATCGTCGATATGCCGCCTTCGTAAATGAGATCGACGATAAGCTTCACTTCATGGAGACATTCGAAATACGCCATCTCCGGTGCGTACCCGGCCCCGACAAGCGTTTCGAACCCCGCCTGGATGAGAGCGCTGAGCCCTCCGCAAAGGACCGCCTGCTCCCCGAAAAGGTCCGTTTCGGTCTCTTCCCTGAATGTGGTCTCGATAATCCCCGCCCTTCCCCCGCCTATCGCGGATGCATAGGCAAGGGCGATGTCTTTCGTCTTCCCTGAGGGGTCCTGATGGACCGCGATGAGGCATGGGACCCCGCTCCCTTTCATATATTCCGACCTCACGAGATGTCCGGGTCCCTTGGGCGCCGCCATAAACACATTCGTTGCCTCCGCCGGGACAATCTGCCCGAAATGGATATTGAACCCATGAGCGAACGCGAGATATGCGCCCTTTTTCATGTGAGGGCCTATTTCGGCCTTGTACACATCGGCCTGGAATTCGTCAGGCAGAAGCATCATAATCACGTCCGCAGTTTTCGCCGCTTCCGCCGGCATCATCACTTTAAACCCCGCAGCAGCAGCCTTGTCCCAGCTTCCCCCTTTTCTGAGCCCGATAATCACCTCCATCCCGCTGTCCCTGAGGTTGTTCGCATGGGCATGCCCCTGACTCCCGTATCCCATAATCACTATTTGCTTGCCTTTGAGAACAGAAAGTTTTGCATCCTTGTCATAATAGATTTTCATCCCGGCTCCTCCTTATGTAGTGCGCGACAATTTATGTTTGCCCGACTAATCCTTTGCGGCCGACTCTTCTCTCAAGAGCTTATGCTCGATACTGTCCACAAGCGCCTGGCACGAGGCCTCTATAATATTCTCCGACACCCCTACCGTTCCCCATATATCTTCTTTGTCTCCCGACTCGACAAAGACACGCACCTTTGCGCTCGTGCCTTTTCCAGCCGTCAACACCCTCACCTTGTAATCAAGCAGCCGGACGTCCTTGAGTTCCTCCGAATAATGCTTCTCGAGCGCCTTCCTCAGCGCTCTATCAAGGGCATTCACGGGCCCTTTTCTGCTTTCCTCGACGGTATGCTCGATCTCTTCTCCGACCTTGATCTTTATTGTCGCCTCGCTGATAGGTTCTTCCTTCCTCGTTCTTTTTTCGACGATCACCCTGAACTCCAGCAGATCGAAGAACCTCTTATGGAGTCCGAGGGCCTTCTTCATGAAAAGTTCGAAAGAAGCCTCCGCGCCTTCGAACTGATAGCCCTGGCTCTCGAGGTCCTTCAGTTTCGTAACGATCTCCTGAAGCTGTGCGGAATCCTTCGCGATGCTCACGCCGAACTCCTCGGCCTTCTTCATGATCGAGCTCTTGCCGGCGAGATCCGAGATAAGGACCCTGCGCGCGTTTCCGACCTTCTCCGGTATGACATGCTCGTACGTCTTCGGATTCTTCAGGATCGCGCTCACGTGGATCCCGGCCTTATGCGCAAAGGCGCTGTCGCCCGTGTAAGGCTGGCGCTTGAAATGCCTCAGGTTCGCGATCTCGTTGACGAACCTTGAGACTTCCCTCAACCTTGCCATCTGTTCGGGACTTATACACCTGAAGCCGAGCTTCAGCTGAAGGTCGGGTATGACCGAGATGAGGTTTGCATTCCCACACCTTTCCCCGAGACCGTTGATCGTCCCCTGGACCTGTGAAGCGCCCGCATCCACAGCCATTAAGGAATTGGCAACGGCGCAATCCGAATCGTTGTGCATGTGTACCCCGAGGGGCGCCCTGAAGGCGCGCTTGACTTTCTTCACGATCCCGCCGACGACCATAGGCGTCGCTCCGCCGTTTGTGTCGCAGAGCACAAGACAGTCCGCTCCCGCTTCCTGCGCGGCGCCCAGACATTGAAGCGCGTATTCGGAGTTGTTCAGATAGCCGTCAAAAAAATGCTCGGCATCGAAAAAGACCTTTTCGGCATACCGCTTCAGAAAGACAACGGAATCATGTATGATATCGAGATTCTCTCCGAGGGACACCTTCAGGGCCTCTTTAACGTGGAAATCCCAGGTCTTGCCGAATATGGTCATCACCGAAGCGCGCGACTCGATCAGGGCCTTCAGGGTCTCATCATTCTCGGGCTTCTTCTTCGGCCTGCGGGTGCTGCCGAAGGCGACAATCCCGGCTTGTGCGAGCCTCAGCCTCGCCGCCTTCTTAAAAAACTCGATATCCCTCGGGTTCGAACCCGGCCATCCTCCTTCGATGTACGTCACACCCAGTTCGTCGAGTTTTTCAGCAATACGCAGTTTGTCCTCTACGGAGAGTGAAATCTCCTCTGTCTGCGCCCCGTCCCTGAGCGTCGTATCGTAGACCTCTATTTTTCTTCCCATACTTTTCATGCTTTCACGGATGAGGATCGCCTATTTTCTTCCGGCTGCCGCCAGTTCAAAACCGTCGTGCAGAACTCTCACGGCAAGTTCGGTGTATTTCGAGTCGATGATACAGGACACCTTGACTTCGGAGGTGCTGATCATCATGATGTTTATCCCGTGCGCAGCGAGCGTCTCGAACATCTGCGCCGCGACGCCCGAATGCGTCCTCATGCCGACACCGACGATCGAGATCTTCGCGATGTCCTCTTTCAGCGTCACCCCCTTTGCGCCGAGTTCTTTCGCAATCTCCTCCGTCAGTTTCGAAGCTTTCCTGCTCTCCGTCTTCGGCACTGTGAAGGAGATATCCGTGGCCCTGCCGTCGCTTCCTACATTCTGGACGATCATGTCGACCACGACACCTGCACTGGCAATATCCTTAAAGAGCTTCGCGGCAATACCCGGCCTGTCCGGCACACCCAGCACCGTGATCTTCGCCTGGTTCTTGTCATACGCGACTCCCGATACCACAACTTTTTCCATGTCCTCATCCTCCTTGGTAACGAGCGTTCCGGGATTATCGTTGAAGCTCGACCTCACCACGACGGGCACCTCATATTTCATCGCAAACTCCACCGACCTGGTCTGGAGCACCTTCGCCCCGAGGCTCGCGAGTTCAAGCATCTCCTCATAGGAAATCTTCTCCAGTTTCCTCGCCCCGGGAACGATGTTGGGGTCCGTCGTGTACACTCCGTCGACGTCCGTGTAGATCTCACAAAGGTCTGCATCCAGCGCGGAAGCGATCGCGACAGCGGAGAGATCGGACCCGCCCCTCCCGAGGGTAGTCACATCGTTCTTCCCCTCTGTGATCCCCTGGAACCCGGCGACGACAACGATATATCCCTCGTCCAACACCCTCTTCGCCCGATCCGCCGTTATCTTCTCTATCCTCGCCTTTGTATGGACCGTGTCGGTGATAATCCCCATCTGCCTGCCCGTAAAGGCCATCGCCTTGTGACCCAGTTCCTCGATGGCGATGGCAGTGAGGGCGCTCGTGACGCGTTCTCCGGAAGACAGAAGCAAATCCATCTCCCTTTCGCTCGGGTTCCGCGATAGCTGATGCGCGAGATCGATTAGTTTATCGGTCTCTCCGGCCATTGCAGATACCACGACTACAACCTTGTGACCCTCCCGGGCTGTTTTTACCACACGCTCCGCAACGGCCCGGATTCTCTCAATGTTGGCAACCGATGTGCCTCCGAATTTCTGTACGACCAGCATGAACGCCGAACCTCCTTAAGCCCTCAGAATTGGTTTCGGGGCAACCTCGCGGTGCATGTACTATAACACGGAAAAGCACGCGACATCAAACAAGTCCTCGTAATTTCGGTACAATGATGTGCGTACCGCACCGCCCGAATTTCCCGGATTAAAAAAGGACATTTCTCCACTGGCGGGGCGGGGCCTGTCCGGCCCAAAATTCACCATCAAGAAAGACTGATACTGCGTGAGGACGGCATTCTCTCTCATTCTCGCTTCCCTCCGAGGCACCGGGCCGCCTCGCCCGAAAGGTGAGGCAATACGACCCACTGAAACCTTTCGAACGCATCCCCACGCAGAGTTGATGGTGGATTTGGGCCGACTTTCCGCCATTGACTTTACCTGAGAAAAGTAGTAAATTATCGCATGGGATATAGGAGTCTGTTTTCATCTGCTCATGTTCGATTTAGGCGCATCTGGTGTTTTGGCCCAGGGGTGCCACCGGACTGCTAAGCGTACTCAAAATACAAAATCAGGAAAACCACAGGTGGCATGACCTGTGGTTTTTTGTTGGTGAGGAGGGAGCATGATCATCGTCCTTAAAAAAGGCTGCAAGAAGAAGACCGTGGAAGCAGTCATCAAGAAAGTGAAAGAACTCGGGTTTAAAGCACATGCCATTGTCGGCGTCGAAAGAACGGTCATCGGCGCTGTCGGAGACGACCGGGACAAACACCTTCTCTCGGCCCTGGAGGCCGTTCCGTGCGTCGAAAAACTGGTCCCCATTCTTCAGCCTTACAAACTGGCAAGCAAGGAGATCAGGCGCGAGCCGACGGTCGTCAAGGTGGACGGGGCATGCTTCGGCGGAGGGCATTTTGGCGTGATCGCCGGGCCATGCTCGGTCGAGACTGAAAAGCAGATCGTCGAGACCGCCATCAGGGTAAAGAAGGCCGGCGCCCGAATGCTAAGGGGAGGAGCCTTCAAGCCCCGGACCTCTCCCTATGCCTTCCAGGGGTTGGAGGAGGAAGGGTTGAAGCTCCTCGCTGCGGCGCGGAAGGAATCGGGTCTCCCCTTTGTGACGGAGGTGATCAATCCGGAGGATGTCGAGCTCGTGGGGGACTACGCCGACGCACTCCAAATTGGGGCGAGAAATGTCCAAAATTTCGCGCTGCTTCGACGGGCAGGCAAGTTCGGCAAGCCCATTGTGCTGAAACGCGGCATGTCCACGACGATCCAGGAATTCCTTATGTCTGCCGAGTACGTCCTTTCCGAAGGCTGCAAGAACGTTATACTCTGCGAGCGCGGGATCCGTACGTTCGAGAACGCCACGAGGAATACGCTCGATATCTCCGCAGTGCCCGTGATCCACGAGCGCTCTCATCTGCCGATCATCATAGACCCTTCGCATGCGACCGGCGTAAGGAATTACGTGCCGCCGCTCTGTTTTGCCGCCATGGCGTGCGGCGCAGACGGGATAATGGTCGAAGTTCACCCCGATCCGCAGAAGGCCCTCTGCGATGGACCTCAGTCCCTTAGGATCGAAGACTTCGCGGCCCTCGTCGTGCAATTGAGGAAACTCTCGAAGTTCAACGGAAAAAAGATGTAGAGGGATGATCAACCCTGCGGGTCGCTCTCCGGACGCGTCAGGAATTCTCTGCGGGTCGGAGCAGGACTGACTCCCGCTCCCGCAGTCCCTTAAATTGGCTTGATGGTGTTTTCCCCGTTACGACAACTGCTAAGTTCTTAATTCTATATTCCTTCCACTCGCCCATTTACATCTGCCCTTATTTCGATCTTCGACGGATTTTCTTCATCCTCTTCCCATCGCGCAGGGTTGTTTACGACATATTCCCGCATACGGTTCAATTCATCGTCATTACGAATGGCGTGTTCGTAATAATTGCGTTGCCAGACGGGCGCCCCGGGGTATTACGGATTTCGTTGATGATTTTTGTAACGGCGGGTTTAAATGACCGGATTATTGTCGGTAATGATGCGGATATGGGTTTCGCAAATTGTTTACCAATGGATTGTAGGGGCACGGCATGCCGTGCCCCCGGATTGGCTGCGGTCATATTCAGACCGGGCACGGCATGCTGTGCCCCTACCGGAATTGTCGATCACGACGATCCCGTGAAAATGATTCGGCATGATCACATAATAATCCAATTCCATGTTGGGCCGAATATCCTCCGTTTTCGTCCATTCATTCTGAACCACACATCCGTGTTCATTCGCCTGCATTTCCCCGCCAACAATATCACCGAATAAACATTCCCGGTTCCACGTGCAAATTGTCACAAAATATGCCCCGGCTCCTGAATAGTTACTAAGGAGGTCATAAGTAAAAGAGCGCCATGTGTCATTCACGCAAGCGAAGCGCGTCGGGAATCTCTCTGAAAACGAAGAAATCCCGCCGAGGCGGGACCGGACAAGACGGAATGACGGAATAGGAGGAGATGTCGCTTTCTTTCGACCTCATTAGTATATTCCTTCCAGCGGATTGAGTGTCGATGATGCCTATCTCGATTACACATTGATCCTTGAAAGATTCTTCCGAATGCGCCTATTCAGCTCCGCCTCTTCCGCCATCTGCTTCTCTACTTCCGCCTTCAGCGCACTAAACCGCTCGGCGAAATTGAAATCATCCTCATCGTCGGGCAGGGCGATATATCTGCCGGGGGTCAGACGTAGTTCAGGGCTTTCACTTCTTCTATCGTCGCCGATTTGCAGAAGCCCGTCAGTCACTGCCTTCCAGAGCTTCTTTTCGAGAGGTTCTTCCGGTTGGGTTCTTTTCTCTTTAGGAATCCGGGCCATTAATCATTTCCTCCAGCATTCTTCGACACTTGGGCCTTGCCTGGAAAGCGGACAGCCACTTTCCCCTCCCCTGGCCGCTCGGGATATTATTTAATAAACCGGCAGATTAAGCAAGCATTCTTGAGAAGCCGTCTTCAGGAATGATCAAAAGAGAGAGCTGCGAGCTTGGCATTACAGGCAAGGAGGAGAAGGAAGTCTATTCCCCTTTGATGAAAAAGTCCATGAGGCGATAGCCCTCATCGAAGACCATTGCCTCTTTTCTTTTCGCAATGTCTTCGTCGAAGGCAGCGCCTTCATTGCGCTTCTTCAGGCCGCTGTCGTAAATGACGAAGGGAACGGGCTCATCCGTGTGGGTTTTCGCCTTGATCGGGGTGGCATGGTCCGGCATCACCAGAATACGGTAGTCCCCGAATTCCTTCGCTCCCTGCACAACTGCGCCGACGACCAGCGCGTCGAAATCTTCGATCGCCCTGACCTTGTCCTCGAGGTTCCCCGAATGTCCCGCCTCGTCAGGGGCCTCGACATGAATATATACGAAATCGACGTTCTTGAGAGCCCTCAGGGAATACTCCGCCTTCCCGGAGTAATTCGTATCGATATACCCCGTGACGCCGGGGACTTTGAGTATCTCGAAGCCCGCATACACCCCGAGTCCCTTCGTCAGGTCAACCGCGGACACGAGCGCTCCCTTAAGGAAATACTTCTCTCTGAAGGTCGGAATCCTCGGTTTCCTGCCCTGCCCCCAGAACCATATGCTGTTGGCGGCTTTTTTCCCTTTCGCAATGCGCTCCCTGTTCACCGGATTGCCGTTCAGGACCGCTTCGGAATCCCTCATCAGTGTCCTCAGCACCTCTTCGCCGTCGCCGGAAGGCAAATAGTCGGCAATCTCCTTACCGGTGATGTCGTGGGGAGGAACGCATTCGATATCGACTGCGCCCTTCCGCCATACCATCAAATGGCGGTAACTCACTCCCGCGTAGAACCTCAGGGCATCCGTACCGAGTTTCTCGTTAATATCCCTTATCAGGAGGGCGGCTTCCTCAGTCGATATGTGGCCTGCACTGTAATCCTCCAGCACTGCTTTGTCCTTTAGTCTGTCGTACTTCAGGGTGACAAGGTTGCACCGGTATGCGACGTCTTCATCCCCGAGTTCAATCCCCATGCTCGCCGCTTCGAGAGGCGCCCGGCCGCTGTAAAATTTCGCAGGATCGTAGCCGAGGATGCTCAGGTTCGCCACGTCGGAACCGGGAGGGAAACCCCGGGGAACGGTCCTGACTGTTCCAATGACTCCTTCGTGCGCAAGCCTGTCCATGTGGGGAGTACGTGCCTTCTTAAGAGGCGTTCTCCCCTGCAGCTCCGGCAGGGGCCTGTCGGCCATTCCGTCCCCGATGATCACAATGTACTTCACAATATCCCTTCGACGATCCGGGAAATCACGTCGAACCTCACGGCGACCTTCAGAGGTTCCTCGGCGACTTTGAAGACCGTGTCAGGGTCCTTCAGCCCGTTTCCTGTCAGGGTGCAGACGATCCGTGTTCCTTTTTTTAGGTATCCTTCCCTGTACAGTTTTATGACGCCCGCAACAGACGCGGCGGACGCCGGTTCGCAGAAGATCCCTTCCGACGATGCGATGAGGCTGTAAGCCTCAAGAATCTCGCTGTCCGTGACCGCCTCTATCCTTCCTCCGGATTCATCCCTCGCCGCCTCAGCGCTCTTCCAGCTCGCAGGTTTGCCGATCCGTATCGCCGTGGCAATGGTCTCCGGCTTCTCGACGGCATGGCCCAAAACGATCGGCGCCGCCCCTGCCGCCTGAAAACCGAGCATCTTCGGCAGACCCTTGATCCTGCCCTTCTCCCTGAATTCCCTATACCCTCTC
This sequence comes from Nitrospirota bacterium, assembly GCA_023475105.1. Lineage (GTDB taxonomy): Bacteria > Nitrospirota > Thermodesulfovibrionia > Thermodesulfovibrionales > UBA9159 > JAMCWJ01. Next base: position 20,455 of record JAMCWJ010000064.1, read on the forward strand.
CAATAGGCCGTGATGTTGCCGGCATTGCCGACAGGCAGGGCATGGAACTCGGGGAAGCCCTCCAACTGGTCGCAAATCTCAAAGGCCGCAGACTTCTGACCGTCGATACGGAAGGGATTGATCGAATTCACGAGCGTAATCGGATATTTCTCGACGAGGCCCTTTACGATTTTCAGCGCCTCATCGAAGTTTCCCTCGATCTGCAGCACACTGGCTCCATGGATGAGCGCCTGGGCAAGCTTGCCGAGCGCGATTTTCCCCTCGGGAATGATGACAATGGCCTTTATCCCTGCCCGCGCGGCGTATGCGGCAGCAGAGGCCGAAGTATTCCCGGTCGAAGCGCATATCACCGCTTTCGAACCGGCCTCGACGGCCTTCGAGATAGCCATCGTCATGCCCCTGTCTTTGAAAGAGCCAGTCGGGTTGGCGCCGTCGAATTTCAGGAAGATATCGAGATCGAGACCGGCCTTCTTCCCGAGGTTCGCCGTCCTGACAAGCGGTGTATTCCCTTCCTTCAGGGTGACGACGGGGGTCTTATCGGAGACAGGCAGAAATTCTCTGTATTCTTCTATTATTCCGCGCCATGTCATATTACTCCACTATGTCTCCTTCCACAAGTTCAACATCGACTCCCTGGTCCCTCAGCGCCTGGATACCCTTCTCGCAG
>JAMCWJ010000062.1:0-10569 GCA_023475105.1 Nitrospirota bacterium
AGGGGGGTGATCGCAGGCTCTTTCGGACGTCCTTTCTTCGATGCCCCTTTGCTCATTCGAGATGCAGAGCGTCTTTACCAGCCCCGATACGACGTCCTCCCCCTGTGCGCCGACCGAAAAATCGCCCCAAAGCATCGCCCTGTCCGAAGGTCCTCTGGGATTACGGGTGAAGAGCACCCCTGTGCCTGAATCGAAACCGAGATTTCCATACACCATCGCCTGTACGATCACCGCCGTGCCCCAATCCTCGGATATCCCCATTATTTCACGGTACGTTTGCGCCTTCGGGGAATTCCAGGACTGAAAGACCAGAGAGACCGCCGTATCGAGCTGGACCCTCGGGTCGTCGCTCACAACGACCCCGTGCGATATGATCTCGCGGCGGTAGGCAAGTGCGACCTCCCTCATCTGCTCCGCCGTGAACTCGATTTTTATCCCGACGCCGAACTTCTCCTTGAAGGCGTCCATGACCCCGTCGAACCTGTCTCTTTCGATTCCGAAAAACATGCCCCAGCACTGCAAAAAGCGCCGGTAACAGTCCCACGCAAACCACGGCTTCCCCGTCTGCGCTATCAACCCCCTGATCGTCGCTTCGTTGATTCCGACATTCAGGAAAGAATTCATCATTCCCGGCATCGAGACCGCTGCCCCGCTCCTCACCGACACAAGGAGGGGATTGTCCGGGTCTCCGAACTTTTTCCCGGTGAGTTCTTCGAGCGTCTGCATCTGCGCGTCAATCCCTCTGTGGAGATGGCTGCGAGCAGGCCCGAATTTACCGATCACACTCATGCAGCGGGACACCTCGCTGGTGATAATGAACCCGGGCGGCACGGAGACTCCGAGAGAGGCGAGTTTTACGAGATTGTATGCTTTGTTCCCGAGGTGTATCCGGTCATTCGCAGCGTCATTGCAGCAATGGATGCCCGACAAGGCCTTACCGGGATCGTAGCTCAGGAGCAGATTGAGGTCATGGACGTCCAGACTTTCGGCCTGTTCGGACAAGGTCTTCAGTATCCCACCGACAAAATTGTCGAGTTGCTGGAGTCCGAAAGAGCCTGCGATCACCCCCCTGAGGAAGCGCTCCGACATTGCGTTGACAAAGTCAAAATCTCCCTTCCCCTCGCCGGGCCCCCGATATTTCGGCAGGACGTTCTCCCGACCCATCTGGAGGATGATCGTCCTGAGGTTATTCCTGTGGATGCCGGTGTAATAGGTATCCAGGATGTCCTGCACACCCTCCGAGAACCCTCTGAATATGTCCGCATACTGCGAGAAAGAGAAACTCGTTTCCTTCAGCGCACCCGACAACAGCTCGCGCATATTATTGAAGCGGTTCGAGTAGATCCCGTCCAGTTCGAGCGCCTTGAGAAGGAGGGTGCTGCATTCTTCGATCTTCGAAAGCGTGGCCCTCGTTATGAAGGTGTAATCATAGGAATCGGTCAGTTTCTGAAAAAAGACGTTTGCAAGGCTCTCGAGTCGGAACGTGAGCGAGAGGGCATTGAATTTCTTCTCGATATACCTTCCGTACATCGAGGGTATCCCGACCGCGATATGCCGCTTGCGGGAGATGTCCTCCACCGCCTCATACTGTTCCGGAGACAGGATAACTCCCTTCAGCAGTCCGAGATAATCCAGGATTTCCCGCAGACAGCGGGAGGGGTCGCCGTCCTTCAGGACCGCAGAGAGCCCGCCGGCGTCGGGGAGGCCTATCTGCGCGGCATACCGCAACTCTTCCGCCGCACTTTGGGGGCTCAGACGGTATTTGCGCTCCAGGAGCTGATAAAACCTGACCGCAAGGTATGCCCGCCTCTTTTCTCGCTCGGAAACGGCAGGCACGGCGGCAGCGAGGGCATGGACCTCATCCTTCGTCAGCTCCAGGAGGTCGTGAATCCCGCGAACTCTTCCCGCAGCGAAAATGCTTGCAAAAACCGCGCCGAGTTCGTCGACAAAGGGCCCCTCCGTCGCGACCAGCTCATACACATCGTCCGGGAGAAATCGTTGCAGGGGTCTTTTGTCCTTGGTCAGGAAAAAAGTCATCGCCGCCTCCATGAGGTCGAGGACAAGGGCGCTGCTTTCGACATGACAGAGTTTGCGCAAAAAGTGGATCAGGGGATCCGCGGCGTTCAGCAATTCATCGATCTCAGTCGAGACGTCCCTCAGTTCCCCTTCCGCATTGATCTCGTTGAAATAGACAGGGAAGACCTTCGCCAGCTGTTTCACAAAGTGATACACCGGTTCGACGGCGGAGTTCAGGAGTTGCGTAATATCCTTCTGGAAAAGGTCGGTGTCGTTGATCTGCACTCCTCCAAGTCTGAGATTGATGATCAGGGCCGATATGAGAGATTTGGACCATTTCGGATTATTTTCGGCAACATCGAGCCAGGCGCGGATATTCCTGAGGTGAGCCTTGTTGCCCTTCACCTGCCACTCGCCGGTGAGACCGGCCACCTTCGGGTATTGAAATCCGACGGCGATCACCTTGCGGATGAACCGCTCCGCGAGGTCGCTGTCTCCCAGGGAATAGACTTTCTTCCCGATCCTTTCGATGCAGTACAGGACCGCTTCGGGATAGGCGTCAAAGCTCCTTTTCAGAACGATGAACGTTTCCGGCAGAAGGGCTTTTACCTGTCCGGCGTCTTCTTCGACGATGCGTGAAACCGTACGGCTTATCTCGCGGAGGGTATCTTCATGGATATGCGAAAGACCTTTGGTCTCCATAATCTGGAAGAGATACATCATCGTCGCGGAAAAGTCCCTCTTCCTTGCCCCCAGCGCGGAGAGGGGGCCGATGAGGTCTTCGTATGCGCCGACAATCTGCATATAGCCGGGCAACTCCAGGAGTTCCTTCAGGCCGGCGAGAGAATCGCCGTCGCCCTTATGCTCATCGAGATGAAGGATCAGGCCCTTCAAATTGGCGTGAGATATGGGGTACACCAATTCGCCGAGTTCCCGGTATTCGGCCTCGCTCAGTGCACCGCCCGTCCTCCGCTTGAACGAACTCTCGGGGTCCTCCTCCCTCAGCCAGTACTGATAGGTCGTCAAGAGGTATCTAAGGAGCAATGCATGGAAAGGTCTGACGTCGAAATCATGCGATACTTTCTCGATCAGCTTCTTCCCGAGTTTCTTTATCTGGCGGGGGTGCGCGGTGAGGAGGAAGAACGTGCGCCCCGGCAGTGCGGAAAGAGCGCGGAAGCACTTCGCCAGGACCGCTGCATACCTCCGTAGATCCCCATCGCCTTCGGAGATGAGCTTTTCGAGATAAAAAAGAAGGCCGTCGGCCGCAGCCTCCCGAGTATCCCCGTCGGCAGAGACAAGGGCCTCAAGAAACACGTCCGTAACAATCCCGACCGCCTCCGCCCCCTTGTGATGGCGGTTGTGGAGAGAAAAGTTCTTCAGTGCGCAGGTGCGGAGCTTCTCAAGGATTGCCCCCCATTGTCTCTGCGGCTGATCCAGCGCCAGGACGAGCGCATCAGCGCTCTCGAGAAGACTCGGATATCCCTCCACCACTTCCTTCAGGACTTCATATTTCCTCTGAAGCAGCGGGTGGATAGATGCAGTCTTTTCCTTTTCCATACCAGAACCTCAGCAGTCTTAATAGTATTATATAACCATTCCCTCGGATGTGATATGCGGTGTCGCAAGCTCTTGCCGGAGAGTCAGGACCGGGGATATGCGGCCGGGACGGCGATTTAGTATAATGGGAACGGGTCATGAACGCGGCGATGCCTGAGAGCGGTCGGGACTGATGGAATTCCTTCTTCCTTTCCTGCAGTGGATCTGCCTGGTCCCTGTAATCGGGGGGGCGGCCTTCGCCGTCCTCTGCGTTCCCGTTTTCCTGCGCTTTACTCGCCGGCCAGCATCGGGACAGAAGTCCTTCTTTCAGGAGTGGCCGGGCGTAACGCTACTGAAACCCGTACGCGGACTCGAGAAAGACCAGAAGGCGACCCTCAGGAGTTCCTGTCTCCAGGACTATCCCGACTTCCAGGTCGTTTTCGCCGCACAGGACCGAAATGACCCGGTCGTCCCTCTCCTCAGGGAAATCCAGGAAGAATTCGGCCCCGGGAAGGTGTCGGTCGTCATCGAGGACTTCCAGGCCGGTCCGAACGGCAAGATCAATAACCTGATCGGGGCGCTCCGTCATGCCCGCAACGATCTTCTCGTGATCAGCGACAGCGACGTCTTTCTGAGACCGGATTATCTGAGGACGATCATTGCGCCGCTCGCAGACAGTGAAGTCGGGTTTGTCTGCACCCTCTATAGAATCACGGGCGCAGAGAGATGGTTCGAAAAGATGGAGCTTCTCACCTTTAACGCCGATTTCACCCCGGGCGTCGTTTTTGCCCACCTCACCGGAGCCTCGAAATTCTGTCTCGGCGCCTCACTCGCGATGCGCAGGGACTCGCTCGAAGAGATGGGAGGGCTTGAGAGCCTGGCGGACTATCTTGTTGAAGATTACGAGATGGGCCGCCGCATCTGGTCCGCGGGAAAGAGGGGCGTCCTCGTGCCTTATTTCGTCGACATCGTAGTCGATTTCGAAAACGCCCTCCAGTGGTGGAACCATCAGGTCTACTGGGACCAGAACACCCGGGTAGCCCAGCCCGGCGGTTTCTTCGCGAGCATCGTGACCCGCTCCGTTCCTTTCTCTCTCTTCTTCGCGATGCTCCGGTCGGCTGACGCTGTCGGCCTTCTCGTCCTGACCGGGGCCGTCACGGTCCGCATGATAACGGCCGCAGTGGTGATGCGGTGCGGGCTCGGCGACCGGGAGGGATTGAGAAGTCTCCTCCTTCTTCCCTTCCGAGACACGGCCGCTCTTGCCTCGTGGCTCCTATCGTTCACGAAAAGGACGGTCATCTGGCGCGGCTCCGAGTTCGATCTGACGAAGGACGGGCGGTTGAGGCCGAAGGAATCAGGCTCCCGGAACGAATGATCCTTAGCCGGGAGCCTGAAACGGAATGCGTGCGAATACGGCCGCGGATTGGGCGCGGACTACTTCCTCACCCGGGACGTGCCCCCGGGAGTTATCCGGAAGACCGCGTCTTCAGAAAGCTTTTTCGTTTGGCGCGGAGCTGGAAAAACTCTTTTGCCTCCCGGTACAGTCTCTTGCGGTCCTGCGCATCGAAGAGGGCGCGCCGGACAATTCTGAAAACAATACGCGGTCTGAAATAATAGCGCGCGTAAAAGTCTTCGACGGCCTCCACGATCTCCTCCCTGCTCAGACCGGGATACTGGATATTCGGGAGTTGGTGTCCCAGTTCGTCGGTCATTTCCGCAGCCGTCAGATACCGGTGCTTTTCGAGGTAATCGTAGAATTCGGTCCCCGGATAGGGATGGGAGATCGAGACCTGAATCGTCTCGGGATCGAGTTCCCTTGCGAAACGCATCGTCCTCTTGATCGACTCGCGCGTTTCGCCGGGATGTCCGATCTGGAAATCCCCGTGTACCGTAAGTCCCAGGCGCTTGCAATGCTTCATGAAGGCGCGCGCCTGCTCAACCGTAGCCCCTTTCTTGATATTCCTGAGAATGTCCGGATCGCCAGACTCGAAGCCGACGATCAGCAGCCGGCAGCCCGCCTCGGTCATTGCCTTAAGGGTCTCGTAGTCCGCAGTGACCCTCGAATTGCAGGACCATGTGAAACCGAGCGTCTTCAGCCTCCCGCAAAGTTCAAGCACCCTGGACTTCCGCCACGTGAACGTGTCGTCGTCAAAAAATATTTCCCTCGCTTCGGGGAACAGCCCGAGGGCCCTCTTCACTTCCGCAATCACGTTGTCGGTGCTTCGCGTGCGCCATAGATGCCCGCTCATCGTCTGGGGCCAGAGGCAGAAGGTGCATTGCGCCGGACATCCCCGGGAAGTATAGAAGGAGACGTAGGGATGACGGAGATAGGGAATATTGTATCTGGTGATATCGAGGTCGCGTTTGTAGATATCAACGGCGAAAGGCAACCCGTCCAGGTCCTCGAGAGGAGGACGATCCGGGTTGTGAAAGACGGCCCCGTTCTTTCTGAAGCTCACCCCCTGAATCTCTTCGAGCCTCCTGCCCCACGCGAATTCAGCCACTGAGTAATCGAATTCCTTCCTCGCCACAAAGTCGATCGCCGCAGACACCTTCAGACTTTCTTCCGCCTTTATGCTCACATGGGGACCGACGAAGGCGATCCTGATTCCGGGTTTGGCGGCCTTTATCATTTCGGCGAGGCGCGCGTCGCTCCTGAACCCCGGCGTGCTCGTGAAGATGACAACAAAGTCATACGCCCCTGCGATGCGGACCGTCTCTTCGGGACTCACCCCGTGTGAAGGCGCATCGAGGAGCCTGCTTTCCTCGATCAGTCCCGCCGGATAGGCGAGCCAGACAGGATACCAGAAAGAGGTGATTTCCCGCGTCGCCTGATAGCGCGAACTCGCCCCGCCGTCGAAATTCTCGAACGAAGGAGGGTTCAGAAGCAGTGTCTTCATTCCCGACTTTCTTTCAGGGCTGTTCATTTCCCACCTCCGTAAAGTATTCCGCGTACCATCGGGCGGTCTTCTCGAGCCCCTGGTGTATGTCCCAGGCCGGCTGATACGAGAGAAAGCGGTTCGCCCTGCCCACGTCGGCATAGTCATGGCGGATGTCGCCGGGTTGCGGCGGGCCGAAGCGCGGGGGGATCCGCCTTTGCAGGATTCCCTGAAGAAGAACGCAGAGTTCGTTCACCGTAGTCTGCCGTCCCGTGCCGATGTTCATCACAATTCCGGAAAGATCCGGAGCGAGACATGCGGCGAGGGTCGCTTCGACGCAGTCGCCGACATACAGGAAGTCCCTCGACTGTTTTCCGTCGCCATAGATGTTCGGGGCCTCGCCGGCAAGGAGGGCGGAGACGAATTTAGGAATGACGCCGGCGTAATGCGAGGCCGCATCCTGGCGGGGTCCGTACACATTGAAGTACCTCAGGCAGACCGTCTCAAGGCCGTAGAGGGATGAGAAGAGCCGGCAGTAATGCTCGCCCGCCATCTTGCTCGCCGCATACGGCGAAGAAACGGGCGATACCGTCTCTTCGGACCTCGGCAGAACAGGGCTGTCTCCGTAAACCGCGGAAGATGAGGCATAGACAAAGCGTTTTACCCCCTTGTTCCGGGCAGCGAGGAGGACATGCAGAATACCGGTCACGTTGATTTCGTGCGTTTCGAGCGGTTGTTTCACGGAGCGCGGCACTTCATGAAGCGCCGCGAGGTGCACAACGTATTCCACCCCCTCTGCGGCGCGCTCACAGAGGGCCGCGTCCCTTACGTCTCCCTCGATTATTTCGATCCCGCGGCTCAGCGCCGACAGGTTCTCCTTTTTTCCCGTCGAGAAATTATCGAGGATTCTCACGTGTTCCCCTCTTCCGACCAGGGCCTCCGCAACATGGGAACCGATAAAGCCGCCCCCGCCGGTCACCAGATAGCGCGCCATTTCTCTCCTTCCTGTGAAGTCCTCCTCGAACAGCTGATTTCACACACTGAGTATGGATGTATTGTACATGGTAATATCCGATGTTTTGTTTGTCAATACAAGTACGGTAAAGGCAACGCCGGCGGCTGTGTTTCTCCCTGAAAAACTTCCGCCGCTGATCGAGTCGCCCCGGCGGAAAAGCGCCGCCTCCCTTGACAATGACGTCCACGGAAGATATCATGGTAAACATGTGTGTGCCGGCGAGCGCCTCTCTCTCGCCGATGCGGACAGGCACACCTGATCGAACAAAAGTCGGAATACACGGAGGATTCATGGTAAAGGCTCAGAATGCGCAGACAGGCGGAAGGGGTACGATGCCCCTGATTCCTGCCGCCAAGATCCAGTTCCTGCCCGAGGACCGCGCGTGGATCGCAGAGCGTATTGCGGAAGTCCTTGCGACAGGACAACTCACTCTCGGCAAATACGGAACGCAGTTCGAGGAGGACTTCGCCCGGTTTTGCGGTGTCCGCCATGCCGTTGCGGTCAACAGCGGCACAAGCGCCCTTGAGATCATTCTCAGGGCGATGGGGATTGAAGGGAAAGACGTCGTGCTCCCTACAAATACCTTCTTTGCCACCGCGGCTGCGGTGGTCCATGCCGGGGGACGTCCCGTTCTGGCGGAGATGGACCCTGAATCCTTCTCCATACGACCGGAAGATCTCGATAAGGTACTCACCGCAAAGACGGCGGGTATCGTTGTCGTTCATATCGGCGGCATCGTCTCGCATAGGATCCGGGACCTCCGGGAGTTCTGCCGGAAAAATGGCCTTTGGCTCGTTGAAGACGCAGCCCATGCCCACGGCTCTTCTTACGGAGGCGTGAAGGCCGGGGCGTTCGGGATCGCCGGCTCCTTCAGCTTCTATCCCACCAAGGTCATGACTTCCGCCGAAGGCGGGATGATCGTAACGAGCGATGATCGCATCGCGGCAGAGGCCCGCATTTACCGGGACCAGGGCAAGGCCAGTTTCACCCAGAATGCCCATGTGCGCATGGGGTACAACTGGCGGATGTCGGAGCCCCATGCGATCATCGGCCTGAGGCACCTGGAACGTCTGCCGTCCATGATTTCAGACCGTCAGAGGATAGCGAAGATCTATGACCTGGGCATAAAGGAATTCCGCAATCTGAGGACACTCGACGTTCTTCCCGGAGGAGAATGCAACTATTACAAGTACATCGCCGTTCCAAAGGAACTGAAAGACAGGAAGGCGCTCAAGGCCGCACTGCGTGAGCGCTACGGCGTCTCCCTTTCCGGAGAGGTCTATGAAGAGCCCCTGCACAGGCAGCCGGTCTTCGCACAGTACGTTACCGGCGCGTTGCCTGTTTCAGAGGATTACTGCGCCCGCCACATCTGCCTGCCGGTCTTTGCAGGCATGACGGACGAAGAGGCGCACCGCGTACTTGCCGCACTGCAAGAAACCATAGGATAAAGGAGTTTTACCATGGCGAAAGTCGTTGTCACAGGGGGAAGCGGTTTCATCGGTTCCCATGTCGTCGATACGCTTGTCGATGCAGGAAACGAGGTGACGGTCATCGACCACCGCGTTCGTCCCCATCGCGCTGATGTCGCATTCGAGGACGTCGACCTCATGGATATGTCTTCGGTCCTCGCGGCGACGCGGGGCGCCGAACACATCTTCCACCTCGCCGCGGTCTCGAACGTGAACTATGCCTTCAAGTATCCCGTCTATACGACGGCGCTTAATGTGCTTGGGACAGCCCACGTACTGGAGTCTGCAAGGGTCAACGGCGCCCGGCGTGTCTACCTGGCCTCGACGGTCTGGGTATACAACGGCTCGCCGAACGGAGAACCCCTGGACGAATCGGTCCCCTTCTACCTTAACGGAGCGGGCCACATCTACACCTCATCCAAGATGGCCTGCGAGATGATCTGCCACAACTATCATCAGCTCTACAACGTCCCCTTTACCGTCCTCCGGCTCGGAATCCCTTACGGACCGCGCATGCGCGAGGAACTGCTCATTCCGATCTTCGTCAGGAAGGCGCTGAACGGCGAGCCCCTCACTGTGGCGGGAAAAGGCGGCCAGTTCCGGAACTTCATTTATGTGAGGGATCTGGCCGAAGCGCATGTCCTTGCCATGAAAGACATAGCGGCAAACCAGACTTACAACCTTGAGGGCCCGAAAAAGGTGACGGTGCTCGAAGTCGCGGAAGGAGTGCGCGCCGCCATCGGAGAACAGGTGAAGATCGAGTTTGTGCCGGAGCGGCCCGGCGACTTCGGCGGCAAGGAAGTGACCGCTGAAAAAGCCTTTCGCGATCTGGGATGGAAGCCGAAGGTAGCCTTCGAAGAAGGACTGAGGATCACGACGGAATGGTTCCGCCAAAAGTGGGGGAAATAGGGCGGCAGCGCTTCGGAAACCGCCCCTGTCCGGACATTCACTTGCCTGGGACGATCATGATCATCTTGTCTTTGACGGTTTTTGCGAGACCATGGCTTTCGACGAAAAAGTCGAGCGCCTGGTTCCACGGCACGTTGGTCATCTTCAGCGTAATCTTTCCCTGAATCTTCGGGTCGACTGTTACGGTGTAGCCGTCCTTGCGGGCAATATCCGCGATGAGACTGAGCACGCTGGTCAGATTCGCATCGGAGAAATCGAGAGTGACCTTTTTCCCCATGAATTTGATCGGCGCTTCTTTGCCTGCAGGCGCTTCCATGCCTTTTGTCTTGATATATTTCTCGAGGTCCTTATTGCTATAGATCTTGTTCTCCGCAACAACACCCGCTGCGTCGAAGAGCATCGCCAACGCCACGATACACGCCGTTATCATTATTTTCGCCATTTTTTTTCCTCCGATCATATTAAACCCTATTATAACAGCGCCCGGCGAAAAAGCAATTTAGATCAGGGCGCCGGCGGAAGTGAATTTTACCTTGACATAAGAAATAGGCAAAGGTATTTTTAAAAGAAACGGCTTCAGTGGCGAGCGGGACAGAGAAGGCATCTGCCTCGAAAATACACGTTCATGGCGAATGGAGATAACAAGCATCCTATGCATGCCTTGGCAGCACTCATTTTTTTCGTACTGATCATCTTCCCTGCATATGCCCCTGCCGGAGGAGGCGACGGCGATCCTGACCACCGT
>JAMCWJ010000062.1:10579-20991 GCA_023475105.1 Nitrospirota bacterium
GGAACGGCGCCCTTGAGGTGACCGGGATAGGTTATCCGCCTATAAAGGCGCAAAACGCCGCACAGGCGCGACTAATGGCGCGGAGGGCGGCGATCCTCGACGCATACAGGAATGCACTGGCGGGCGCAGAAGCACAGGGGTACGACGAACGCACCTTTTACACCGGCCTTTCCGGGTTCGTGAAAGGTATGACGGTAGAAAATGAAGAGTACCTCGGGGACGGAGGAATAAAGATCCGCGCGAGAGTTCGGACCGGAGGCGTTCTTGTTTCCCCGGGAACGCAGAAGAAAAAAGCCGGCGTCACCCGCAACGGACCTTCTCCGGTGCCGCTGGATAAATGGTACGCAATCATAAAGCGATCGGTAAAATTTGAATAGGGAGACGGAGGTTCGCATGAAAACATGCCTGTTTCGAATTTTCAGTTCTTCGCTCACAGGTATCGCACTCGCCTGCATCATAGCTTTCCCTGCCGCCGCAGGCGCGCAGGACGATTCCCAGTCGAGACTGCTCGCAAAACGGGCGGCAAAGGTCGATGCACTGAGGAATCTGGCCGAAACGGTATACGGGGTGAGTATCGATTCCCGCACCACGGTCAGGGACTTCGTGACGCAGTCCGATGTGGTGAGGGCGAGGCTGGATACGGTGATCAGCGGAGCGCGGGAAATCGATTATGCGGAGCGTCCCGACGGCACCTCGGAGGTCACGGTCGAAATCACCCTGGGGCAAGTGGAGGACATTTTGGGAAGACGCCTTTCGTATGACTACCGGACCTTCACTGCCACCGGGTACGGGACCGCGTCAGGTTCGTTCGCGGAGCCCGCTCCGGAACCGCCCTCCCCCGATGTCGTGAGGGCGAAAGGGTACGGGGTGGAACCGAGGGATCCGGGCATGACTTACACTGAGAAGACCTTGATGGCGAAGAGGGCCGCAAAGATGGATGCCCTGAGGAACCTTGCGGAACAGGTGAAAGGGGTGAGGATATCGAGCGACTCGTATGTGAGGGACTTCGTGACCCAGAGTGACGAGATGCGCGCAAGACTGCACACCTTTGTCCAGGGCGCACGGGTCGTATCGGAGAGGCAGATGCCCGACGGAAGCTATGAGGTCGAGGTCGAAGTAGAAATGGAACCCTTAAGAAGAGCTTTTGTGAGATGAGGAGGTACGGGATGACGGGAAGGACGGTATTTGTCGCAGCGGTTCTTGCGGTTATGGTCCTGGCGGGCTGCGCTTCACAGCAGGCGCAACCGGAACCGAGGGCCGAGTGGGTGCCCATAAAGATCTCCGCAAAGGGAGCCGGTGCTCCGCCTGCAACGGCCGTGAACCAGGCCCAGGCAAGGCTCATGGCGGAGAGAGCGGCGAAGGTCGACGCCCTGAGGAATCTCCTTGAACAGGCTTACGGAGTCACCATATCCTCACATACTACGGTGAAGGATTTCATCACACAGAACGACACGATACGGGCGAGGGTCGAGGCCTTCGTCAGGGGTGCGCGGGTAGTCGATACGCGGTATCTCAATGACGGCAGCGCAGAAGTCGACGTGGAACTCACCCTCGGCTATGAATTCAGGAGGATCTTCCCGTGAGAAGCTTTCCTGCAAGAGGAATCCTGATCCTCACCTGCATCCTGTCGTCCCTGCTGTTCGCCGGGATTCCGGACAGTTATGCCGGAGAAACCATCGGCGCGGACGGCTTCGCAGCCATTATCGGCGGCAACACCGCGGCCGCCCGCGACAAGGCGATCGACGACGCACTGAGAAAAGCGGTCGAGCAGGCGGTTGGGACTGTCGTCTCTTCGGACTCGATGAGTGAAAACTACAAGGTCATCCACGACAAGATACTCGCTCAGACCGCAGGGTACGTGGAACGCTACAAGGTGATTTCGGAGGGCCCCCAAGGAGACCTCTATAAAGTGACGATTCAGGCCGAGGTGGGCAAGGCAAACCTCATGGACGACCTGCGCGCCCTCGGACTTCTCCAGGCTCTTAAGGAAAAGCCGAAAGTGATGGTCATCATCGACGAGAAGGTCGGCGGGATGTACGGGACCACGGGATGGGAAGGAGTGGGGCAGGCTGAATCGACCATAATGGAAAAATTCATAGGCGCCGGCTTCACCGTCGTCGACCCGGCCACGGTAAAGGCGAACATCACGCGGGACAAGGCGCTGCGGATGCTGGAAGGGGACTCTGCAGCCGCTGCGGCGGAGGGCCTCAAATACGGGGCTCAGATCGTGATCACCGGCAAGGCCTTCTCGAAGAATGCGGGCGGCAAGCTTTACGGAACGAAGCTGCAGTCGCTCCAGGCGACCCTCCAGGCGAGAGTGATCAGGACGGACACCGCTAGAGTGATCTCTTCGCGAAGCGCAACCGGAGCGCAGGTCCACATCGACGAGCTGCAGGGCGGCGCCCTCGCCATTAAAGAGGCGAGTGAGAAGCTCGCAGATGATCTGATGCAGGACATCATACGGCAGTGGAGCGGAGAGGTCTACGGCCGCTCTCAGGAGATGGTTGTGATGATAAGCGGCCTCGTTTCGTACCGGCATCTTGCCGCGATAAAGAGGTTCCTGGAAAAGGAGATGCAGGGAGTCAGGGCGGTGAACCAGAGGAGCTTTACGGGAGGCGCGGCCGAACTGTCGCTGGATTACGGAGGGAAGTCGAGCAATATCGCGGACGAGCTCGCGGCGAGGAGATTTTCCGGTTTCAGGCTCGAACCGACGAACGTGACTCCCAACAGGGTCGATATCAAGGCGATTCTCGAGAGATGAGGGAAACCGGTTGAGGACAGCCGCCTTCAGCATAGCAACGGCATTTGCCTTGTTCTTTCTCGCAGATCGGGCATCGGCGCAGGAAACATTTCAATACTCTGGATATCTCGAATCCGATTCCGTGAGAAATGCGCGAATGAATCTTTCAATAAGCGGCACCAATATTACGGGAAACCTGAGTCTTGATGCCGTATGCCATTCCAATGCACGCCTTCCCGGTGCGGAGTTCAACCTGAAAGGGAACGTAGAGGGACAATGGGAAGGGAAAGGGGCGATCAGCGGGACATGGACAGGGACAGTGAGATGGTGCGGCAACGACGAACAGCGGAGCGGGTCTTTTTCGGTTTCCCTGAGCGGGGGGAAGGTTTATTTCAGCGCCACCGGTTCGTACTACAATCGGTACGTCTTTACCGCTCTCGGCAAGGTTGCGTCGGGAGGCTCCTCTGGCGGCGATTCCGCGGACGCTTCATCGCCGCCCTCTTCGTGGAAGCGTCCGACGGTGACACCCGGAGCCTCCTCTTATTCGTCTCTCGGCCCCCCGGCGCCGGGATTCCGGAGCGGAATACCGCCCAACCTGAGGGAGAGTGTGTTCGGAACAGTCGAAATGAATCTCAATGAGACCCGTATGTTCGTGATGCCGCAGGCCGGAAGCTGGTTCAGAACAGAGGACATGAAACAGATCGAGAGCTTTACAAACTGTTATGAGGCATCTTACTATGCGGAGCCGGGAAGCATGCTGCGCGACGAGGGAAAAGTCGGTGAAGGAGCCAATGTGAAGGCGGTCGGTGAAGGAATCGGGAAGGTATACGGCAGTAAAGGCTGCAATTGCATTTATGTGGGAGGTGAGCAGAGCCATTGCACCCTCAGGGGCGTCTGGCTCGTCGTCGTCGGGGAAAAGGGCTACGAGGAATATACGGGAAAGAAAAGGTCGGAGTCTGCGGATTCCGGTCCGACACCCGACATCGAACGCGTAACGGTAAAAGGCAGAACCGTTCTGCGGGGTTTGAAAAAACCTGTCGGCAATGCACAGATATCTCTCCTCTCGAGCCAGGGTGGGACTTATTACAGAGATGCCTGGAAATCGGGATCGAACGGCCGCTTCAGCATCAGGGCGGGGAACATGCTCCTTTCAGGGGTATATGAGGTGATGGCGCAAAAGAGGTATTCCGATGACATGGGCACGAGGGCAGATCCTTTTACCGTATATAAAGACCTTTGGCCCATAAAGAGATATTTCGTTACTATCACAAAAGAGACCGCGCAGCGGGGCAGCATCGACGTTGGCGACATCGAGTTGGATACGGTGGATAATATTTTCAACAAGGGGAGCGGCAGGGATACTTCGGAAAACCGGGGCTCTCCCACAAAAGATACTGCCTCCGGGAAGCAGGGCAAGGACGGCCGGCAACCACCGGGCGGATATGACCCGACCAGTGATCCCAATTTCAAGAACCCCGGGTCGAAGCCGACCCACATCGCGAGCGCGGACAAGCTCGGAGGAAAATTCCAGGAAGGGCAGGGAAAATCGAAGGGGTCAGAGGCTTCCCAGCAGGCGCCGGCCAGCCAGCCCGAGAGCTATACCGGCGCGGGAGAGAAGCAGGACGACAGCGGAAAGAAAACGTCTTACCCGATCGGATACCCGTCGTACGACTATCCGCGCGACGAGGTTACAGGAGCCGGCGGGTATTACCCGGGTAACCCAAATTGGGGAAAGGGCGGCCAATATGGAGAGAGCACTTCCAGATCAGGGACGGCCTCGACCTCAAGTTCCGGTTCGACCCCGGGTTCCGGCTCAGGTTCAAGTTCGGGTGCGATCCAAAGCGTCACTGCGGAATTGCAGAACAAGGCGGGGGATAATGTCCACATCTTCGTCGAGGGACAGGACAACTTCGGTCCCCAAAACAAGCTGGGGCCGGGACAGAAACGCACCATCAGCCTGAACGTGTCTCCCCAGGGAGGAACCGTAAAATTCGTTTCCGGCAGGAACGGGCAAATACTGGCGCGCTGCAGCTGGACGTTCAATCCGAACGCGTCCCGCAGCACAGCCTTGGTGACCTTCTCCGATTCGAGCAGCCTGACATGTGCGACAAAGTAGAAAGGGAGAGTGTAACGCATGCTTACTGAGAAGGCATTTCTCTTGCTTCTTGTGGCTGCCCTGTTTTCGGTCCTTGGGGGAATCGGCGCTGCAGCGGCCGAAAAAGGGGTCGGCAGCGTCAGGGACCTGAAGGGCTCCGCAAACATCCTGAGAGAAAAAGAGACTGTCGACGCCAGAAAGAATGGAGCCATATTCTGGGCGGACACAGTGAAGACCGCCGACAAATCCAGGGTGAAGCTCCTCTTCGTCGACGACTCGCTCCTCATGATCGGCGAGAACTCGAAGGTCTCGATATCGACTCACCTCGGAAAAAAGGGAAAGACCTCCGTCTTCAACCTCGTGAACGGCACCGTGAACGTGATCGTAGGAAAGTCGGCGCTCGAAATACACACCCCCACGTCAGTTTCCGCGGCGCGGGGCACCTCCTTCGTCGTATGGGTCGAAAACGGCGAAACGCAGAAAACAGGGGTTGCAGTCGCGGAAGGCAGGGTCGATATCAGAAACAGCGATGAGGCGGTCGGACAACAGGTACTCGTCCCTGCGGGCAAGATGACCTATATCGAGAAGGGGAAGGCGCCGGTGCCCGCGGTCGTGGCGCCGCCCGAGGTGATACAAGTGCTCTACAGAAAGACGCTTGCCCAGGACGAGATATGGGGACCGGTAATCCTCAGGGCAAAGGGCAGTGCGATCCCTCCGCCCGGAGCGACGAGTCAGGCGCAGGCGCGGCTGATGGCCCTCAGGGCCGCCAAGATCGAGGCGCTCAGAAACCTCCTTGAACAGGCCTATAGCGTTACGGTCGTCTCCGACTCTACGGTCCGGGATTTCGCACTCAAGCAGGATACGATAAGGGCGAGAGTCGACGGCTTCATTAAGGGGGCATGGGTTTCGGAAGAAAGGCTGCTCGCCGACGGCAGTTATGAGGTCGATATGGAGATAGGACTCGGTATCGGTTTCAGAAGGATGTTCCTTGAACAGGGAAACAGGTAACTGTGGATCCTGATCGGAAATGAGATGAAGATTTTTTGAGGGGGCCGAAAATGAAAGACACTCTGAAGGTTTTTATGGCGGCAATCTGCCTGTTCCTTTTCTCCGGAGGGAAATGTCTGAGCGCCACATCGGGTGAAATCGACAAGGCCGACCGGCTCGGCGAAGAGTTCCAGAGGCAGATGCCGTATTCAAAGGAAAGGCCTGAAACCGGTGAAACTCCCGGTCAGACTCAGCCCGGGGACTATACCGCCCCTTCCGAAAGAGAAGGGACCTTGGCGCCGGCGCAGCCAGGGGGATACGACGAGCCGCTCTGCTATGACCCCTACACAGGCACCTATGAATACTGTTATCCCGAAGATTCGGACTATTTCAGGTCAAGATTTCAGTCCCCGGGTTTTCCCTTCTGGTGGGAAAGAGGCAGATCCTGTCCTCCCGGGTACCACTTCGAGCCGGGTCGGGGCTGTTACCGGCACTAGTGTGATCCTGCCGCGGTGGACCGGCTTGTGCGGCGTATTGATTTATGAGCTTTGCTGTTCTATAATTGCCTGAGGCAGCGGGCGCAAAAAATATCGACGCAATCGAAATGAGGATTGAAAGGGGAGGATTCATGAGTAAGAGGTCGTTGTTTCTGTTTGTCTGTGTCGTCGCTTTTCTCAGTTCCGGGTTTTCCTATGCGAATGATTCGTCGAAGAGCGGATATCTTCTGATTGCACAGGCCGGCCAGTCAGACCCTGTGTATCAGCCTTATACCGGGCCGAAAAAGAGGATCGCCGTAACGAAGTTCGAAAATAAGGTGACGGGCGTGTACGGCAACTGGAGACTCGGCGACGGGTTTGCGGAGATGCTCACCACGGAACTCATGAGAACGGGAAAGTTCGTGGTTGTCGAACGCCAGGCCTTGCAGGACGTTCTCGGGGAACAGGAACTCGGCCAGTCAGGAGCGGTGAGAAAAGAAACGGCTGCGAAGGTCGGCCAGGTCCTCGGCGCGCAGATCATCGTAAGAGGCGTCGTATCGGAATTCACCCTGAATGAGTCCGGCACCGGCGGAGGAATCGGTATTGCCGGTTTCAGGATCGGAGGGAAATCCTCCAACGCACATGTCGCTGTAGACATACGGCTGGTCGATACCACGACCGGACAGGTCTTGCAGTCCCATAGCGCCGTCGGCAAGGCGGAGTCCTCCGGTGTCAGTGTCGGGGTCTCGAGGGGAGATGTGGATTTCGGCGCCGAGACTTTCAAGAACACCCCGCTCGGCCAGGCGACGAGGCAGGCGATACAGGACGCCGTCAGCTTCATCATCGCAAACATGGAGAGTGTGCCCTTCAGCGCCAAAGTAGTAAAGGCGGAGGGCAACAAGATCTATATCAACGCCGGGTCGCAGATGAACATCCACAGAGGGCTCAAATTCTATGCATACTCGGTGGGTGAAGACATCGTCGATCCTGATACGGGGCTCAAACTCGGCGCTGACGAAAAACTCATGGGCACGGTGGAAGTCCGGGACGTACAGGACAAATATTCAGTGGGTTTTCTGCAGTCCGGGAGCGGACTGAAAAGGGGAGATGTCCTCAAGCTTCAATAGGACCCCTGAAAACTCCTAAGGGCGCAGACAAAAGAGGGGGCCGGGAAAATCCCGGCCCCCTCTTTTCCTTCTCCGTTGTCCCTTTCGTTACTGCTTATGACATTTCCCGCAGTCAGTCGAGGCAAAGGCCTTCTCCCCGTTATGACAGGCCCCGCAGTACTTGCCCGCATACATCGCATCCATCTTCATCTTCCCCTGTGACCTTCTCATCGTAAACACAGCAGGATGACACTGGTCGCAGGTGAAGACCTGGGTGTGGAACTCGTGGCTGAACGAGACGTTTCCGACACCCTCGACCTTGTAAGAGACGGATTTTCTGAAGGCCTTCATGTCATGGCACCGGGCGCACTGAGAGGAGGCAAAGGCCTTCTTGCCGTTATGACAGGCCCCGCAATACCTCCCATGGTAGATTGCGTCCATGGTGATTCTCGCCGAACCTTTCTTCATCTGAAAGATCGCCGTATGGCACTCCCTGCACCCCTGCTTCGCATGGGATTCATGATTGAATTTCGCAGGTAATGCCGACGAGGCATAGGTGAAGGTCTTTACGTTGTGGCAGCTGTTGCAGACCGATGAGTCCGTCTTCATGAAGCGGTGCGACCTGAAACTGTGGCATTGGTTGCAATGATATCCCGAATCGATATGGCGGGCGTGCGGGAATGTTCCCTTTTCAGGGGAAACGAACCTCTGGTATGAATGGCATTTGAAGCAGGGAAGCTCCCCTATCGCCTCATCCCTGCTGACGACCCTTTCCCGGGGCTTCTCCGCCCTCTCCTTTTCAGCATACGGAGAACATGAGACGGAAAGAACAAGGAGACACACACAGATACACCACCTCATCAATAGGCCCTCCATCTCATCCTCCTAGGAATTTCCGGGATTCTTGAAAGCCCCGGGGTTCTCCTTCATCTCGAGTTCGTATTCCAGGGGATGCTCCTCCTTGAAATGACGCATCGGGAGTCTGCCCGTGATCCACGTCATACTCATCGGGAAATTCTCCCATTTCAGGTGCTCGGAGTAAAAGTGCATGATGAGTATGTAGGTGATCGCCAAAAGCGCCTCATCGCTGTGGAGGATGAAGAAGACTTCCCATATCCAGTTGGCGCTCCACTGGGGCAGAAAGATCGCCGCCTTCGTCGGGAATGCGAGCACCAATCCTGAAAAACCGATGATCGCCATGCCCCAGAAGACCGCCCAGTAGTCGAATTTCTGGATGTAGTTGAATCTGCCGAATTTCGGTTTCGTATCGCTCAGACCGATAAAGTAGAGGATATTCTGGGTCGCGTTTTTTATATCGCTCGGCATCGGCACCACCGTAGTCACCGGATTGAACTTCATCTTTCCCGTGAGGAGCTGGGAAACGACGTAGACGATGTGCCACAGAAAGTCGGAGATCATGATCACACCGGCCACGCGGTGGATGATGCCCGCTGTTTTCGCTCCCCCCCACAGCCGTATCCACCAGCCGGTATGCTGAAGGGCCGGCTCCGGATACTTGAGGGCCCAGCCGGTAAAGGCGAGGAGCAGGAAGGTGACGAGGAGAATCACGTGCTGAATCCTGAAGATGCCGTTGAACCGCTGAACTTCCGCCGGTTTCGTATTAGTCATGGTGTTCCTCCTTTTTCTTTCTGAATACGCGGTCCCGAATGTCGGCAAGCGCTTCGAGGAAGACATGGAAGATCACGAAGGCAATCGTTCCCATGGTGAGCACGATCAATCCCTTTTCCGCGTAATACGGTATCGGGTTGTCTTTCCCGACCGGCTTATGGGTGATGGAAGCCACGAACCTCCTGTTCGCACCGGGATGGCACTTTCCACAGGTAATCGTTCTCTTTTCCCATGAAACGGGCGACGCCGGGTCGTCCCATTTCCTTATGTCATGGGCGCCGTGACAGCTGACGCATGTCGGCACTCCGGGGTGTCCCAGTCTGTATTTCTTCCCGTGAAAGCTCTCTTCGTATTTTTCTACAATCTGCGTCCCGAGATTGTACTTCTTCGCGATTTCCTCATTTTCGTGGCACTCACCGCACGTCTTCACCACCGACGACCGGTTCACCATGGACTCCTTCGATTTCTGCGGCATTATGTAGTGAGGAGAACCGTGGCAGTCGAGGCAGAGGGCCCCGTCATGCTGCCTTTTTTCGATAACGTTTTTCCCGTGGATGCTTTCCGAGACCTTCTTGTAGATCTCACCGTGGCAGTCGTCGCATGCGGCATACGCGACAGAGTCGACCTTCGCCTTCGGAGAGACAAGATTTGCGAGCTCCGATATCTTTCTTGAGACATCCGCTTGGGGCCGTTCATGCGGATTGTCCTTGAATGTCTTGTGGCACGCCGTGCACCCCATGCCGCCATGAACGGACTTGGAGAAACGCTGCTCATCGATGTTGACTTCAATGAACGATCCCTTATCAGTCCTGACCTTGCCCTTCATGGCGCTGTGGCAGGCAAGGCAGGTAAACGTTTCAGCCAATGCCGGCGGCGGAAGCAGTGAGAGCAATCCCAGCAAGAGCGCTGAACACAGCAAAAGCTTTTTCATGTACCCTCCCTCATTCTGGCAGTCTGGCAGGCAATGCCTGCGTAGGAGAAAGCTCTGTTGCGTGATAAAGACGGCATGACGGACGGCAAGCCACACTCCATACAAAAGAGGAGACATCAGGACACAGTCTCGACCCCCGTCACTTTATCCCGCACCCTCTGCGCTTCCTCCGTCCGGAAGCGATCAATTCACACGATTTTACAATGACTATCTTGGCTTTTACAATTAAAAAAACTTATAAATTTATTCGCCTAAATTTATTCCCCCGAAAGAGTTTCCCGTCGGACAGCCAAGAGGGAGGCGGATGACGCCTCCCTCTTTCCGGTTACTTGGCCTTCACGTGCGCCTCTTCGGCAGGGGCCTTTGCTGCGGTCGCGCTGGTGAGCGCTTCAACTATATAGCCGGCGGCGGTGCCGAATATCGCGCCCACCACCATGCTCACCGATGC
>JAMCWJ010000076.1 GCA_023475105.1 Nitrospirota bacterium
ACAAGCTAACAGGCTTACAAGCTTAATCAATAAAAACCTATAACCGCTCTTAATCGTCTTTGCTTGCCGGCTTGTTGGCTTGCGAGCTTGCCAGCTCAGTGCTGCTAATTAACTCCGTTCGACTTGCATGTGTTAGGCACGCCGCCAGCGTTCGTTCTGAGCCAGGATCAAACTCTCATTTGAAACTGGTTTCAACTCGAAATCGACAGTGACCTACTTTTTAGTTTTCAAAGAACTCACCACAGTATCCCGGGACTCCGAGCCTTCCGAGGCTTCCAACAAGTGGGTATCTCGGCAAGCATTTCAGGCTTCCCCTCACCTTCCCCGGTTCTGGGGCGTGCATCACCACGCTTGCGCTCTGATTCCCGTTCTTAAGTTGTTCCCTCAGCCTACTCGAGTCCCGAGATGCTGCAAAGGAAAAACAACTCCAAAGAGTGTATTTTTCACCACACCTTAGAATCTCTTTTTCTACCTCTACATATAGCATAACATTTTTGGAGAAGGAGTCAATCAAAAAATAATGTCGTTCGCAGCCAATTATGCGATAATATAAGTCAAAAGATCATAAATACTGCCAGTTTCTCTAAATATCGCTTTATCAGTATCAATAGCTCATAGTTTCACTCACTTGACGAGATTTCGGCCCTCTGTGTAGTATAAGTTAATGAAGACAAAGGAGAAAGTTTCCCAAGCCCCGACAAAGCCGGGAGTTTACACTTTCAAAGGTCCCAGAGATAAGGTTCTTTATGTCGGAAAGGCGAAAAACCTCAGGAATCGCCTCAGAACATATTTTCAAGAACCCTCCCGTCTCGATGCGAGAAAGTCTTCGATGATGAAGCTCGTTACTGGTGTTTCCTATATTGTGACGGAAAATGAACTCGAAGCGCTCGTACTGGAAGCCAATCTTATTAAGCAGTACAGGCCTCGTTTTAACATTGTCCTCCGGGACGACAAGAACTATCCTTATCTGAAACTTACCATGGCAGAAGAATGGCCAAGGCTCGAAGTTGTGAGGCGGATCGTGAAAGACGGCAGCATATACTTCGGGCCTTATGTCCCGGCACAGAGTATGTGGAATGCCCTCGCCTTCATAAGGAGAAATTTCCCCATCAGGGTATGCAAATACAGTCTCGACAGACCCATGAGGCCCTGCATCCAGCATCAGATGGGCAGATGCCCCGCTCCGTGCGCAGACAAGATCGGCAGGGCCGAGTATTTGCGAATCGTCGAAGAGGTGAGGCTCTTTCTGAGCGGAGAGAGGTCCGAACTTCTCAAGACGCTCGAAGAGAAGATGCTGGCCCTCTCCGAAGAGCTGAAGTTTGAGGAGGCCGCGCGGATACGAGACAGGATAAGTCATATAACGCAGGTATGGGAATCCCAACGGGTTGTCTCGTATGAGCTCGGGGATATCGACGTAATCGGGTACTATACCGACAAGACGGATGCGGTATTCGACGTTTTCTTTATAAGGAACGGCATAGTGATCGGAGCCAAGGACTTCTTTCTGAAGGAGATAGGAGGGCTCTCCGAACCAGAGGCCCTGCACGGTTTCATTGAACTCTTTTACGCAAAGGAGATCATCCCTCCGGACGAGCTCATCGTCAAGACAAAGCCTGCGGAACTGAAGAATCTCAGGACATGGCTGAAGACAAAGAAGGGGGAGACTGTCAGAATAACTGTTCCGCGAGATGGGAAGAAACAAGAACTGATACAGATGGCACTGGAAAACGCCGAAGTGCAATTTCAAAGCAGGAGGATGTCAGCACCGGAAGAAAAGCTCGCGTCGCTAAAGGAGCGCCTTTCATTGCCGCGCATACCTCGGAGCATCGGCGCCTTTGACGTCTCGACTACAGGCGGGAGTGAATCTGTCGGCGCATTCGTTTACTGGAGGGACAATGAATTTGTGAAGGAGCTTTACCGTCATGTGAGGATAAGGGCCGTTCCGGGAATAGACGACTACGCGATGATGGACGAGCTTATCACGAGAACGCTGAAGAACCTAGGCGAGAACATTCCCGACCTCATCGTGATCGACGGGGGGAAAGGGCACCTCGAAACCGCAAGGAAAGTGATCACGTCAAATTCTTTTACCCTCACCGGCGGAAGTCCTCCGATGTTTATCGCCGTCGCAAAAGACCCTGACAGGGCGGTCACCTCTTCAACCAGCGTCGTGGATCTGGAAGACGGGGACCCTGCATCCCTTCTCCTGAAAAGAATCCGTGACGAGGTGCACAGGTTCGCAGTAAGTTTTCACAGGAAGCTGCGCGACAGGAAACTGATGGAATCTCCTCTGGAGAAAGTCCCCGGTATAGGAAAGAAAAGGAGGTTTGAACTTTTGAGGGTTTTTGGTAGTATAGAGGCTGTGAGGAACGCAACCGTCGATGAGATCAGGAAGATAAAAGGATTCAATACGAAAGTTGCAGAGGATCTACTGCGAGAATTAAGGAGGCAATAATGTCAAAGGTATTCCTGCTTGTCCTGGTTCTGCTGTTACCCTTCCCTGCCGACGCCGCGTACAAGATCTATCTCAAGAATGGTTCAGCAATGTCGGGGGTCAGCTCGTACGAAAGAAGGGATGGGGAACTGATTATCTATTTCGGCGGCGGTTCTCTCGGGGTGCCGGAAAAGGACGTTCTGAAGATCGAGGAATCCGGGGCTCCTGAGAAGGATTTTCGAAGAGAAGAGGCTCCGGGAGCTGCTGAAGAGGAAGTCCCTGCAGCCCCTCCTGCTGCCGAACCAAACGACAAGAGTTACCGGACAAGTGTTCTGAGAGGACAACTGGACTCGATCAACTCCGAGATCAAGACGGTTGAGGAAAACGAACAACGGTTGGTAAAGGCGATAAACGACCGGAAAGGGTCCCGGCTTTCCTACAACTCTCTGCAGTTGAGACAATTGGAGAACGATCTGGCCCCGCTCCGGCAGGAACTCTCGGACGTCCAGGTAAGAAAGGGTGAGCTACTGCAGCAAAAGGCGACCGTGGAGAGTGAACTCCGCTCTCTCGAGTAGGAAGCTGCGGGGAACTCTTATGCAGGCGTACATATCCGGCTCCCTCGCCTATGACAGGATCATGGACTTCCCCGGAAACTTTTCCGACCACATCCTTCCCGACAAGATCCACATCCTGAATGTCTGCTTTACCGTCAATGGGATGGTCGAAAAATTCGGCGGCACTGCAGGAAATATCGCGTATTCGCTCAGACGCCTCGACGAGAGGCCGATCATCCTTGCGACAATAGGACAGGATTATCAGCGCTATTTTGACTGGCTGAAAAAAAACGATATTCCCCTCGCGGGGATCAAAATAATCGAGGAGGAATTCACCGCAGGGGCCTATATCACGACCGACAGGGCCGACAACCAGATAACCGGATTTAATCCCGGGGCGATGAAATATCCTTCGGGATACAAATTCGAGGATGCAAAGGCGAGAGATGCGATCTGCCTGATTGCACCAGGAAATCTCGAGGACATGGTCGCATACGCGGATATCTGCAGGACCGGGGGCGTGAGGTACATCTGCGATCCGGGTCAGTCCCTTACTGCCTGGGACGGCAAAGTCCTCGCCGAATGGATCAGGGGCTCGCTAATGCTGATTTCGAATGATTATGAGCTCGAATTGATCATGAAGATGACGGGCACGGATAAGAAAGGTCTTCTGAAGTTGACCGAGACGGTCGTCACGACCCTCGGAGAAAAGGGTTCGCTCATCACTTCTTCGGGATCGGAGATCGCTGTCCCCGTCGCAGAGATACGGGAAATGAAGGACCCCACCGGGGCAGGCGACGCCTATCGCGCCGGACTTCTCAAGGGGCTTCTCCTGGCGAAGGATCTGGTGGTTGCGGCAAAGATGGGTTCCGTTGCCGCCGCATATGCAATCGAGCACTACGGAACTCAGGAGCATCACTATTCCTACGACGATTTCATCGAGAGATACCGTGCCAACTTCGGAGAACTGTGATGGCGGAAAGTCCCCGCATACGCGTGAAGAACTGAAATGATCAATGAAGACGCGCTGAGGGCTTACCTAAAGGGCAGATTCAGGGACGTGACCCGTGTAGAAATACGAAAACTCGGCTCGGGGGTCCAGGGTTCGGGTTTTCTGGCGGAATTGAAGACGCCGGGGGGTTCGAAATCATATGTGCTTAAGACCCTCCTCTCTGAGGGTTTAGGGCATGATTACCCGTCGGACAGGGCCGCGGTATTCCTCCTTGATCTCGACGAATACGGGAACCTGCCCAAACACGTCAAAGCCATCGACGTCCTCGCTGAGAAGGAGGACGGCTCGGTCGTCCCGATCGGCGGCGGAAAAGAATACTACCTCCTCATGGAGGAGGGAAAAGGAAGGGACTACTTCACCGATTTGCGACAATTCTCATCGAAGGACAGACTCGATGCCATGGACGTTGCCAAAGTGAAATCGATGACCTCTTACCTCGCGGAAATCCATTCGACAAAGAAGGCCTCCAGGCCTCTTTACTGGCGGAAGCTCCGTGATACCGTGGGACACGGAGAATGCCTCATGGGGGTGTTCGATACGTATCCGGACAGCGTGCTCTCTTACGAAGAGATGGCCGCGATAGAGAAAAGAGCGACCGACTGGAGGGCGCGGCTGAAACCCAAATATGCACGCCTGTCGAAAATACACGGAGATTTTCATCCCGGCAATATCTGGTTTGAGGACGGGGCGGATTTTATTCTTCTCGACAGGAGCCGCGGGCCCTGGGGAGAGCCCGCCGACGACATCACCGCCCTCACGATCAACTATATATTTTTTTCGGTCAAGGACTACGGCACGGTGAAGGGTCCGTATCATGAAGCTCTCATGCTCTTCTATGATGACTACGTGAGGCAGTCCGGAGACGAGGAGATTCATTCGGTTGTCCCGCTGTTCTATGCATTCAGAGGCGCAGTCGTCGCGAATCCCGTTTTCTATCCCGATCTCACCCCTGAGCGGAGGAGCGCGATCTTCAGATTCGTCAATAACGTCCTCGCTTCGGAAACGTTTGAGCCCGCGCGGGTGAATGACTACCTCGGGTAGAAGGGGGAGCTACGCCGGCATGCTGCCTTCCCGGGGGGGCGCTCCCTCCGGTGTCTCATCGTAAGAGAATGCGGCATTTGAAGAACGGCCTCTTATGCGATACAATGAAAGTGATTTCCGAAACACAGAAAAGTCACAAAAACGACTCTCATGGATGGAGGTTATACGATGAAAAAAATGGCGGCCCTGCTTATCGTGTGTATTCTTCTTCTGAGCTCAGCTTCAGCATTTGCCGAAACCGATGAAGCGTTCGTTGCAGCGGCGGATGCGGTGATTGCGAGACCTTTCGGCCTCGCTGCCATTGTGGTCGGAGGCGCATTTTTTGTCGTCTCTTTACCCTTTGCCCTTGCAAGCAACAGCGTGAAGCAAACCGGCGATATGCTGGTGGGTGAACCCTTCAGATTTACGTTTACGCGGCCTCTCGGGGATTTCCGGCAGAGCGGTTCCTATGGTGAGACCAAGGGCAGCCGTCAAAGACAAGAAAGCGAAAATACCACGGAAAAATAGAGACTGCTGCCCAGACACTGCCCGAAGACCTTTGATGACGGGGGCAGGATTCCCCTGCCCCCTCCTATCGAGAATTAAAGTTTGAAAGGATTCATGAAAAGGATGATGAGCACCACGACCAGTGCGTAAATAGCAAGAGACTCTATCATCGCCAGGCCGATGATAAGAGTTGTCGTGATTTTCCCTGACACGCCGGGGTTCCTCGCAACACCTTCGCAGGCCTTGCTCAGACCTATACCCTGTCCGATGCCGGTGCCGAGCGCGGCGAGGCCGATAGCGAGACCGCAGCCCAGGGCCGCAAAGGCATAGTAGTATATTTTTGAACCGCCGGCAGCAGGGGCTGCTGCCGCCTCTTCAGCGAGGGCAAGCGGAGCAAAGGCCCAGAGCATCACCAAGGCGAGAATCATGAAAGCGACAATTCTTCTCATTGCAATTCCTCCTTTCTTCGGATATTTTGATTAGTGTGCTTCTTCGACGGAACCTGCAAGATAAAGGGCAGTCAAAAGCACAAAGACAAATGCCTGTATCAAGCTTACCAGAACCCCCAATCCCAGGATCGCCACCGGTACGATCACCGGCGCCAGGAGTCCGAGGGCAAAAAGTATCATATGTTTTGCGATCATGTTGCCGAAAAGCCTCACCGAGAGAGTGACCGGCCTCACGAGGTGGCCGATGAACTCGATGACGAACATCATCGGCGCCAGCCATATGATCGGGCCGAGAAAATGTTTGATGTACTTGAATCCGTGCGCCTTGATGCCGTAGTAATGCGTCGCAAGAAAGACCGGGACGGCCATCGAGGCGGTCATGTTGATGTTGCTCGTGGGCGCCGTGAAACCCGGAATGAGACCCATAAAGTTGCAGACGAGAATGTACAGCCCTATCGTACCTATGAGAGGGAAAAAGTGTCTCCCCCAGTGATGCCCGATATTCTCCTCCGACAGATTCAGAAGGGAGTCGACCATCACCTCGACAAAGTTCTGCATGCCCCTTGGGACGAGCGAGAGAGAGCCCCTGACCGCAAGCGAAACGGCAATCAGGATGAGGGACGCAAAGAACGCGTACGACACGTAATGCGGAACGACGTGCGGATTAATTACGAGATCCATCAATAGAGATTCTTCTTGCATCGGGTCCTCCAAAACCTGAATTCAAGTATCTTAAGAAAGAAGATCCCAAAAGTCAAGATTTGAGACCATCAAAAAATTAAATAACCCTATCAGCAGGGAGAAGCGGACAGACTACCGAAGAACCAGACGGAGAACCCTTTCGATACCCCCATAGTCCCTTATGAGAGATGCGCACACAAGGCCCGCTTCTCCGGCGATCCGTACGGCAGCCTCGGCCTCGCCGTCCCCGAGTTCGACGATCAGGGAGCCCTCAGGGGCAAGATGGCGGGACGCGAGCGCGAATATCCTCCGGTAAAACGCCAGACCGTCCTCGCCGCCGTCAAGCGCTTCCCGGGGCTCCCACGCCGCAATCTCCGGCTGAAGGCTGTCGATGGCCTTTCTTCTGACATAGGGAGGATTCGACACGACGAGGTCGAATTGCAGCCCTTCCACCGGTTCGTAGAGATCCCCCTTCAGAAACGTCACGTCTTCCGCGTTGTTCATCCGTGCATTCAGATCCGCATATTCCAAGGCCTTTTCGGAAGAATCGGTACCGTACACTACCGCGTTCCCGATCTCCTTTGCTAGCGCCAGGGCCACGCATCCGCTGCCGGTGCAAAGGTCAAGAATACGCAACGCCCGAGGGGTACGACGCATGGCGTTTTCTTCTTCCCTTGAGCCCACCGTTCCTTCCGCGAGAAACTTTATCGCCTCTTCGACGATCAATTCCGTTTCAGGACGGGGGATCAGCACTCCCGGCCCGACCTTTATCTTTAATCCGTAAAAATCGGCATAGCCGACAATATACTGAAGGGGCTCCCTCATCTTTCTCCTGGCGAGCGCCTGCCTTATCCCCTCCAGTTGGTCCCCGGAAACGACAGGATTATCCCGGTAAAACGCGACCCTTTCTATCCCCGCGAACCTCGCGCAGATAACCTCTGCTTCCTTGCCGGCATCTTCAACACCGCAAGAACGCAGCTCCGTCGAGACCTCGCGGAACGCATCGGCAGCCCTCATCATTTAAAGTTCCTTCAGCCTTTCCGTCTGGTAGTGAGTGATCAGGGCGTCGATGATCTCGTCGAGATCACCCTCCAGGACCTGTTCAAGCCTGTGAAGCGTGAACCCTATCCTGTGGTCCGTCACCCTGTTCTGGGGAAAATTGTACGTCCGTATTCTTTCGCTCCTGTCGCCCGTCCCCACCTGGGTTTTTCTTTCGAGGGCGCGTTCCTTTTCCTGCCTCTCGATCTCGAGCTCATAGAGCCGCGAACGCAGGACCTTCAGCGCCTTATCCTTGTTCTTCATCTGAGAACGCTCATCCTGACACTGCACGATCATCCCCGTCGGGATATGGACGATCCTCACAGCAGAATAGGTGGTATTTACTCCCTGTCCGCCCGGACCCGACGAGCAGAACGTATCGACCCTCAGGTCCTTCTCCTCGATCCTGATATCCACGTCCTCGGCCTCGGGAAGGACCGCGACGGTTGCAGCAGAGGTGTGGATCCGCCCCGATGCCTCGGTGACCGGGACCCGTTGAACCCGGTGGGCGCCGCTCTCGTACTTAAGCCTGCTGTATGCACGCTTGCCCTCCAGAGAGGCGACGATCTCCTTGAGGCCGCCAAGACCGGTTGGGCTTGAATCGATCACTTCCACCTTCCATCTCTTTGCCTCCGCATACTTCGCGTACATCCTGAAGAGACTTGCAGCAAAAAGCGCCGCTTCCTCCCCCCCCCGTGCCGGCCCTTATCTCGAGGAGACGCCTTTTTCGTCCCTTGGGTCCTTCGGAAGAAGCATCATCTTCAGTTCCTCCTCAACCTTCGGCTTCGCCTCTTTCAATTCGGTCAGCTCCGCCTGCGCAAGCTCCCGGAGGTCTCCATCGCCGCTCCGTAGAATCTCTTCCGCCTCTTCAATGCCGGACAGAATCTTCTTGTACCTCCCGATCTTTTCCGCGAGGGGTTGGAGTTCGGCCTGCTCTCTTGAGTATTTCTGATACGACTGAGGGTTCGAGAGGACTTCCGGACTCATCAGGAGACGGGTCAGTTCATCATATTTTTCTTCTAACGCCTTAAGCTTCTCTATCACCATTCCCCTCCAAAATCAGGACCTCGCTGACCGCCCTGATCGCGACTTCGATCTGGGAATCATCAGGCTCCCTTGTGGTGAGTTTCTGCAGCAGCAAGCCGGGCAGTATCAGGAGGCCGACCAGGGCGTTGTCCCTCCTCTTTGCCGAAAGTCTGAGAAGCTCGTAGGAGATGCCTGAGACCAGGGGGATGAGCACGAGTCTCGACAAAAACTTCGCCGAAAGAGTCCATGACTGGGGGATGCAGGAAAAAACAAGGATGCTTATCACCATCACAATGAGGAGGAAACTCGTGCCGCACCTCGGATGATGGGGGCTGAAAGGCCGTATGTTCTCCACCTTCAGTTCCTTTCCCGCCTCGTAGGCATGGATCACCTTGTGCTCTGCGCCGTGGTACTCGAATATCCTCCCCATGTCTTTCCATAGCCCTATCGCAAAAACGTAGAACAGAAACATGAAGACCCTGATGATACCGTCCGTCAGATTAAAGATAAAGGAGCTGTGCGACACCCCGCCGACGAAAAGTCCGATCAGCTTCGTGAGGTACAGGGGCAAGAGCAGAAACAGACCTATGCCGGCTCCCACG
Source organism: Nitrospirota bacterium (assembly GCA_023475105.1). Lineage (GTDB taxonomy): Bacteria > Nitrospirota > Thermodesulfovibrionia > Thermodesulfovibrionales > UBA9159 > JAMCWJ01. The sequence continues at coordinate 9,324 of JAMCWJ010000076.1, forward strand.
GCGACGACGATCGTTGCGGCGAGGGCCAGAGGGCTCAAAGGTTTTTCCCCTTCACCGGAATACGCCTTGCCTGCGGAAAACTCGATTGCCTTCATGCCGATCGCCAGGGCATGGTACAGTCCGACCACGCCCCGCAGCAGAGGGAGAGTCAGCAATTTCGGCAGTTTTTCGAGCACTTCTCTTCTTATATGTATCTCCCCCTTCTGATCGCGCACCGCCACGGTCCATGCCGAAGGTGACTTCATCATCACCCCTTCGATGACCGCCTGACCGCCGATATTCTTCATGGTTTTCCCTTCCTTATTTTGTCAAAAAAAAGCCGTTAGCCCTTTGGCGAGAGACTAACGACTCCGGATAACCGCTACTTTGTTGCGATGTTGGCGTATTTCCTCTTAAATTTCTGGACCCTTCCTTCCGCATCCACAAGCTTCTGCTTGCCGGTGAAGAAGGGGTGACACTTGGAACAGATATCCACATGGATCACCGGCTTCGTGGACTTTGTCACAAAGGTCTCGCCGCAGGCGCAAACGACCTTCGCCTCTTTATAATCGGGATGAATTCCTTCTTTCAAATCGGTTCCCTCCTGAATGAATTTTACTTCTTTATTTTAGAATATTGCGCACCTTTTTGGCAATATCAAAAGCAGACCTGAAAGTCCGAGGGAACGTCCCGGGGACCCGTTGCTTCCCGCAGGACTTTGAGAAAGACTTCGTGGCAGCCTTTCCCGAGTCCTACGGTGCCCGGTTCCGCCTTCCATCCGACAGGGAACCTCTCGTAATACTTCCCGCCCAGACCAAAGTGTCTCGCCACATCGGGTCTGTCGTACAGGAAAGAAGCTCGCGCCGCCGCCTGGCTGCCCACAGAGACGTAGAGGTCCTCAACCGGCCTCCTCGTCCTCGCATCGAAGGCCCACCCTTCAATCACGACGCTTCCCGGCCGGCCGCCGACCATGGCCTTCCGGTCCCTGAATTCCATGCCGTTCGCATGGTCCATCCAAAACTCGAGATTTCCCTGATTATCCTGATATTCGTTTTTCATCCAGAACAGGAGATTTGTTTTATCGTGCCTCTTTCCGGTTTTCGCAAGCCACCGTTCATATTCTGAAAAGAGGGCGGGGCCGATCGACCGGTAAAAAGGAAAGACTCCGTACCGCCAGGAGAACTGCTCTTTCACCGCGGAAAGGGGGGGATCCTTCTCGATAGCCAGGGCAAGCGCGCTCACCAGACCTGTCCTGTCAGAACCTCTCCGGCAGTGGATCAGTATCGGCCTTTCCTCATTCGAGAGGATATCGAGGACCGCCATAAGCTTCGCGTATTGAGGAAGTTCGTTGGCGGAAAGCATGATATCGTAGAGGCGGACGTGATTCCGTTCTGCAACCGCCCTTTCCCTGACGTACCATTCGTCCTCCCTGAAGTCGCCCCTGAGATTCACGATCGCCCTGATGCCCTTTTCCCGGATGATCTTCTGCAGCTCCTCGGCCGACAACTGCGCGCTCCGGTATACCCTGCCCCCCACGACTGTTTCTATCCGCGTAGTGAAGAAAAGATGGTAGCAAGCAAAGACGAACAGGGAAATGCAGACTGCCGTGAGAAACAATCTCTTTTTTTTCAACAGACTCATCGTTTTCGCGAAAGTTTTTTCCAGAAGGGAAAAGAGGCGCCGCCTTATGCGGCGGCTGTTTTGGCTGCCTTTTTCTCTGCTGCGACCCGCAATACCTCAGCCGCATTGAACGTACCGCCGATCGCCTGCACAGGGCATTTTGCGGTGCATATCCCGCATCCTATACATTTCCGGACATCTATCTCGTGCTTCTTCTTCAACTCTCCCGAAGCCGCATTCACCGGACAGACTTTCATGCAGATCTGACATCCGATACAGTTGTCCAGAACGATAGCCTTCGGCCTTTTCGGTATGAAATCGATAATGGCTTTCGTCGGACACGCGGCCGCACACAGACCGCATACCCTGCACTTGTCGAGATCGATTCTCGAAAGGTTGTCTGCGATGGAAGGGGCGTCGAAGGGACATATCTTTACGCACTTTCCGCACGCGATGCACCCGACCTGGCAGTTCTTTTTTGTCTCGACCCCTCTGTCTTTCGAATGGCAGGCGACAAGGACTCGCCTCGACGCGGGAAGGACTTCGATAACCTTTTTCGGACATGCCTGCTCGCACTTGCGACAGCCCGTACACTTTGTAATGTCCACGACCGGAAGACCGTCTCCGCTCATCGTAATCGCACCGAAGGGACAGACCCTCGCGCACGTCCCATATCCCAGGCAACCATACGCGCATGCCTTGTCTCCGCCGCCCGCCAGGACCGCGGCACGGCAGTCCTGGACGCCTTCATATGTGAACTTCCTGACCGACTTTCCCGATCCTCCCTGGCACATGATCCTCGCGAACACCGGCTCCCGCACCTCGGCCTTTTTTCCGGTAATCAGGGCCACGGCTTCTGCTCCCTTTGCGCCTGCCGGGGTACAGAGGTTCGGGGGGACGTCAGGGTTCTTCACGACGGCCTCGGCGTACTGCTCGCAGCCGGCATACCCGCACGCGCCGCAATGAGCGTGGGCAAGGACGTCCTTCACCTGCTCTACCCTGGGGTCGATCTCTACGACAAATCGTTTTGCCGCAAATGCAAGCCCCAGTCCGAATATGGTTCCCAATCCCGCCAGAAAGACAAGCGTCCACTTGATTAGGGGAATTATATCGACCTTCTCTTTTCCCTCGACGGTGCCACCGACACCGGCGTAAAGGGCAGAGGCGTAAACGAGCAAAAGTATCACTGTAAATAAACTCGTCTTTCTTATCATTCTCTTACCAAACATTGGCGCGCTTTGTAAAGACCGCATCTTATTCTACCATATACGAATAAGGCCGGAGGTACCCGCCTCTACCATACGATCAATCATTATATCCTCATAACGTAATCAAACCTGAAAATCCCGTGAATGCAAGCGCGATCAGACTGGTGATGACAAATGCCATCGGCAGGCCCTTGAAAGGGGCCGGCACTTCGGCTAATTCCAGCCTCTCACGTATACTGGCCATTATTATCAGCGCCAGCGCAAAACCTATTCCGGAACCAAATCCGAAAGCAAGGCTTTCGATAAATGAATATTTCTCCGCGGCATTTTCCAGAGGAACAGCAAGAATGATGCAGTTGGTCGATATCAGCGCAAGATAAATGCCAAGTTTGTAATAAAGTCCCGGCGCCGTTTTCCGCATGATCGTGTCCGAGGTCTGGACCAATCCTGCTATGATACCGATGAAAACGATGATCTCCAAAAAAGAAATATCGAGCGGGACTAATATCTTGTTGAAAACGACCCAGCTTAGGGCGGCGCTGATCATCATAACAGAGGTGAAGGTGATGCTCATTCCGATAGCGGTCTCCATTTTTTTCGAAACACCGAAGAATATGCAGAGTCCCAGAAACTTGGTGAAGACAAAATTGTTTATGAGAGATGCTGAAACTATCAGTTCAAAAAGTCTTGAAAAATCGCCGCCCATCTAATCGCCTCCTACTCTGACCCGTCTGAACGATTCAAGCCGTTCAACCGTCCAAGCCGTTTAAACGGTCTAAGCCTAGTGTGAAGCATGCCTGTCCTTCTTATACAATGAGTCGATCCAGTTGAAGAAAGCCATGAGTATGCCCACTGCCAAAAAACCGCCTGCGGGCAGGATCATTATCAAGAGAGGTTTCGTATTCATCAACGTAATAACATGGGAAGTCGAGAGGCCCGTTGGGATGGTAAGCGTCGCTTTGCCGACCAGTTCCCTGAAAAAGCTGATCACCGTGAGCGCAAAGAGGAATCCGACGCCCATTCCAAGGCCATCTGCCATCGACGGCAGAATTGTGTTCTTGCTCGCAAACATCTCGGCCCTTGCAAGTATTGACGCAAAGGCGACGATAAGTGCGATATACAACCCGACTTTTGCATATACGTCCGGCACGAATGCGGCCATCAAGAGTTGAGTCACCGTGACCCATCCCGATATAACCAGCATGAAGATAGGCAGTCTGACTTTGGGATGTATCACTTTTCTGATAAGGGATATGGTGATATTCACCATCACCTGCACGAAGAGGACCGCCGCGCCCATGAAAATGCCGTTCTTCAGATTGTTCGTGACGGCGATGGAGGGGCAAAGACTGAGCGCGAGCTTAAATATTGTATTTTCTTTTATGATCCCGTTTAAGAACTGGTCTTTGAGACTAACTGTGCCGGGGTTCGACATCGGTTTTGCCTCCTTCCTTAATTGTCTTGATCAGAAATGCAACGCCGTTCTTTACCGCGTCTTCGGTTACCGCGCGGCTCGATATAGTCGCCCCGGAGATCGCTTGTATGTATTCCGTCGTATCCGTTTTCAGGACCTTCAGATGGTCGAGGTCCTTGCCGGCGAACTGACTCTTGAAGGAGCCCGTCTCGATCTCGTCTCCCAGTCCGGGAGTTTCCGCATGGCTGAGAATGGCTATTTTCTGCACCTTGAAATCCTTATCGACGGCAACAAGGGTATTGATAAAACTCGAATACCCCTTTCCGAAGGACTGTACAATATAACCGATGGTCTCGCCGCCCTTTTTTGCAATAAAGTACTTGGCGTGTTTATCGTGAATTGTCCATTCTCCCATTTTAGCTATATCGTCTGCATCCGGCATAAGCTGTTTCAAAGCTCTCTTTTCGGCTTCCTCGGCGTTCCTGTATATCTTCGGCGAGGTGTTCGCGTACACAAAGGCGAGGATAAACCCGCCGATCAGGTAGAAAACAACGAGGGTAAACGTTATCTTCGCTATATCTTTGCCGGTCATTTCTTTGTCTCCTTCACCTTAACTGCGCCGAAGACCTTTGACTTAAAGCCCCTGTCGATGATCGGAGCAAAGCAGTTCATGATGAGGATCGCAAACATCACGCCTTCGGGATATCCGCCCTTCAGCCTGATGAGCATCGTCAGCGCGCCGCAACCTATCCCGAATACGATCTGGCCTTTTCTCACCGTGGGGCACGTAACATAGTCGGTTGCCATGAAAAATGCCCCGAGAAGCATACCACCGCTGATGAGGTGAAGAATGGGGTCGCCCGCAAAGAAGAGCATCGTGCCCGTCTGAGGGTCTTTGCCTCCGAACACCCACGCGAGAAGGGCAGCGGTGCCCAGAAACGAAACCGGGATGTGCCACGTGATGTAACGCTTGAACAGGAGGAATAACGCTCCTATCAGCAAGGCAATGGCCGATGTCTCCCCGATCGAACCGGCCCTGTGCCCGACGAGCAGCTGTGTATAGAGGTTCATCTTGTCGCCGAACACTTCCACCAGTTTCCCGACCCCTTCTTCCTTCAGTATCCCGAGGGGAGTCGCCGTCGTCTTGGCGTCCATGCCGAGAAATGCAGCCGTCGGCTGAATCCATATCGTCATCAGCTTCGGGAAGGATATGAGAAGAAAGGCCCTCCCGATGAGCGCGGGATTGAAAATGTTATATCCGAGGCCGCCGAACAACTGCTTCGTGATCACCACCGCAACAAACGAGCCTATTATCGGGACGTGCACGGTGAAGGGATGAAAGGACCAGAGCGAAGCGGGGAGGTTCAGTCCGAGAAGAAGCCCTGTGAGGACCGCGCTCCCGTCACCGACGGTGACCTTCCTTTTCAGCGCTCTTTCAAACAGGTACTCTGAGAGAACGGCGGTGATGACGCACAGAGCGGTGACCAGGGCGGCCTTCGGACCGAAAAAATACACGCCCATCACGAGAGCGGGCAGCAGGCTCAGATTCACGCTCCACATGATGCGGCTGACCGATTCTTCGCTCTTCACGTGGGGGCTGACCGCAACAATCAGCCGCTGCTCTCTCTCCGTCATCTCCATGCATCACCTCGTATCGTATCTCTCATGGTTTGGTCATGGACTTCGCCAGTCTCACGAGTTGCACAATCGGCCTTTTCGAAGGGCAGACAAAGGCGCAGGAGCCGCACTCAAAGCAATCGAAGAGATGATACTCCTTTGCTTCTTCATAGCGACCCTTCTCCGAAAGAACGCTCAGCATCGAAGGCATCAGGCCCATCGGACAGACGTCGACGCATCTGCCGCATCTGATGCACGGTGCGAAGTCCTCGGCGTGGACAACCCCCTCTTCGGGGATGACGAGTATTCCCGAGGTGCCTTTCGTAACCGGAACATCGAGAGAAGAGAGCGCAAAACCCATCATCGGCCCTCCCGCCACGACCTTCCCCATCCCGTCCTTAAGGCCTCCGCACTCCTTCACAAGCTCGGAGACGAGGGTCCCGATCCTCGCCATAAGATTGGAGGGATTCTGTATGCCTTCTCCCGTCACGGTCACGACTCTTTCTATGAGCGGTTTTCCGTACCGCACCGCTTCGTAGACGGCAAAGGCGGTCCCGACGTTCTGCACGACCACTTTCACATCCATGGGCAGCCCTCTGGGAGGGACTTCCCTTCCGGTGGTCGCCTTGATCAGCATCTTCTCCGCGCCCTGGGGATATTTCACTTCGAGAGCGCATACCTCGATGCCAGGTTCACCCTGAGCGGCCTCTTTCATCTTTGCTATCGCATCGGGCTTGTTGTCCTCGATGCCAACAAACCCCCTCTTCACGCCTAGAACTTTCATGAGGATCTTCAGTCCTTCGATCACTTCCCGGGGTTTTTCGATCATAAGCCGGTAGTCTGCGGTGAGGTATGGCTCGCATTCGGCGCCGTTGATGATAACGGTATCGACGGGTTTTTCTTTGGGGGGCGAGAGTTTCACGGCTGTCGGGAAGGCCGCGCCGCCGAGGCCGACGATCCCCGCGGTCTTGATTTTCTCTTTCAGCTCCTCAGGCGAAAGGCTCAGATAATCCGGATGGTCCCTCAGAGCGGTCCACTCCTCTTTTCCGTCGTTTTCTATCACCACGGAAGTGACCATCCTTCCCATGGCGTTGGGGAATTCCCCTATGGCGCTCACCTTCCCTGAGACCGATGCATGGACGGGAGACGAAACAAAGCCCGCGGGCTCCCCTATCAGTTCGCCCTTTTTGACTTCCTGGTTTATCGAGACGACCGGCTTGCAAGGGGCGCCGACATGCTGACTCAGGGGAACGACGACTCTTTTCGGAACATGAGCTTCTGCGATGGGACGGTCTTTCGCCAGTTCCTTCTTGTCGGGCGGATGTATCCCGCCCCTGAATGTCAAGCCCATGAAGGGTTCCTCCTGTCCGACTACTTCATCCCCCCACTCAGGTCCGGGGGGGTTGCAGTGGACCCTAAAAATCGCGCTGGAAGACTAAAAAGATTTTAAGTAATAACATGATAGTCACCGAGATGTCAAGTGACATGTACATCCATAAGAAAATTAAATAGTGTTTCATTCTTTTCCGGCAACGCGTTACGTCATTGCGGCGCAAGCGCCGTATCTCCTTATTGACAACCAGGCCTTTCCGACGCTATGGTATGTTCCAATGAAAAGATTCTTGCTGCGTTCTTTTGCCGTCTGTTTTTTTCTCTTCTCCGTCCCCGCTTCAGCCCTGTGCTTCGGGGGGCCCCTCCAGGTAAAGAACCACTTTCCCCTCTTCCTCCATCTCAACGCACCCTATCTCGAGGCGGCAGCCTACGACAATTCCTTTTCTTTCAACGTTTCTTATTCGAGCGTTTATATGGTCAGAGATTCCGCTGCGTGGTCGGTAAACCTCGACATGGAAGCGGCGGAACTTGATGTGCGGTTCAGGAAAGAGGTCTTCAATCTCTTCGAGCTCGGCATCGAAGTCCCCTTTCTAAGCTTCAACAGCGGGTTTCTGGATGACGCCTTGAGCAGCTATCACAGGGCCTTCGGCTTTTCCGACTACGGAAGAAGCGGCAGGCCGGCCAATCAGTTCCTCTACGAGGTGAGGAGAGACGGCAGCCGGGTCCTGACAGGCGAAGGCGGAGGGGTCGGAATCGGAGATATCAGGATAACGGCAAAACGGGCACTCCTGAGCGGAGATCCTGCTGTCAGTCTGATGGCAGACATAGAACTCCCCACAGGAAATGCCTCAAAAGGATACGGCAACGGAAGTTTCGACACCGGTATCGCCCTTCTCGCGGACAAGGAACTCACCGAAAGACTTAAGGCTTATGCGAACCTCGGCATAGCTTTTCCCGGTCATCTGAGGGGGAGCGAAACGCTCAGAGTCAAGGAATTCGTCTATGGCGGAATCTGCATCGAGTTCCAGCCCTGGAGGAATTTCGGCCTTCTGGCACAGCTGTTCGCGCAGAACTCCCCGTTCCCCAAGACCGGAATCGGTTCTCTGGACCGTCCGGCCGTTCTTCTCACCCTCGGGGGGAGGTACTACTCCGGCAAGAACAGTTTTGAACTCTCTTTCACCGAAGACCCCAACACATCGGGTGCCCCTGACTTTACCGTATCTGTCGGGTTCAAGAAGTCGTTCTGACCCGTTCCCGTTTTGCCCCATTGACTTTTCATGATCGCAAGGGTCGCACGCTTTTCCCTAAACTCAACTATACTATGGATATGAAACGGTCCCGGACCCTTCAAACCATGCTTTTTTCCCTTCTCGCTGCTGTCCCGGTCCTCGTTTCCGCAGCAGGGCCGGAGGCCGGGCGCTGGGAAATGATCGGGAAAAGCAGGACAGGGACCTGCTGGTATGTTGACATCGAGACGCCGGCCCGCGGGCGCGGCGACCCTGTCTCGTTTTGGTTGAAGAGCGTTCCGGACAAGGCATCTTCCGGTCTTCCGGAGGACGCGGAACAGACCGAGGATATCCTGAAAAGGATCCAGGAGAGATATTTCGGCGACTATGAATATACTGAGGCCCTGTGGGAACTGAGTTGCACAAGACCTGCTTTCAGAATTCTGTATTTCTGCGCGTATGACGTGACCGGGGCACCGATTTTTTCCCGTCTCACGCCCGATGCCGAATGGTCCCTCATCCTGCCGGGAAGCGTCGGAGAAATTATTTTCGAAGCCCTTTGCCGGCACGATTGAGCGTGAGACCCCGTTGTTCAGAGGGCACGCTTACCCCTTAAGCCTTCTGAGTCCCTCCGCGGCCCTTTTATCGGAGGGGTCGCATTTCAGCGCCCTCTCGAACGCAGTCCTTGCCCTTGCCCCGAAGCCGAGTTTCAGGTAAAGATGGCCGAGTTCCGCGCCGTATTTCGCATTCGTGGGATCGAGTTCCAGGGCCTTCTTAAAAGACCCTTCTGCCGGCTTCATCTTCTTACAGTTAAGGAAGGCCATGCCCAGATAATGGTGATATTCCGGCTCCGTACCGTCGAGATACACGGCCTGCCCAAAAAACGTGGCGGCCTCTTCGTACCGGCCCGCGCTGAAGAGAAGCAGGCCTTCCTTTGCCCTCGACTTCGCCAAGTCTCTGTTGGTTTCACTCTGAGACTTTTCTTTGCTCACCGGGGCCTCGCTTCGCGGAGGTTTCCTGGTGCCGTACAGTTCCCGGTACGCCTCATTGATGCAGGAGAACACAACGTGCACCTTTTCCCTCAATGAATCGGACGCGAAGCGGAGATAACGGTCGGGATGGAACTCCTTCGCCATCTTGTGATAGGCGCGCTTTATTTCTTCGGCGGAGGCGCCCTCATCCACATCGAGAATCCGGTGGTAGCCCAGGGATCTATGCTCCCTGTAGATTCTCTCCATTCTTTCGAGCAGGACCTGAGGGATTTCCTCTTCCGGCTGTCCCTTCCCCTCCTCCCTTGAGCGAGGAACCTCGCTCTCCTGCCGTCCCGAGTTTTCGACAGCCTGAATTGCATAGAGAGCAGAGAGCGTGCGGAGAGTCTCGGCCTCATGAAAGGACGAAAGTGAAAGGATCTCCCTCACTGTGCGCCTGCCATTGATGAGGGAACATACTTCCTTGCCGTCTTCGTCCAATGCGGTTCCCGCCAACACGGCTGCAGAGTCGGGCGGGAAGCAGAGCACCGCATCCGCCGGAAGACGGTTCCTCATGGTACCTTCCGGCCTCTTTCCTGCTTTGAGGCCACGGTAGATAAGGTTTTCCATCCTGAGCATGAAGGTTATCCCCTTATTTTCGGGCACCGGCGCTTCAGTGAATACGAAGCTGCCGCGGTCAACACCAAAGAGGGCCAGCGCTATTTCTTCCGCCTGCTTCCGTACCGCGGCCGACAACTCCGCAGCCGAGAGGTTGCCGAGCCCGACAAGAACAGCACCGGGATGCCTGCCCGTTTTTTTCGATGCATCAAGGGCCCGGCGGTACTGATCGGAAGTTATCCTCCCTGAACCGAGAAGGATTTCCCCGATGTCCCGGTATCCTTGAAGGGACGGGGGAAGCACGAGGGCGCCTTCCCGGAAGAAGATCTCATTGATCGGCAATTCCACAGTTAACCTCAGAACCCCTGTCCTCCTCGTCTTCTGTATGCCGAGAAAGAGATCCGAAAGCCGGTGGTGAGTGAGGTTTCCCCGCAGGGGCCCTGCCAAATCGATTCCTGCCCACATCCCTTCGGGCGCGCTCCTGCTCCAGATCACCCTGCCCCGGGTATCAACGTCGAGGTCTCTGATTGTGAGGTATACGGAGGAAGGACCGGGAGCCACGGCGTCTCTGATGAGAACGCCTACGCCGGAGAGGGAGAAATCGCCGACCTTCGCCCTGAACCTTCTTCCCGAAACCACTACGTCGGAGTCCAGGCTGGCCCTCTGTCTCAGGAAGATCCTCCTGTTCGAGCGATCCGGAGCACTCATTAAAAAAATATTACCAGCTGAATCGCCGGGAGGTCAATACGGCACACGCTGATTTTTCCCTGCGCTCCATGGTATGCTATTCGGTGAAAAGACAGTTTGCTGCCGTATTGCAGCGCATTCTCATGCAGAAGGAGTTTCAAATGAAAAAGGTTCTGTCGGTATTCTTTATCCTTTCCGTCTTTGCCTTTTGGATCCTCGGCCAGAGCGTGCACGCCGGAACTCAGGATGCAGCCCCGATATCGGGCAAGGTAGTGGAGACCATGAACAGCGGCGGATACACGTATGCACTCGTCGAGAAGGAAGGGAAGAAGACCTGGGTGGCTGTCCCGAAGATGACGATCACCAAGGGTCAGAGTGTCTCTTTCAAGCCGGGGGTCGAGATGGTGAATTTCAGAAGCAAGACCCTCAACCGCACGTTCGAGAGCATCATCTTCTCCGCAGGGGCGATCAAGTAACAGGGACCGGAGGTCGGCGGGAGAAGGACCCGTTCTTTCCCTGTGTATCCCGCTCCCGCCGACCGTCGCGTGTTATTCGATGTTGAATACGGCGACTTCCTTGATGCCGGGGAGGTACTCGCCCACGGGCACCAGTTTCTTTCCCTCGTCGACGCAGCCGACAATGATCGTCCAGAGTTGGTTCAGTTCATCCCTCTCCTTTTCGTTCTCAGGTGTCATTCGGATCAGCGTGCCGTCAAGTTCGATTCTCATACCGTTCCCTCCTTTTCTCTTTTCCTCTTTCAGTGTAGCCCATCCTGAGATTAATACAACGTGCCCGTCGAGTCTTCCTCGTCCCCCTCGCCTCCGAAGGGCCGCCGCACCCTCGCTCGCAAGTGCGTCCACAATGCGATATAATGATTTTCGGATGAAAGGAGGCCAGGCACTGACAAACAATACGGGCCGTTTTTCAATATGAAGGGGCTGCGATAACTTTCACCCTGCGCCGGAGGAACCTCCTTATCTTCCGCCTTCGCCTGATGCCTCCTCTTTCAAGGAGAGGGCGACAACTTTCGAGAAGTGCTCTATAAGAAAGGGATTGAACTCCTTCCCCGCGCCCTGCTCCATAAGCGAAACCATTCCGGCGATGCCGCCTTCGTTTCCGGCGCGCCTGTTCCGCATCGAATCGAGAAAGTCGGCGATTGCGATAATCTGGGTGAAAAGATGCTGCCGCCTTTCCTTTCCGGCCATCCCGGGATAGCCCTGCCCGTCATACCGCCGGTGATGTTCCAGCGCAACCAGCGGGGCGACGCGTGTAAGGCCCTTGTTCCTTGCAAGGTACCGAGCTCCGTAGACGGTATGACGCCGCAGTTCCTCCCACTCCTGCTCCTTCAGGGCTCCCTCTTTCTCTCCTACACCGCCCCGCAGGAACAGTTTCCCTACGTCGTGAAGGAGCGCCGCGATCCCGATGTCATACAGCAACTCGTCCTTTGCGCCGAGCGTCTCGGCCTGGTACATCGAGAGGACCGCCACGTTCACCGCGTGCGTGTAGGCGTGTTCCATCGGAAAAGGGACGGGCCGCAGGAGTTTGAGGAAATCCGTCTTCTTCCTGAGGGCCGAGATAAAGTTGTTGACGATCTCTTCGACACCCGCAACGTTCAGTCTCCCACGAGACGCGATGCCGTGGTAGAGGGTTTTGGTCCTTTCGACCTGAAGGGATGCAAGAAGGGAAAGCCCCTCGGCATCGATTTTGACTTCAGGGCCGAGACTCGCGAGCCGTACTTCGACGGTACCGGTTCTTATGTGGGAAAGCTGTCTGATTTCTCCGTCAGGCTCCGCCATACCCGCAATAAACTGCCTCAATTCCGGAAACGCTACGCCGTTGAGAAAACCGACACGGGAAATCCCCTTCCTTTTGAGGCGCCTCACCAGATTGGCGCCATGGATGCCGGCGTCTCTGAGCGGCGTTTTGTTCACGATGAGGTCATCCTCCACCCTTATCACCTCGACGCCGCCGGTCTCGGCAACCCACTGCTCCAGAAGAAGAAAGGCCTTTCTCGCAAGCTCTTCCACTATCTCATGCTCCGCGGAATACAGGGAACAATTCGAAAGGGCGGAGGTAAAGGCGGTCACGAAAGCTCTTGCGGTCTCCGTCATATCATCCCTTCGCTTTCAGCTGGAGCGCCTTTTTTCTGATCTGTGCGTTCTTCGACTTCAGTCCGGCCTCTATAAGGTCCCCTATCTCTGCCGACGGATAATTCCCGAGGGCGGCGTAGAGCTCCTCTTTCAACTTCTCGACCGCTCCCTTGAACAGAAGGCTCCTGGTTGCAAGAACCTCCCTCAGGGCCTTCAGAGCGTCCAGCCCCCCTATCTGGCCTAAGGCCCTCACCACGGGGATCTTCGCATAAAAGTCGGCGCTTCCCGATTCCCTCTTTTTCAGGAGAGCGACCAGGTCGGGAACAGCCTCACGCAGTCTGAACGAACCCGAAAGGGCTATCGCCTGTTCACGCATTTCACGCGTCCCCGTCCTCAGGTGTTCCCTGATTGCGGAGGCCCCATAACTGTCCCCGGCCCTGAGGAGACATTTTACCGCCTCAAGACCCACCTTCGCGTTTCCATGATGACAGTAAGGCCTCACCCGGGCAGTTGCCTCACTGTCGCCGCACTCACCTATGATAAAGAGCATGTTCCTCGTCACAAACCACCTGCCGTCGCCGAGATACTTGAGCGCCTCCGCGCCGGCCTTGCGTCCGAAGCGTACGATGAGGCTCAGGAAAAACCGTCTCACTGTCTGCGACTCCTCGCCGATGAGTGCCCTGAACAGGTCGGACAGCATACCCTCCCCGCAATATTCGCAGAGCCGGACCGCTTCTGCTCTCATCTGTCTTCCCATCGTCCTGAAGGAATCGATCAGCTTCGCCACGAATTCCCGGGACCGAAAATACCGGAGCGACCCGGCGGTCTTTTCGACAAACCTGCGTCGCAAAATATTCGATTCCAGGACCTCCACTATCTTCATCACCTCGCCGTATTGGCCGGTCCACAGAAATTGATCCGCCTGTTCTCTCAAGAGCGTCACAAAATAGCCATACTCTTCCTCCGAGCTTTCGGGCAGGAGGAATTCGAGGATCGTGTCGTTGAAGTCCTTCTCTATATATTCCTCGCTGCACTCCCTCTTGAGCTCTTTCAGTTCCTCAGTGACAACCGCCGGAACGGTCCCGTCCAGGAGACGAAGGATCTGTCCCTGATAGACCTCGTCGCCTGAAGAGGCTTTGGGCCTGTTCCCCACCGCAGGAGTTGCAACTTCAGCGGAGAGCATGATGTCGTCCATGATCAGGCTTCCTTCAAAAAAACGGTCTTCGATACCTTTCCGGTGAAGCCGTCTGAACTTATCGAGCAGCTGTTCGAGCTGCGCGGGAACAGCGACGCCATGTTCGCGAATGAGTCCAAGAAGCTCCGCGGCCTTATCCGGGGAAAGCTCACCCAGGGCCTTTTCGGCGGCAACAGTCTCACCGGAGAAGACTTCGACCATGCTCGAAAGAAACTCCTTTTTCAGTTCAGGCCTCAGTCCCCTGATAAGTTCAATGAGCTTTCTGAGCCCCCTGACGGAAAAGATCTTTCCGTCGGCAATCTTCATTAAGGCCTTCACCGTTCTGCCGCATGCTTCTTTGTCCGCTCCTCCGGTGATCGTGGTATTCAGGAATCCCGAGAGCTTCTCCACAGGAATCTCCTCTACGGCCTCCGCCGTCTCTTCGTCCTCCAGCGTCCCTGTGAGGAGACCGTACACGTATCGTTCCCAGAGATGGCCCTCCTCCCCCGCCTGCTCTTTTTCTCCTTCGCGGAAAGAGAATGCCCCGTAATCGACAAGTCCTATATGGATATGGCTGAACATATGAGAAGCCTCCTCCCGTGAGACGGGGGCCGAGGCTTCCTTCGGATTCCTTGAGAAAAGCTTGTGAAACTCGTAGAGTTCGTCCTTGGTCACCCCGCGGAGGAACGTCACCGATACGATATTCATCTTGCTCAGCTGCAGGGCAACCTCCGTATGAGCGGCGTTCCTTTTCTCGAGCGCGAGATCATCGAAGACGAGGCTGTCCTTTGCGACCACAAGAACGATCTCGTCTTTCATGGCGAGGAGCTTTTGGAGCGAGGCGAGGGCCTTATCCAGCGATCTCTCTACAGCGGGATGGCCCCGGGGATAGATCGAAGCGTTTCTTCTGGAGACGCCTAACTCGGTGACGGTCCTGCTGAGCGCGCGGGCATCGGGGGGAAGCTCTCCTCTCTCTTCGGTCATGGCACTAGTGTATCAAAAAAGCGGCCCCCAGCACCACATCGCCGGTCAAGGATCGCCGGGGAGTGTATCGCTTCCTCCTGAGGCGGTGCGAGAGGCTTTTCCCTCTCTTGTGGTACAATATGCGTATTCTTTTTGAAGGGAGGGCGGTATGAAGATCATCGAAGGTGAATTACAGGCAAAGGGTCTCAGGTTCGGCATTATCGTCAGCAGGTTCAATGATTTCATCACAAGCAAGCTGCTGGATGGCGCCCTTGACGCGCTCCGCAGACACGGCGCGGATGAAAAGGATATAGAGGTGGTGAAGGTCCCGGGCTCTTTCGAGATACCTATGGTCGCAAGAAAGCTTGCAGCCAAAGGCACGTACAGCGCCGTCATATGCCTCGGCACGGTGATACGCGGCGCGACGCCCCATTTCGAATACGTCGCTGCCGAGGTATCCAAGGGGGTCGCCTCTGCATCCATCGAGACGGGCGTCCCGATCGCCTTCGGTGTGATCACCTCCGACACGATCGAACAGGCGGTCGAGCGCGCCGGGACGAAGAGCGGCAACAAGGGCTGGGATGCCGCCCTTACCGCCATAGAAATGGCGCAGGTGATCAAAAAGCTCACATGAAACGCAGGAAGGGAAGGGAGTTTGCGTTTCAATTTCTCTTTCAGTTCGATTTTACCGGCAGGAGACCGGCGCAAAAAGATTTTGACGAATTCTGGGCGGACAAAGACGTGGACTTGGACGGCAGGGCGTTCACCGAGGACCTTGTACTCGGCACCATCGACAATCTCCGCGAGATAGACGCTTCGATACAAAAGGCCGCAGAGAACTGGGTGCTCCAGAGGATGGCGGCCGTCGACAGAAATGTTCTAAGGGCCGCGACGTACGAACTCCTCTACCGGAAAGACATCCCTTCCGCCGTGACAATCAATGAGGCGATAGAGATCGCAAAGCGTTACTCCTCTGTCGAGGCGGCCTCTTTCATCAACGGGATCCTCGACACGATCGCCAGAGGGATAGAAGGCAAGGGGATGAGATAGATGCGTTACGCCGTCGTCTCCGATGTCCATGCGAACCTCGAGGCCCTCGAAGCCGTGCTCGCGGATATCGAAAGCAGAGACCTGGAAGAGATACTTTTTCTTGGCGACGCGGTCGGTTACGGTCCGAACCCCAACGAATGCGTCGCGCTCCTGAAGGAACGCTGCAAGATCATGCTCGCGGGAAACCACGATCTGGCAGCGATAGGCAGTACCGGCCTCGAGTACTTCAATGAATATGCAAAGGCCGCCATCCTCTGGACACAGAGCGTCCTGACGGAGAAAAACCGAAGGTTCCTCGGGACATTGCCGGTGAAGAAGCACAGGAATAAGGAAAACGTCCTCCTCGTCCATTCGACACCGAAGGAGCCGGAGGAGTGGCATTATCTTTCGACCCTATGGGACGCGGAGATCAATTTTCACTATTTCAGTGAACGGATCTGCTTCATCGGACACAGCCATATGCCCTTTCTCATCGAGAGACTGCCCTCGGGTGAAATGCTCACCTCTACCGATAAGGGAAGTCTCGGGAAAAGCGCGAGATATATCATCAACGCGGGCAGCGTCGGCCAGCCGAGGGACCGTGACCTCAGGGCATGTTACGTCGCCGCAGACGATGATGCAGTGGAGTTTGTGAGAGTCGATTACAGGAGAGAAGCTACGCAGCGCAGGATGCATGAGTTCGGCCTTCCCCGGCCTCTCATCGAGAAGCTTTCGGAGGGAGCGTAGTTTCTCGCGGGCGCGGACATGGTCTGCGGGCCGTCCATTTGGAGAGCGCGGCGAGGCTGAGGTGCCGCAGCGTGTGCAGGTTCCTGATTGTAAATCTTCTTGAGAGGGAGACAGGATGATACCAAGATACACACGGCCGGAAATGGGCAGGATATGGACTGTCGAGAACAAATACAAAAAGTGGCTTGATGTGGAGCTCGCCGCCTGCGAGGCATGGTCTGAGATCGGAGAGATTCCGAAGACGGCCCTGAAGGCGATCAGGGAAAAGGCGCGTTTCGACATTGTGCGAATCGATGAAATAGAGAAGACCGTAAAACACGATGTCATCGCTTTTCTCACGTCGGTAGCGGAGAGCGTCGGACCGGAGTCGAGGTACATCCATAAGGGCCTTACCTCCTCGGACATCGTCGATACAGCCCTCTCCCTGCTGATGAGGGAAGCCGCCGAGATGATAGGGACGGACCTGAGAGAACTGACGGACGTCCTGAAGAGGCAGGCCTTTCACTACAAGGACACCCCCTGCATGGGCCGGAGCCACGGCGTCCATGCCGAACCAATGACCTTCGGACTGAAGTTCGCCCTCTGGTACGAGGATATGAAGAGAAACGCACGGAGGATGAAAGAAGCAAAGGACGTCATCAGCGTCGGGAAACTCTCGGGCGCTGTCGGTACGTTCTCGAATATCCCCCCGGCGGTCGAAGAGAAGGTGTGCAAGAAGCTCGGGCTCAGGCCGGAGCCTGTGGCGACTCAGGTGATCCAGAGGGACAGGCACGCCGAATACCTGACGAATCTCGCACTGGTCGCTGCCTCCGCCGAAAAGATAGCGGTTGAAGTGCGCCACCTCCAGAGGACGGAGGTCCTGGAGGCTGAAGAGCCTTTCGACGCCGGACAGAAGGGGTCTTCGGCCATGCCCCACAAGAGGAATCCCGTGGGCTGCGAAAATATCTCGGGGCTCGCAAGGGTCGTCAGGGCAAATGCAATGGCGGCGCTGGAAGATATCGCCCTGTGGCATGAAAGGGACATTTCGCATTCATCGGTGGAACGTCTCATTGTTGCCGACAGTTGCATTCTCGTGGACTATATGCTCGCCCGTCTCAAAGACATACTGGCAGGCCTCCTCGTCTATCCTGAAAGAATGAAGGAAAATATGGCGAAGAGTCACGGCCTTTACAATTCACAAAGGGTCCTCCTCGCCCTCACGGGAAAGGGCCTCACCCGGGAAGAGGCGTACGCCATAGTCCAGAGAAACGCCATGAAGAGCTGGAAAGAGGGAAAAGATTTCAGGAAACTGCTGATGGGAGACAAAGAAGTGAAAAAGTTTCTCACCCCGGGGATGATCGCCCGGATATTCGACCTTAAGCACTATTTCGGGAACGTGGATTATATCTTCACGCGGGTGTTCGGCAAGGACAGGCCATGAAGGCGACGGTGCAGCTGACAATCAAGACGGCGTCCGTTCCGGAGGCGCAAAGGCTCCTCCGGACGCTTTGCGAGGGGCTCGTTGCGAGCGGTTCGATTGAAGAGTACCGGTTTGAAATCGATACGGCCGAAGGCGCCGTTACGGAGAAATGTCTGCTCTCGGAGGAGGGCAGGGTCGTCGCCTGAAGGCGGTAGAAAGCGCCAGGTGGGCGGGAAAGAACGGATCGCAGCTTATTGGTATACTACTAATGGGCGACCTGGTTCAGGCACGCCCACAAACAGGAAGAGATCGGCGTGACCGTCATGCCGCCTTACGTACGTACTTCCCGGCAGGCTTTCGATTGCGGAGGATTGCACAGAATTGTCCCTGACGTATGCATACAGGAAACCGGTTCTTTCTGAAGCGGGGAAAGAGAACCTCCTCTCGCGGTTGAGGCGTGACGTCTCACCCGGTATACTAGACATCGAGTCGGAATACTGTTTTTATATCGAGAGCCGGGAACCCCTCGAAGCGGGCGAATATGAACTCCTGCACTGGCTTCTCAGGGAAACGTTCGAACCCGAAAACTTCTCGGTTGAAAGCTTCCTCGTCGGAAACGCCGGACCTGAAACTCCGGATGTTCTTCTCGAGGTCGGGCCGAGGATGAACTTCACTACTGCCTGGTCGACAAACGCGGTTTCTGTCTGCCACGCCTGCGGTCTGAAGAAGATCCTGCGCATCGAACGTTCGAGGAGATACCGATTAGTCGGAACCCTGAAGTCGGAAGTCACAAGTCAGAAAAACGATGCGGAACTACTTTCGTCGCTCATTACTCGTCACTCGTCGCTGTTCTATGACCGGATGACGGAATGCCCTTACAGAGAGAGGCTCACCTCCTTCGAGACCGGGATGCGGCCCGAGCCGGTGCGCGAGGTCAGGGTCATTGAAGAGGGCCGGGCAGCGATAGAGGGAATCAACCGGGAGCTCGGTCTCGGACTCGACAAATGGGATATCGACTACTATTACTCCCTTTTCGCGGATGACCTCGGGAGAAACCCTACAAACGTCGAATGCTTCGACCTCGGCCAGTCAAACAGCGAACATTCGCGGCACTGGTTCTTCCGGGGGAAACTGATCATAAACGGGCAAGAGATGCCGCAAACGCTGATGGAGATCGTAAAGGAGCCCTATAGAAAAAACCCCCGCAACAGCGTGATCGCTTTCAAGGACAACTCGAGCGCCATACAAGGATACGGGATTAGGACACTCATCCCCTTGAATCCCGGCAGACCTTCGCCTTTTCTCGAAAGAGAGCTTGTGTATCACATCATCTTCACCGCGGAGACCCATAATTTTCCGAGCGGGGTCGCACCGTTCCCCGGCGCCGAGACGGGAACGGGCGGCAGGATACGGGACGTTCAGGCAGCGGGAAGAGGCGGGCTTGTGGCGGCGGGTACCGCGGCATACTGCGTCGGCAATCTCAGGATTCCCGGATACGAACTCCCCTGGGAAGACGGGTCCTTTGCCTATCCGGAGAACCTTGCGTCCCCTCTCCAAATAGAGATCGAGGCGAGCAACGGCGCGTCCGACTACGGGAACAAGTTCGGAGAGCCCGTGATACAGGGCTACACCAGGTCTTTCGGGATGAGGCTTCCGGGCGGAGAAAGAAGGGAATGGATCAAGCCCATTATGTTCACAGGCGGCGTGGGACAGATGGATGCCGGTCACGTAGCGAAGGGGGAACCGGACAAGGGGATGCTCATCGTAAAGATCGGGGGCCCCGCTTACAGAATAGGCATCGGGGGCGGGGCCGCCTCGAGCATGATCCAGGGAGAGAATGTCGAGGAACTGGACTTCAACGCGGTGCAGCGGGGCGACGCCGAAATGGAGCAGAAGATGAACAGGGTCATTCGCGCCTGTATCGAACTCGGGGAAGAGAACCCGATCATAAGCATCCATGACCAGGGCGCGGGAGGAAACTGTAACGTCATAAAGGAGCTGATCTATCCCGCAGGGGCAAGGATAGAGATACGGAAGATACCGCTTGGAGACAATACGCTCTCCGTTTTGGAGATATGGGGCGCCGAATATCAGGAAGACAATGCCCTTCTGATCAGGCCTGAGAAGGCGGAGATGTTTGAGGCCCTCTGCAGCCGGGAGAAAGTGCCCTTTGCCTTTATCGGGCAGATAACCGGTGACGGCTATATCGTCCTGTATGACGAGCATGACGGAAGCACCCCGGTGAACCTGGACCTCGGGAAGGTCCTCGGCGAGATGCCGCAGAAGACCTTTATGTTCGAGAGGACCAAACCCCTGGTCGAACCTCTCGGACTCGCCGGTGTTACAGTCAACGATGCGCTCGAAAGGGTGCTTAAACTCCTCTCCGTCGGCTCGAAGCGATTCCTTACGAACAAGGTCGACAGGTCCGTTACCGGACTGATCGCGCGGCAGCAGTGCACAGGTCCGCTCCAACTGACCGTCTCCGATGTAGCGGTGGTGGCCCAGAGCCATTTTGGCGTGACGGGCGCAGCGCTCTCGATCGGAGAACAGCCCGTGAAAGGCCTGATCGATCCCGGATGCATGGCAAGGATGTCTGTGGCAGAGGCGCTCACGAACATCGTCTGGGCAAAGATAAGCGCCCTTGAGGATATTCGCTGTTCAGCGAACTGGATGTGGCCGGCAAAACTTCCCGGCGAGGGCGCCGCGCTTTATGACGCGGCCGTTGCCATGAGGGACCTCATGGAAGAACTCGGCATAGCCGTCGACGGGGGAAAGGACAGTCTCTCGATGGCGGCGGTCGTTCCCCGGGAGAAGGGCGGGAAGGAGATCGTCAAGGCTCCGGGCAGTCTCGTGATATCGGCGTATGCGACATGTCCTGATGTCACGAAAGTCGTGACCCCCGATATAAAAAAACCTGGCGGAAGCAGACTCCTCCTCGTGGAGATGGGAGAAGGGAAACACCGGCTCGGAGGTTCTGCGCTCGCCCAGGTCTACGGACAGATAGGAGATGACTCTCCCGACATCGAAGATGCGGCGCTCCTGAAACGCGCCTTCACCGCCACCCAGAAGCTCGTCGACGAAGGGCTCATCCTTTCGGGTCACGACGTGAGCGACGGCGGCCTGATCGTCGCGCTTCTCGAGATGGCGTTTTCGGGGAATTGCGGACTTCAAGTGACTCTCGGGAACGTTCCCGGGATGGCGCTCTCCCTCCTCTTTGCAGAGGAAGCGGGTCTGGTCATGGAATATCCGCCCGCATATGAGGACGCAGTCTTTCAAGTCCTCCGTGGCGCAAATCTGGATTTCAGGGTCATAGGAGAGACCCTGTCGGAGAAATCCGTCACGGTGCTCTGCGGCGGGGAGCAGGTGCTCGTCGGGAATATGGAGGGCCTGAGGGCACTGTGGGAAGAGACGAGTTATCGGCTCGACCGGCTCCAGGCAAACCCCGAATGCGTCGATGAGGAGAAGAAAAACATCTTTGAACGAACAGGGCCCCGCTTTGCCCTTCCGTACACGCCCGGAGAGACCCCTCCGGCACTTCTCAGCGGGAAATTCAGGCCTGCAGTCGCGGTCATACGTGAAGAGGGGAGCAACGGCGACAGGGAGATGACCTCAGCCTTTCACTCTGCGGGCTTCGAAACGTGGGACATCTCGATGACCGACCTGCTGAAGGGAGAGGCGACCCTCGACGGGTTCAGGGGAATCGCCTTCGTAGGGGGCTTCAGTTATGCCGACGTCCTCGACTCGGCAAAGGGCTGGGCGGGCGCGATACGCTTTCACAGGGGGCTGTACGGACAATTCCGGCGCTTCTATGAACGGCAGGACACCTTCAGCCTCGGGGTATGCAACGGATGCCAGCTCATGGCCCTCCTCGGCTGGGTCCCGTGGCAGGGGATAGAGGACGCACTTCAGCCGAGGTTTATTCGCAACAGGTCCGGCCGTTTCGAATCACGGTTCGCTTCCGTAAAAATCCTGCCGAGCCCTTCCGTCCTGCTGAAGGGCATGGAAGGTTCGACCCTCGGCATCTGGGTCGCGCACGGAGAGGGAAGGGCGCACTTTCCCGACGAGGCGTTAAAACAAAAGGTGCTCGCCATGAATATCGCCCCTGTCAGATACGTCGACGACGGGGGGACTATTACCGAATCCTACCCGTTCAATCCCAACGGCTCGCCCGAAGGCATTGCCGCGCTCTGCTCGCCCGACGGGAGACATCTCGCCGTCATGCCGCATCCGGAAAGGACATTTCTGAAGTGGCAATGGCCGTGGATGCCGGAAGAGTGGAGGAATACCCTCGGGGCCTCGCCCTGGCTCAGGATGTTCCAAAATGCGCGGCTATGGTGCGAAGGGAATGCGTAGCGCCTGAAGACTTTCTCTCCTGACCGGGCGCGTTGCCGGAGACGGGAGAGCACGCCCTCCTCGCCGCATAGGCAAAGCGCGGAACTTCTGGTATAGTGATAAGCAATATGCTCTTACCGGGAGGATGGCCGTGGCCGACGAGAAAAAGGGCGCATCGGACAAAATGAAAAGCATGTCGTGGAGGGTGATGCTCATGGTCGTCCTCGCTTTCATTTTCTTTTACGTATGGGGACAGTTATTCCCTGCGGGCGAGTCGGGGCTCCAGACCATCAGCTACACGCAGTTCATCGAGCAGCTGAATGCGGGAAACATCAAATCCGTCACGATAAAGAAGCTCCAGCTAAGCGGGGAATTCCTCAAGGAAGTGGAGATCACGGTTCCCGAAGGGAAAAAGCCCGTCGCAGTGAAAAAGTTTCTCACCTACCTGCCTTCCTTCCAGGGAGAGGGTCTGATTTCGGAGCTGCAGAAGAAGAACGTGGTGATCACTGTCGAACCCGCGGAGCAGGAATCGCTTTTCTGGCAGTTCCTTGTCGGAATTCTGCCGTGGGCCCTTATCATCGGCGTATGGATACTCATCATGAGGAGGGCCCAGCAGGTGCAGGGCGGACCGGGCGGCCTCTTCTCGTTCGGCGCGAGCAAGGCTAAGCTCTATGACGTCAAAAAACCGAGCATCACTTTCAAGGATGTGGCCGGGATGGACAACGTGAAACAGGAACTCAGGGAGACGATCGAGTTTCTGAAGGATCCCGGGAAGTTCAGGAGGCTCGGGGGCAAAGTGCCGAAGGGTATTCTCCTGGTCGGTCCCCCGGGCACGGGAAAGACACTGCTCGCACGCGCGACCGCGGGAGAGGCGGGGGTTCCCTTTTTCAGCATCAGCGCCTCGGAATTCATAGAGATGTTCGTAGGCGTCGGGGCCTCACGTGTGCGGGACATGTTCAAGAAGGCCAAGTCCTCCCAGCCGAGCATCATTTTTATCGACGAGATCGATGCGGTCGGCCGCACGAGGGGTACGGGACTCGGCGGAGGACATGATGAAAGGGAGCAGACCCTCAACCAGCTTTTGAGCGAAATGGACGGGTTCGAGCCCCATGAAGAAGTGATCGTCATGGCCGCGACCAACAGACCCGATGTGCTCGATCCCGCGCTCCTGAGGCCGGGCAGATTCGACAGGCATATCGTCATCGACAGACCCGGATGGAAAGAGCGCAGGGCGATCCTCGCTATTCACGTGAAGGACAAGGCGCTCTCCGAGGACGTGGACCTCGATACGATAGCGAAAGGCACCCCGGGAATGACCGGGGCCGATCTCGAAAATCTTGCGAATGAGGCCGCTCTTGTCGCATCGAGGAAGAACAAGGAAAAAATAGAGATGACGGACTTCGAGGAGGCAAAAGACATCCTTATGATGGGACAGGTGAGGGAAGAGACAATAAGCGATAGAGAGAAAAGGATCACCGCCTTTCACGAAGCCGGACACACCCTCGTCGCCTGGAAGCTCCCGAATACGGACCCGATCTATAAGGTGAGCATCCTGCCGAGGGGGATGGCGATGGGAGTGACGCAGCTCTTGCCCGAGGAGGACAGGCATTATTATCCCAAGACATACCTTATCAGCAGGCTGAGTGTCGCCCTCGGCGGGCGCGTCGCGGAGAAGCTCGTCTTTAATGACGTGAGCAGCGGGGCCCAGAACGACCTGAAAGAAGCTACTTCCCTCGCCGAGAAGATGGTGGCGCAGTGGGGCATGAGTGAAAAGGTTGGGCCTCTGAACCTCGGGAGGGGTGAGGAGCATCCCTTCCTGGGGAGGGAACTTGCCCAGCCAAAACGCTACAGCGAAGAAATGGCGTGGCTCATGGATCAGGAGATACGGAAGCTCATCACAGATGCCGAGTCAAAAGCGGAAGATATCCTAAGAACCGACCGGAAAATCCTTGACGCCCTGGCAGAGGCCCTGATCAGGGAAGAGACCCTGGGCAAGGCAGAGATAGAAAAGATAATCACAGAATCCGAATCACAAACGTGATGTCAGTCCCGGAATCAATAGAACGGTGAACCGTAAATCGTCAGACGTAAAGTGTATGAGTAAAGGGCCTCAACTAACTCCTCACGTTTTACACCTTACACTTCACGTGCGTTCAGCGGTATTCGAACTTTAGTCTGTCCTGTTCGACGTCGATATACACCTCCCCTCCTCTTGCCAACCTTCCGAACAGGATTTCTTCCGAGAGTCGGTCCCTGATCTCCGTCTGGACGAGTCTGCCCAGGGGACGCGCCCCGTAACGCGGATCGAAGCCCTTTTGCGCGAGCCGCTCCTTTGCCCCGTCGGAAAGAAAGACCCGCACGTTTCTCCCCCGGAGCTGGTGTTCGAGTTCACCGATGATCTTCTGGACTATCCTTTTCATGATCTCCCCGGTGAGCGGCTTGAAGGTGATGATAGCGTCGAGCCGGTTTCTGAACTCAGGGCTGAAGAGCCTGTTGACCGCAGCGTTTCCCTTTGATTGCACATCCCCGCTCCTGTCGCCGAAACCGATCACATCCCTGTCCATCTCCTGGGAGGCGACATTCGAAGTCATGATCAGAATCACGTTCCGGAAATCCGCCTTCTTGCCGTTGTTGTCGGTAAGCGTAGCGTAGTCCATCACCTGGAGGAGGATGTTGAAGATGTCGGGGTGCGCCTTCTCTATCTCATCAAGCAAGAGAACACTGTAGGGGTGCTTCCTGACAGACTCCGTGAGGAGTCCTCCCTGGTCGAAACCGACGTATCCGGGGGGAGCGCCGATCAGACGGGCAACGGTATGCTTCTCCATGTATTCGCTCATGTCGAAGCGGATGAACTTGATGCCCAGGACGGCTGCCGTCTGTTTCGAGATCTCCGTCTTTCCGACGCCCGTAGGACCGGTGAAAAGGAAAGAACCGATCGGCCTTTCGGGAGAGCCCAGTCCGGCCCGCGCCCTCTTGATGGAGGAGACGAGGGAGGCGATCGCCTCGTCCTGGCCGAAGACCACCCGTGTGAGTTCGTTTTCGAGCACCCTGAGCTTGTCCGTATCCGAGGCCGAAATCGTCTGCGAAGGGATCCGCGCCATTCCCGCGACCACCTTCTCGACCTCTCTCTGACCGACGCTCTTCTTCCTTCTGTACGCGGCAGAGAGCTTCAACGATGCTCCTGCCTCGTCGATCACGTCGATCGCCTTGTCCGGAAGGAACTTGTCGTTGATATATTTTGCGGAGAGCTCGGCCGCAGCCTTTAACGCGCCGTCCGTATATTTCACTCCGTGGAAGTTCTCATAGTACTCCCGCAATCCCCTCAGGATCGCGATCGTCTCACCGGTTCCCGGCTCCCGGATCTCTATCTTCTGGAAACGCCTCGAAAGGGCGCGGTCCTTTTCGAAATAATTCTTGTACTCCTCATATGTGGTCGCGCCGATGCAGCGCATTTTTCCGGACATGAGCACCGGCTTCAAAATATTGGAGGCGTCGAGGGAGCCGCCGCTCGTTGCACCGGCGCCGACAATCGTGTGGATTTCATCGATGAAGAGGATCGCGCCCGGGATCTTCTCGATGCTCTTTATGGCCGACTTCAAACGCGCTTCGAAGTCCCCGCGATACCTGGTCCCGGCAAGCAGCCCGCCCATATCGAGCGCAAAGATCTGTGTGCCCTTCAACCCGTCGGGGACCTGCCCCTTATGGACCTTCAGGGCGAGTCCTTCCACGACCGCGGTCTTGCCGACTCCCGGTTCGCCCACAAAAATGATATTGTTCTTTCTTCTCCTGCTCAGGACCTGCACGGTCCTCTTCAATTCCGCCTCGCGGCCGATCAGGGTGTCTATCTCGCCCCGCGCAGCCTTTTCCGTGAGATTTACCGCGAAGAGTTTCAGGGCGTCGCTCTTCTGTCTCTTTTCTTTCTCGCGGGGCGCAGTCTCTTCCTCTTCGCCCTTTTCTCCGAACGTCACGGCCGGAACCTCTGCTGTCCCGTGAGAAATGTAGTTGAGGACATCGAGACGGGAGATGCCCTCCAGGGAAAGGTAGTGTACGGCGTGTGAATTTTCCTCGAGGAGGATTGAGGCCAGGAGATCGCCTGCATCGGCCTCTTCCCTTCCTGCCGAATGCACATGGTTCAGCGCCCGTTCGAGCACGCGATGGAACCCCACCGTCGGCTGAGGAAAGGACCCGCTCTCCGGTAACGCCTTCGGGACATGCTCCCCCAAAAAGCCATCGAGAGAAGCCTTGATCCTCGCCGGGCTCCCGCCGGTCCGGGTTATGATCTCGATCCCGAGTTCGTCGTGGACGACGGCGAAAAGGAGATGCTCGACCGTCAGATACTCGTGATTGCGGGCCCTTGCGTCCCGCACCGTCGCCTCCAGTGTCAGTTCCAGTTCCTTGCTTATCATTCCCTCTCCATCATGCACCTGAGCGGGAACCCTTCCTTGCGCGCACGTTCGTGCACCTCCGCTACCTTGGTCTCTGCTATGTCCCGCGTATACACCCCGCACAACCCCATGCCCTTCTTGTGCACGTGAAGCATGATCTGGGTCGCCTCGGCAGGGGGCTTATGAAAGACCGTCTCGAGGATCCTGACAACAAAATCCATAGTCGTGTAATCGTCGTTCAGAAGAAAGACCCGATAAAGAGCAGGGGTCTTTGCCTCCTCCCGCACCCTTGTTTCAATGTCTTCGGCCGCCTTCAGTCCGCCTTCGCTCATTCTGCGCTCCTTACCCTCGCCCTCTTTTGATACTATTTTACCAGATTCCCGTAGGCTCCCACGAATTGACAAGCAACAGCTCTTTATTTCTTAATATGGGATGCTGATGAGGCCCGGCCGGACAGCGATACGGTAGAATATACGCAATAGAGTAAAAAATCATAATGCACTGAAAAAAGGAACGGATATGAATCGCAGAGAGTTTTTGAAAGCGGGCACGATGGCAGGCATAGGGCTTTCCCTCCAGGGAATCGACGGCCTTGTGCGCTCCTCAGTGGAGGCATCCGAAAAGGCGGACCTCGCCGTGGCCCACGGCGCTTCTCCGGCCGCAATCACGAGGGCCGCGATTGACGCACTGGGCGGCATACGGAGTTTCATCTCGCGGGGCGACGTGGTCGTGATAAAGCCTAATATGGGATTTGACCGGCTGCCGGAACAGGCGGCGACCACCAATCCCGAAGTGGTGACAACCGTGGTTAAGCTCTGCTTCGAGGCGGGAGCAAAGAAGGTGAAAGTGTTTGACAGGCCGGTGAATGATCCGAGAAGATGTTATGTGCAGAGCGGCATCGCCCCTGCAGCATCCGCATTAGGTGCGGAAGTGAAGTATGTTGATGAAAGAAAATTCAGGGACATGAAACTGAACGGACAGGTACTTAAAGAATGGCCGCTCTATACCGAAGTATTCGAAGCAGACAAAGTCATCAACCTCCCCATTGCAAAACAGCACAGCCGTGCCGTGCTCACCATGGCGATGAAAAACTGGATGGGGGTGATGGGAGGGAGAAGGAACAGCATCCACCAAAAACTCGATGAAAGCCTTGCCGACCTCGCCTTGGTCATAAAGCCGGTGCTTACCGTTCTCGATGCGGTCCGCATCCTCGTTGCCAACGGCCCTCAGGGAGGAGACCTGAAGGACGTGAAGAAGCCGGACACCGTGATCGCGGGTGTCGATCAGGTAGCAGTGGATTCGTACGGCGCCACGCTCTTCGGCATGAAGGGCAGCGACCTCGGCTACGTGAGGATCGGGAACAAGATGGGCCTCGGCACTATGGACCTCTCGAAGCTGAAGATTAAGAAAATAAAAGTTTAGCATGATGGAACCAGGAGGAAATCGAGCGCTATATGTCATGCTGAATTCATTTCAGCATCTCGATAAACTTATAAGACCGGAACCAAGTTCAGGGTGACATTCTTAACCCATATGCAGAACCTCAGAAGGATTTCACAGGGAATATTTCTTTTTATATTCCTTTTCCTCTTTCTCCAGACGGAGTCAAAGGGAAAGGATGTTCTGGGTTACCCGGTAAAGATATTTCTCGATTTCGATCCCCTTATCTTTATCACAACGATCTTTTCGGCCCATGCTGCGGCAAAGTCCTTTTATCTCTCGATCGTCCTGATTGCGGTCACGCTGCTGCTCGGAAGGGTCTTCTGCGGCTGGGTCTGTCCCCTCGGCACTCTTCACAATATGGTCGGTTCCTTGAAAAGGGCGCGGCTCGCCTCCCCGGCCCGAAACTGGCACCGGGTAAAGTATTACGTCCTCATCGCCGTTCTCGCCTCCTCCCTTTTCACGCTCCAGCTCGCCGGGATCGCGGATCCCCTTTCTTTCCTTATCAGATCCCTTTCGGTCGGCATCAATCCCCCGTTTAACTACGGGACGAGGTCCGTGTTCGACATGCTCTATGATCTTAATGTGCGGGGCATTGTCGACGTGTCGGAATTCCTGTATTCACTGCTCAAAAAATACGTCCTTTCCTTTCAACAGCCTTTCTACCGACAGAGCGTCTTCATCGGGTCTCTTTTCCTTTTCGTCCTGGTCCTGAACCTTGTCGAAAAACGCTTCTGGTGCAGATATCTCTGCCCCCTCGGCGCGCTCCTCGGACTCCTTTCGAGATTCTCCCTCCTCAGAAGGTCGGTGAGTGAGGGATGTACCTCCTGCGGCGCCTGCGCCATGGCCTGTCAGGGAAATGCCTCCCCCGACAAAAAGGGAGAATGGCAGGACGCCGAGTGTTATTATTGCTGGAATTGTGATGATATCTGTCCTCAGAATGCGGTCGGCTTCGGATTCTCCGGAAAGAAGGCTGCCGCTTCCTTGGACCTCGGCAGAAGGAAGGTCATAACGTCGGCCCTCTCGGGGATCGTCGCGGTACCTCTGCTCAGATCGATCCCCCTTGCGAAGCCGGGCTTCTCGAATCCGCTGCTGATCAGGCCTCCCGGGTCTCTGGAAGAGAGAGAGTTCCTTAAACGATGCGTCAAATGCGGAGAATGCATGAAGGTCTGCATCACCAACGGGCTCCAGCCGACGCTCCTGGAAGCAGGTCTCGAGGGAATATGGTCTCCTGTGCTGGTCCCGGGGATAGGATACTGCGAGTACCGGTGCACCCTCTGCGGCCAGGTCTGTCCGACCGGAGCGATCAAGAAACTCGGGCTGCAGGAAAAGATGAAGACAAAAATCGGGCTTGCGATGATCGACAAAGGGAGATGCCTGCCTTATGCCCATGCGACTCCGTGCATCGTCTGCGAAGAGGTCTGTCCCACGCCGAAGAAGGCGATATGGTTTGAAGAAGCGAGAGCAAAAGACAGGCAGGGGAGGGAGAAGGTGCTCAAACAGCCAAGGGTCGACCTCGAACTCTGCATCGGCTGCGGCATATGCGAGGCGAAGTGCCCTGTCACGGGCAGGCCTGCGATTTATATAAGCAGCGTCGGGGAATCGAGGTCGAAGGAGAACCAGCTGCTGCTTTCCTGAGAGAAGGCCCCCTCTGTGGTCATCCCTTCTTTTGTGATACACTTTTAGTATGACACCGCTCGCGATATGGTTGACAGGAATACCCGGAAGCGGAAAGAGCACTCTCGCTGAGGAGATAGGGAGACGCCACCCGGACTTCGTCGTCCTTCGGATGGATGAATTTCGGAAGATCCTCACTCCCGAGCCGACCTATTCCGAGGAAGAGAGGGATATGGCGTACCGGTGCATCGTATACACCGCAGCCTGCCTTGTCGAAAACGGCCACAGCGTACTCATCGACGCCACGGGGCATCTGAGAAAATGGAGGGACCTTGCGAGACAGCTCATCCCGAAATACGGGGAAGTGTACCTGAGGTGCCCCATCGAATTATGCATGCAGAGAGAACGGGAACGGAGCGAAACGCACGGTGCTCCGAAGGAGATCTACAAGAAAGGAGAGGCCGGCTGGCCGGTGCCCGGCATCTCGGCGCCGTATGAAGCGCCCCTGAACCCGGAGCTCCTGATCGAGGCGGACAGGACCTTTATTCCCGAGGCGGTGCAGAGGATCGAGGAGCTGATTGCACAACTCCAGGAAGACCTATAACTTTACGGTGCCGAGACCCAGAAGGTTAAACAGGACAGAGACGCTGAAGTCACTCTCTCTCTTCGCAAATATCATGTCCACGCCCCAACATTGCTTCTGATATTTTATCTTTGCGATAAAGTCCCTGAGCCCTCCGCTTTTCGCGTCATACCAGAGATTCGTCTCAGTCGAGATCGTTTTGGAGAATGCGTAGTTCAGGCCCAGCGAGAAAAAGAGTATCTCCTGCAGCCTGTTGTACCTTTCCCCCATCGTAAGCGTCATCTTCGGGGGAAAACGCATGCCGACATCGGAATTGATCGTCTCGATCCTTCCCGTATTGACATCATATTCCGTCTCGCCCCTGAACAACAGGGGCCTCTGGATGGCGGCCTCGAGCTTCAGCGGGAGAAAGGGACGGTCCCCCATATAAGAATCGAAGGGCTGGGTGATTCTTACCGTCAGAAACTCACCCTTGTCGTCCATGAACCTGTTGAGAACAGAGAGTTGGATCGTCGATGTCTTCGTGTAAAGCTCCGTCGAATCGAAGAGGGGCAGGTCCGATCCAACCGACGGTCTGAAGGTGTATCCGAGCGACGGTTCGATAACGTGGATGAAAGCGGGATACTTCCTGGTCAATCTCGTCTGAGCGTTGAGCGAGTAATCGAAGCTTTCCCTGTGCGGCGAACTGCCGAAGCCGTCGCTCCTGACGAGGGAGTATGCGGTCTCCCGGAGCCCGAGTGTTTGGCTGATAACGATGTCGCTTCCGAAGGAATAGGCGATTCTCGGATAGAGATCGAATCTTTGGCCCGAGACGTCCCTTTCCCTCCAGAAATTTGACAGGGTGGAGGCAAGGGAAAAAACGACCGGACCAATCCGCCGGGGATTCATGAAATACCCTGCCTCAGGGAGCCTTTGCGCAACAGTGCCCTGGTCCACACCCTCTTTCAGGTCCACAAGATACTGGGATGCGAGAAACAGTCTCGAGTCGTTCTCAAACCTGAGGGAGACCTCTCCTGTCGATTCGAGGAACCTCCCCGTAGTGACACTCAGGTACGAGGCAGTATTGATCAGTCCTTTGCTTGCATTGACAAGCAAGGGATCGTATTCCGTATAGAAGTCCCTCGAGTTGATGTAGTTCAGGCTGAGATAGCCCGTAAGCTTCGCGTCGCGCTCCCTATCATACACACCCTTGAGGTCCCAGAAATCTTCCTTGAGCGTGTTATCCCTGAGATGATATGCCCAGAGGTCGCCCTTCGATCCGTCGGGTTCGAGAAACCGGTACTCGAGGCTCTCTCCCACGCCTCTCCCGGTGTAGACGTCGAGGGAAATCGTCGCGTCCTTGTTGTCCGAGATCGCCCAGAAGAAGGGCTGCTCGTAATGCACACCCTTCGATTTTGTGTAGCCCGGAACCGGCATGAGAAAACCTGTTTTTCTTTCCTTGCTCAGACCCGCAGAGAAATAAGGGGAATAGAGGACAGGTTGGTTTTCGATGTTGAAGGTCACGTTCTTCGCCTTCAACCGGTCGCCGACGAGCACATCTACGTCGGAGCCCCTGAAGCACCACGCAGGCACGGGCGCATCGCACGTGGTAAAAGAAGCCTGTCTCAGCGTATACTCTTTTTCCCCTACCCTTTCTATTTCGAGGCCTGAGACGTGGTAATTGTCCTTCCTGGAGTATATCTCCGCTTCGTAGAGAGTGCCTGTCTTTAATTCGAGGTCCAGATCCGCCCTTTTTGCCCTGATAATCACGTCGGGGTCGTCGTAGACGACACTCCCTTCCGCTGTAAGCTCCGATGTCTCCTCGTTATAGGACATTTCGTCCGCCTCGACGGTCGCCGGACCGCGTTTGACCACGGCATGACCCTTTGCCGTGTAGGTAAAGGTGCCGGCGTCATACTCGAGGCTGTCCGACGTTATCGTCGTGCCCTCTCCCGGACGCGGGGCAAAGCCTTCATCCACCGGCTTCGCCGTTGCGCCCATTCTTGCGTGGACAGGAAGAGCCAAAAAGAAGCAGAGAGCCTGGAGCACCGCGCAGAACATGAGAAGTGAACTTTTTGCGACAATGAGCCATAGGCTATCGGCTATGAAACTTTTTCTCATCTCAGCCTTGCCAGGGCGGGAGAAGTGCATTCCTCACCAAGATATTCTTTCGCTTCCCCTATCGTGTAAAAGGAACCGGTGATCACTATCAGCGTCTTCCGTCCTTTACGAGCCTTCTCTCTTGCCGCCTCTATCGCCGCCTTCACCGAGTCCGCGACCGCCGGCTGGAACCCCAGTGCCTGAGCCCGCCCGGCAAGCACCTTGGGAGACGCGGCCCTTTCGTACCTGGGCGCAGTGAAGATCGTTTCCGAAGCGAGAGGCAGCAGGGGTTTCATGATCCCCTCCACGTCCTTGTCGCCCATGATTCCGAGAATCATGATCACCCTTTCATACTCCGGCAGGAAATACTCTTCCAACGCATGCGCGAGCGCCCTTGACGCGGAGGGGTTGTGCGCGCCGTCGATCAGAAAGTCATAGGTGCACCCTTCGTTCCTGATAAGCTCGAGCCTCCCCGGCCACCGCGTCCTGAGAAGTCCTTCCCTCACATGATCGTAGGAAACGGATTCCTTTTCCATGATGAGCTCGAGTGTCTTCACTGCGACGGATGCGTTCTCGATCTGATGCATCCCGGGAAGGGGAACGTGCAGGGCTTCCAGCCGCACCTTTCCCTCATAGTCAAAAGTAATGCCGGAGGAGTTGGTATTTCTTGGATGAGAAGCGAAATCTCTCCCGTAGGCGAACAGACGTGTCCCTGTCTCCACAGCCTTCCTGCCGATCACTTCCCTCGCCTCGGGCTCCTGGGATGACGAGACGACGGGGATTCCGCTCTTTATGATGCCTGCCTTTTCACCTGCAATCTCCTTCAGGGTCGCACCGAGGAATTCGCTGTGGTCACAGCTGATGTTCGTTATGACCGACACCTCGGGTACAAGGACATTCGTGGCATCGAGCCTGCCTCCCATGCCTGTCTCGACAACCGCCCATGCGACGCCTTTTCGCTTGAAATGGAGGAATCCCATAGCGGTGACAAATTCGAAGAAGGTGGGCAAAAGCGGCTCTTGACTCATGGCTGACGGCCGATCAATCTCCCTCCGGGAAAAAGAAAGGGGGGGGGGATTTAAACTCCGTTCCTTTTCTACGACTTCCCGTATCTCCCTCGTCAGTGCAACGATCTCCCTTTCTTCTATCTGACTATTGCCCACCTGTATTCTCTCCGTGAAGCTCACCAGATGCGGAGAGGTGAAGAGGCCAACCTTACATCCGGCAGCCCCCAATGCAGAGGATATCATGGCGGAGGTAGAGCCTTTGCCGTTCGTCCCTGCAACATGAACCGACCTGAAGGAGTCCTGCGGATCGCCGAGCAGGGCCAAGAGTTTGACGGTGTTGGCGAGCCCTAACTTGATCCCGTATTTCTGCAGGCCGTAGAGATAATTGATCGCATCGTTATATTTCATGTTCGCCACGGAGGTTCAAGGGGTCAAAGGCCGGGTATCCGAGTCCGCAGGCCCCGGGACCCTTCCGATGTTTTCCTTAGAAGTTTACCAGAGAGGCGCAGAAAAAGTCATTGAAAGAGGCGAATCTGACAGCGCAAAATCTTCCGTACAAGAAAGAAGGGCCAACGAGCCTGTCCAAGAGCTGCGAGTCCGACGAGAAGAGGTTCGGATCCTCCGGTCAAGCGGGGAGACGACAAAACGTGTCAAGACAGGCTCCGGACTCTCGACATTCGGGAATACCGTCAGGACAAGACAGAAAGACTTCCCGCCGCCAGTCAGGGAGTGAGGGCACAACATAAGGCGGTAATCGTCAGAAACCGGCCACTGCCGCGCGGGCCAGTTCGATGATGCCTGAAGGAAGCACTCCGATAAGGAGAACGGCACACGTCGCGACTGCGAGGGCGATGCCGTGCGGCGCCGACGTGGAGAGTGCGACTTCGGCCTTTGGCTCCTTCATGTACATATACATCACGATCCTCAGATAGAAGTAAGCCGAGATGGCGCTGAAGATCACCGCCACGAGCGCAAGCCATGTGTATCCTTCCGCTACCGCTGCCATGAAGAGATAGAACTTTCCGACGAACCCCGCCGTAGGCGGTATCCCCGTGAGGGAGAACATGAAGACGAGCATCAGGGCGGCGGCGAGGGGATGCGATTTCGCAAGGCCCTCATAATCGGTGATCTCTTCTCCCTTGAAACCTTCGGTCCTCAACATGATCACGACGCCGAAGGCACCGATGTTCATGAAGGCGTAGATGAAGAGGTAGTTCATCATGCTCGCAACACCGTTCCCTCCCCCGGCGATCAGACCGATAAGGGCATATCCCGCATGGGCGATGGAGGAGTAGGCGAGCATCCTTTTTATGTTCGTCTGTGAAATGGCGAGGATGTTGCCGACAGCCATGGTGAGAATTGCGAGAGGGATGAGTATGCCCGCCCAGTCCACCTGAAGACCTCCGAAGGCCGTGAGGAAGACCCTTCCGAAGACGGCAAACCCGGCGGCCTTCGGACCGACGGACATGAATGCGGTGACCGACGTCGGCGCTCCCTCATATACGTCCGGGGCCCACATATGAAAGGGCGCGGCCGCTATCTTGAAGCCGAAAGCCACAACAAAAAGTATCACAGAAAGCATCACGGCGGGATTATGCGCAACGCCGTTTGCGGCAAGGTAATGTGCGATGGCCTTCAGATTCGTCGTCCCCGTGAGTCCGTATATCATGGAGGTGCCGTACAGGAGAAAGGCCGAAGCAAAGGCCCCGAGGAGGAAATACTTCAATGAAGCTTCATTGGACTTCGTGTCGTGCCTGAGAAAGCCCGCGAGCACGTAAAGGCTCAATGCCATCAGTTCGAGGCCCAGATACAGGACGATGATATCCCCTGCCGAGGCCATGAGCATCATGCCGAGGGTCGAAAAGAGCATGAGGCTGTAATACTCCCCGAAGTTGACGCTCTCGATCTTTATGTACCTGATCGAGATAAGTACCGAGAGCACGAGGCTTACGAGGAATATGAGCTTGAAAAACGAGCTGTATCCGTCCGATATGAACATACCTGAAAATGCGGTCCCCGACGAGCCTGTCAGAAAAAACCCCACGACAGCCGCAATAACAATGGCGAGCAGCGCGGTAATCTCCTTCCTCCTGATGAAAAGATCCAGCATCAGCAAGACAAGCGCCAGACAGGTCATCACAATTTCCGGCATCAGAGCGGTCACATCGGGCATCTCAGTCAAAATCTTCATTCCTCATCTCTCCGCATGCGTTTATTTGATAATCTCCGCTATCTTCCCGGCCAGGGTGACCTCCTGCCCACCCGTGTTCAGGCGCTCCAGCAGATTCTGGACCGACGGATGCATGAAGCTCAGAAAAGTGTCGGGATAGATGCCTATCCAGAATACCAGAATGATCATCGGCAGGAGGGTGATGACCTCGCGAAGCTCCATCGCCTGAAGTCCGACAAGTTTCTGGTTCGTCTCCAGGAAAAAGACCCGCTGATAAAGCCAGAGCATGTATGCCGCACCGATGATGATGCCGGTCGCAGCGAGGACCCCGGCCCATTTGCTCGCGGTAAAGCCGCCGAGGATGATCAGGAATTCACCCACGAACCCGTTCAGGCCGGGAAGTCCGATGGACGCCAGGGTGAACACCATGAAAAAAGCGGCATACAGGGGGAAAACCGTCGCAAGCCCTCCGTAGTCGCTTATCTGCCTCGAATGCGTCCTGTCATAGATTATCCCTACGGAAAGGAACAGCGCCCCTGTCACGACGCCGTGATTGATCATCTGGAGGATGCCGCCCTCAAGTCCCTGGATATTCAGGGCGAAGATACCGAGCGTTACAAAGCCCATATGGCTCACCGAGCTGTACGCAATGAGGCGTTTCAG
This sequence comes from Nitrospirota bacterium, assembly GCA_023475105.1. GTDB lineage: Bacteria > Nitrospirota > Thermodesulfovibrionia > Thermodesulfovibrionales > UBA9159 > JAMCWJ01. The sequence goes on from JAMCWJ010000076.1 coordinate 45,671, forward strand.
ATCGGTCTGTGCGAGGCAGACCACCGCTCCGTAGATTATGGCGATCACCGAGAGCGTCAGCATCGGGACTGCCATCGCCTTCGACGCGTCGGGGAAGAGAGGCAGACTGAACCTCAGAAAGCCGTATGCGCCCATCTTGATCAGCACCGCGGCGAGGATCACACTGCCGGCGGTAGGGGCCTCCGTGTGGGCATCGGGAAGCCACGTATGTACGGGGAACATCGGCACCTTTACCGCGAAGGCCGCGAAGAATGCCCAGAAGAGCCAGAACTGCATCCGGTATGGATAGGTCTTTGTCATCAGCTCGAGGATATTGAAAGTGTGGCCCGCGTAAGAATAGAGCACGATGATGCCCACTAACATGAGCACGCTCCCCACAAGGGTATAGAGGAAAAACTTTATGGCTGCATAGACCCTGTTCGGCCCGCCCCAGACACCGATCAGGAGATACATCGGGATGAGCATCGCCTCCCAGAAAAGGTAAAAGAGGAAAAAATCGAGCGCCGAGAAGACGCCGATCATCGCGCCTTCCATGACGAGGACGGCGATATAGAATTCCTTCACCTTCGTCTTAATCGAGTTCCAGGAGATGAGGACGCAGAGGACCGTGATGAGGGTGCTCAAAAGGATAAACAGTACGCTTATCCCGTCCACGCCGAGGAAATAGGTTATGTTCCAGGAAGGTATCCAGGCATGCGATTCCGTGAACTGCATGAGGGGGGTCATCCTGTTGAAATCCGTAAACAGGGGGATCGACAGAACGAAGACCGCGATGCTCACGGCGAGCGCCGCCCACTTCGTCAGTCTCTCCTGATTCCTGCCGATGAAGAGGATCACCGCCGCGCCGAGGACAGGCAGGAATATCAGCGTGCTGAGAATGGGATACGCGAGGCCGTTCATCAATTCCTCCTTGGAGCGGACACAAGATCTTCCGATTCGCAATAGCGCATATTCATCACCAGAACAACACTATGGCGATGACGACAAAGGCGCCGAGCGCCATCACCGCCGCATATTGATGTACCATCCCCGTCTGGATGTTCCTCAGCCACGAGGAGAGTGTTCCGATAAAGCGGGGCACGCCGTTTACTATCCCCTCGATGATCTTCCCGTCGGTAACGCCGACAATCACGTTCTTCGCGACCCAGAAGGTCGGCCTCACGATGATGGTATCATAGAGTTCGTCGACGTAGTACTTGTTCCACAGAAGCCGGTAAATGAAACTGAACCTCCCGGCGACCGTATCGGCAAGAGTGCTTTTTCTCAGATACACGAATGCCGCCGCGGCGATGCCGCCCAGGCCCAGGATCACCGCGGTGATCATCGTGGCCCACTCCTCCGCGTGGGTCCCTTCGCCCTTGGCATGTCCGACGACAGGGGCGAGGAACTCGGCAAAGTGTTCTCCTCCACCCAGGAGAGGCGGTATGCCGACCCAGCCTGCTGCGAGCGCGCCCGCCGCGAGGATAAGAAGAGGGACTGTCATGATCTTCGGAGATTCATGGAGATGGTGCTCCTGTTCGTGCGTGCCCCGGAACTTGCCGTGGAAAGCCACAAAAATGATCCTGAAGGAGTAGAACGCGGTGAGGAGCGCGGTGAGCGCGCCGATCGCGTACAACAGATGCCCGAGAGGTCCGGAGGCGTAAGCCCTCCAGAGGATCTCGTCCTTGCTGAAGAAGCCCGCGAAGCCCGGTACCCCGGAGATGCTCAGCGAGGCGAGGAGGAAGGTCCAGTACGTCAGGGGCATATGCTTTTTGAGCCCTCCCATCTTCTGAATATCCAGTTCCCCGGCCATCGCATGCATCACGCTTCCGGCCCCGAGGAAGAGGAGGGCTTTAAAGAATGCATGCGTATAGAGATGAAAAATACCTGCGCTGAAGGCGCCGACTCCGCAGGCGAGGAACATGTAGCCGAGCTGGCTCACCGTGGAGTAGGCGACGATCCGCTTAATGTCGTTCTGTACAAGGGCTATCGTCCCCGCAAAGAGGGCCGTCACCGCCCCTACCAAAGCGACCACATTCATCGCGGGGGGCGACAGAACGAATATCGGATTGCACCGCGCCACCAGAAACACACCGGCAGTCACCATCGTAGCGGCATGGATCAGGGCCGATACCGGGGTCGGACCCTCCATCGCATCGGGCAACCAGACGTGCAGGGGCAGCTGGGCGGATTTTCCTACGGCGCCGCAGAAAAGGAGAAGGGCGATGAGGGTCGGGAGGTCGACCTGCAAACCCAGGAAATCGACGGTCTTTCCGACAATACCGTTTACCGAGCCGAACACGGGGGCGTAGTGAAGGGTGCCGAAAGTGAGGAATATCATGATCACCCCGAGGCCGAACCCGAAATCCCCGAACCTGTTGACGATGAAGGCCTTCTTGCCTGCGTCGGAGGCGGACTTCTTCTCGTACCAGAAGCCGATGAGGAAATAGGAGCAGAGGCCGACCGCCTCCCATCCGAAGTAGAGCTGGAGAAAGTTGTTCGCCATCACGAGCATGAGCATCGAGAAGGTGAAAAGACTCAGGTACGCGAAGAACCGGTAGTACCCCTTGTCGCCGTGCATGTAGCCGATCGAGTAGATATGGACGAGAGAGCTGACCGTGGTGACGACGATCAGCATCACCGCGGTGAGCTGATCGATGAGAAAGCCGACGGAGACACGGAAGTCTCCCGAGACTATCCAGGTATAGAGGTCCCTGTTCACCGTCCTTCCCCCGATCACCTCAAAGAGGGTCATCACCGCTATCACCCAGGAGCAGACGACCGCAAAGAGGGAGACCCAGTGGGACTTGTCCCTTATGAGCGTCTTTCCGAAGAGGATATTGACGAAAAACGCCGCGAGCGGAAGAAACGGTATCAAGAGATAATTATCCATGGTTCACTCCCTCATCCCTTCATCTCATTTGCTTCGTCCACATGGGCGGTCGCCTTGTTCCTGAAAAGGGCGATGATGATCGCCAGTCCTATCGCTGCCTCGGCAGCGGCCACGGCGATGACAAAAAAGACGAGCACCTGTCCCCGCATATCGCTCAGGTAACGGCTGAAAGAGACGAGGCTTATATTCACCGCATTGAGCATCAGTTCTATGGACATGAACATGATGATGATGTTCCTCCTCGTGAGAAACCCCGCCACGCCGACGACGAATACGGCGGAACTCAGCAACAGATACCAGTGAAGTGGGACCATATCAGTTCCTCAACCTTTTCTTCGCAAGGACGATCGCCCCTATGATCGCCACGAGCAATATCATCGATACTACCTCGAAAGGGTACAGATACTCCGTAAAGAGGATCTGCCCCAGCACCTTTGTATTCGTCTCCGCCCTGACCACCTCGGTCGTGAAGACGCCCGAAGGTCCGGGGATGAAAGACTTCAGGGAAAGGACTATCACGACCAGCAGGCCCAGGGCAGCGAGGACCCCAAGAGGCCAGGGTCCGATGTATCTCCTCGCCACCATTTCCTCTTTCAGGTTCAGCAGCAGGACCACGAAGAGGAAGAGGACGAGAATGGCGCCCGCATAGACGATGACCTGGATCGCAGCAAGAAATTCCGCGTTTAGTGTTACGTACAGTGCAGCGATGTGGAAGAAGAGCACGAGCATCGTGATCATGCTGTGCACAGGATTGCTCCGTGTTATCACCAGCACGGAGAGGATGACGATCGCCGCGGCAAGATAGATGAAGATTCCCTCAGCCATCATGGTGTTTCCCCCTGAAGACTGGCTGGGTCTCCGGCGCGGTAAAATCGTCGATGACCGGATGCCAGAACCTCTTGAAGTATTCGCTGTCTTTTTCGGGTCCCATGTATGCGTCCCAGTTTTGGAGGAGTCTTTCCTTCGTCATATACAGGGCGTCTCTCGAATAACTTGCGTATTCGAAGTGCTCCGTGAGGACCACTGCCGAGTACGGGCAGGCCTCCACGCAGAACCCGCAGTACACGCAGCGCAGCACCTCGATCTCGTAGCGTTCGACGACCTTTTTGTGGTCGAGACTGTCGGCGGTATAGATGTAAATACACTTCGAAGGGCATATCGCGGCGCAAAGTCCGCAGCCTACGCATCTCGCCTCGCCCGTCGCCGAGTCCCTCGCAAGTCCGTGCAACCCCCTGAACCCGGGCATGGCCAGCCGTTTCTCGGTCGGGTACTGCCTCGTCACCGAGTGGCCGAACATGGTTTTCAGCGTAAGGGCCATGCCCTTGACTATCTCCGTAAGGAATACGGTCTTGACAAGATCCTTGAATTTCATAGCAGCACCTTTACGATCCCCGTTACGACGATGTTCAGGAGCGCAAGGGGAATCAGTACCTTCCATCCGAGATCCATGAGATGATCGTAACGGTATCTCGGCAATGTGGCCCTGATCCAGTAATACACGAAGATGAGCAGATAGAGCTTGAGGAAGAACCAGGCAAAGGGCACGTAGGGGATCTCGAACGGCCCGTTCCAGCCGCCGAGGAAACAGACGATCCCGATGGACGCCATGATAATCATCGCCGTGTACTCGGCGATGAAAAAGAGTCCGTATCTCATTCCGCTGTACTCCACAAAATACCCCGCCACCAGTTCGCTCTCCGCCTCGGGAAGATCGAAGGGGGCCCTGTTCGTCTCGGCGATGACGGAGATCGTGTAGACAAAGCACGCGATGAGCTGCGGGAACAGGAACATGCCGAGGGGATAGTGTTCCTGCGCCTTCACGATCTCGGTGAGGTTCATCGAACCGGAAAGCATCATCACCCCGACAAGGCTCAAACCCATGGCGATTTCATAGCTTATGATCTGGGCCGCCGAACGGAGGCCGCCCAGAAAGGAGTATTTCGAGTTCGACGACCACCCAGCAAGAATAATTCCGTAGGAACCGAGCGACGACATGGCGAGAACGAAGAGCAGCCCGACATTGATGTCGGCGATGACGAACCCGTCGAAAAAGGGTATCACCGCCAGAGAGGTGAGGGCCGCAACGAGCGATATCACCGGGGCGACGAAGAAGACCGGCTTGTCGGACTGGGCGGGAATGATATCTTCCTTGAAAAACAGCTTGATCCCGTCCGCAATCGGCTGCAAAAGCCCGTGGGGGCCGACCCTCATCGGACCGAGCCTCACCTGCATGTGGCCGATGGTCTTCCGCTCAAAGTAGGTCGCATAAGCGACATGGAGCATGATCACGCCGAACACCACGAGTATCTTGATTACGATTATGGCGATATTATAGAGAAAGTCCACCGAACCGGGCTGCATTGCAGCCTCAAGGAAATTCATTTCTCCCTCACCTCCGCGCGGCCGTTTCCGGCCATGGGTAAATCTCGTACCGACCTATCCGCCACTAATAAAACAAAATCAGGGCGCTCTTTGTCAATCCGGCCCCTGTCCGCCGCAGCCCGCTCTACTTCCTCTTCCTGAACATGAGGTGCATGAGATCGATATACTGGCTGTTCATGTTCCTCACTATGGATGCGAGATGAACGGCGAGTCTCCTCAGTATCTTGCCAGCGATCAGGGGGTGCGTTCTCAGAAGGTCGTCGAAGTCCCGCTTCGCAAGGACGGTCAGGCGCGTCTGCTGGTCGGAGACGATCGTCGCGTCGTGTGCGCTTCCGTCAAGGAACGACATAATGCCGAAGATATCTCCCTCCTTCAGTGTCGCGATACAGAACTGGTCGCCTTCAACCATCATCTTGTTGATCTTCACTTTCCCCTTGTCGATAATGCTGAGGCTGTCACCCTTTTCACCCTCACGGTATATCATCTCGTTCGGCCCGTAATCCCCGGACTGCAACAACCCCGCCACGACACTCATTTCCGAGCCGTCAAGCTCCTCGAAAATGTAAGTCTTTTTATTCACCCGTACGACCTCGCTCCTTACGGCATTCGCCTGTATCAAGTCAACGGTGCGGGAGACAACAAGGAGTTCTACGCGGCCCTGATTGCCTGTCCACTATCTATCACATTCGCCGAGCACGATATCGACAGTCCCGATATTTGCGATCACGTCCGCCACGAGGGAGCCCTCGCAGAGCCTCGGTATCACCGAGGCATGCACGAACGACGGAGCCCGCACCCGCATCCGGTACGGTCGGCCGGTCCCATCGCTCACGAAGTAAAAGCCGAGTTCGCCCTTGGGCGCTTCGATAGCGGAGTAGATCTCCCCTTCAGGAGCAGCAATAGGCCCCTTCGTGATCAGGATGAAGTGATGGATCATCGATTCCATGCTCTTCAGCACATTGTCCTTCGGCGGAAGAGTGAGCTTCGGCGCATCGGGCGCCATGATCGGTCCCCGCGGAAGCTTCTCGATACATTGCCGTATGATCCTGTTCGACTGCCTGAACTCCTCCATCCTGCAACGGTATCTGTCGTACACGTCTCCGGTCTTGCCGACGGGCACGTCGAACTCCACGTTACCGTATGCATCGTACGGGGCGTATTTTCTTACGTCATAGGCCACCCCCGAACCGCGCAGAGTCGGCCCCGAGAGCCCCCAGTTCACCGCCTCGTCCGCTTCGATCACTCCGATGCCCTTCGTCCTCTTGAGCCATATCCGGTTCTGGTCGATCAGGGTCTCATATTCCTCCACCCTCTTCGGGAATTCGTCGGTGAATTTATAGAGGCTGTCCAGAAACTCCTGGGAGACGTCATTCCTAACCCCGCCCGCCCGCGCATAGCTTGTGGTGAGCCTTGCGCCGCAGAGCATCTCGAAGAGATCGAGGATCCATTCCCTCTCCCTGAAAGCATAGAGAAACACCGTCATCGCTCCGATATCGAGCGCATGGGTTCCGAGCCACAGGATATGGCTGCTTATCCTCGACATTTCGGCAACCATGGTGCGGATATACTGCGCCCTTTCAGGGGCCTCGATGCCGAAGAGCCGTTCGACCGCCAGACAATAGCCCTGATTGTTCGCCATGGCGGCGATGTAATCGAACCTGTCGGTAAGGGGAAGGGCGGTCAGATAGGTCCGGTTCTCCGCGAGCTTTTCGACGCCTCGATGGAGATATCCTATATAAGGAGTACACTTGACGACCGTTTCGCCGTCGAGATCGAGGACAAGCCTCAACACCCCGTGCGTAGCGGGATGCTGGGGACCCATGTTTATGGTCAATTCCCTGGTCTGTAATTCCGCCTTTCCTCTGTCCATATCAGTCCAGTCCGTATGCCTTGTTCTTTTCGGAAAGTTCCAGGGTTTCAGTGAATCCCTTCCATTCTTTCTCGCCGAGGTCGCTCTTCAGCGGATAGTCCCTCCTGAGCGGATGCCCCTCCCAGTCCTCAGGCATCAGTATCCTTCTGAGGTCCGGATGCCCCCTGAACTCTATCCCGAACATGTCGTAACATTCCCTCTCGTGCCAGTTTGCGCCGTCCCATATGCTCACCACGCTGTCGATGACGGGATCCTCCTCGGGGACCTCCGCCCGTATCCTCAGCATATGCCTGTGACTGACGGAATAGAGCTGGTACACGACCTCGAATCTCGGAGTTTTTCTGCCGAGATAGTCGACGCCGCACAGGTCCCTCAGGTAGCTGAAGCAGAGTTCGGAAGTGTCGTGAAGGTATTCCATGATCTCCTTCACTCTGTCTTTTCTCAGCAGAACCGACACCTGTCCCCGAAATTCCCGTATCTCTTTCACTTCTTCCGGATAACGCTCTTTCAGTCCTTCGGCGATCGCCTGTGCGATGAGTTTCGCTTCCGTCTGATCCATCTTATCTCCACCTGCTCCATCTGTAATGTTCCGCCTTTATCTTTTCCTGCAGCTTGATAATCCCTTCCATCAGCGCTTCGGGTCTCGGGGGGCATCCGGGTATGTAAACGTCGACAGGGAGAAAGGTGTCGACGCCTTGCACCGTACTGTAGGTGTTGTAAATCCCTCCCGAGCATGCGCAGCTTCCCATTGCCATGACATACCGGGGCTCGGGCATCTGGTCGTACACCCTCCGTATGATAGGCACCATCTTCTTCGTGACCGTACCCGCGATGATCACCACGTCCGACTGCCGCGGCGAGCCCCTGAAGATTATCCCGAATCTGTCGAGGTCATAGTGGGCCGACCCCGTGGTCATCATCTCTATCGCGCAGCAGGCGAGCCCGAAGGCCATCGGCCAGAGAGAGGAAGCCCTTCCCCAGTTCACCACCTTATCGAGGGTCGTGACAATGGCGTTTCCTCCGGGAAGAACCTTCACTCCCTCTTCGACTTCAACAAGTCCCGTCGCGCCTTCTATGATCATACGGTCATCATCTTTCCGCGGTCGCGATCGGCATTTCCCCGTTTTTCAGTCCCATCTGAAGGCCTCTTTCTTCCACGCGTAGACATATCCGACCACGAGCACCGCAATGAACAGGAGCATCTCGACAAGGGCAAAGAGGCCTATCTTATCGAACACGATGGCCCATGGATAGAGAAAAACCGCTTCAACGTCGAATATCACGAAGAGCATGGCGATAATGTAAAACTTTACGGAGAATCTGTATCTCGGCTCTCCGACGGGGGGATTACCCGATTCATAGGGGACGAGCTTCTCGCGATAGGGCCTTTTCGGTCTGAAGATGATGCCTGCCGCCAAGGTGCCGAGACCAAAGGCGATAACAATCATCATGAAGATGACTATCGGCAAATATTCTTCTGGCAAGAATGCGCTTGGCATAAAACAGTTATTTTATACCTGAACTCACGCGCAGAGTCAAGTGGTAAATTTAGGCCGCCTGAAACGGCGGTGTTTTTCCGCGGTTTTTGTGATAAAATTGTGAATGATTCGTAAATCCCTGAACTCCCTTGCCGGCAAGCTCATCATCGCAGTGGGGACCTTGATGACCCTCGGCAGCATCATTTTCGGCTTCACCTTCATCCGCTATGAAGAAAAGATCATGATGAACAACCTGGTGAGTTACGCCTCTTCGACCGCGGACCTCGTCAAGAAAGGCGTCTCCTACGACATGCTATCCGGTCATCGCGAGGCGATAGCACAGACGATCGAAATCGTCGGTTCCGGCTCCGAGATCAGGGACATCGCGCTGTTCGACAAGCGGGGGAAGATCGTCTTCTCCTCGAAGAAATCCGAAGTGGGCAGGACCGTCGGAAAAGATTCTTCGACCTGCAGGATCTGCCATAAAGGAGACGGGAAACCCCTCATTGCGATCCCCGAATCGAAACACTGGGCCATTGTGACATCCCCCTCGGGAGTGAAGGTGATGAAACTCGTCATGCCGATCTATAACGAGACTGCCTGCTTCTCGGCGTCCTGCCATTATCATCCGAAGGAAAAGAGGATCCTCGGGATTCTCGAAACGAACTTCAGCACCGCGACCGTAGACACGGCGATCAAACAGAACCGCATCGGCACCTTCCTCTTCGGCGGGCTGTTCATCATCATGATTTCTTTCTGTCTCTGCATCATCCTTTATAAGTTCGTCTCGCGGCCGGTTTCCCTCCTCGATGAAGGCATGCACAAGCTCGCCCGCGGGCAACTCGACCATGTCATAGAGATCCATTCGAAGGACGAGATGGGGCTCCTCGCTAATACCTTCAACACCATGGCCGGCGACATAAAAAGGTACCAGGACAATATGGAGAACTGGACAAAAGCCCTGGAGGAGGAGATCCAGAAGAAGACCTCGGAGATCATGAAGGCCCATGATCAGCTCATCAACGCAGAGAAGCTCGCGTCCCTCGGCAGGATGGCGGCGGGCGTCGCGCACGAACTGAACAGCCCCCTGACGGGGATCGTCACGTTTGCCCATCTCATGCTGAAAAGGATGCCGCCCGAGAACAGGCAGGACATCGAGGATCTCGAGGTGATTATCGAACAGGCGGAGAGGTGTTCAAAAATCGTCAAGGGGCTCCTCGGCTTTTCGCGGAAGACGAGCGCCGAGAAGGCCTTCGTAAACATCAATACCCTGACGGAAAACACGATAGCCATGGTGAGGAACCAGGCGAAGTTCCACAACATAAAATTCAACCTGAAATTCGACGACTCCGTCCCCGAGATACCGACCGATCCGAACCAGCTGCAGCAGGTCTTCATCAACCTCTTCATTAATGCTGCGGATGCGATGAACGAAAGGGGCCAGGTCACCGTCGCGACGAGGCTGATATCCGATACCACCGCCGGCAGGAAGTTTGTGGAGATAGAATTCAGCGACACGGGGCCGGGAATCCCCGAGGAGTTGCTCGGCCGGGTCTTCGAACCCTTCTTCACTACCAAGCCGGTCGGCAAGGGCACCGGCCTGGGCCTTGCGGTGAGCTACGGGATCATCAAGAAGCACGGGGGAAACATTTTTGTGAGAAGCGAAATCGGCAAGGGCGCGAGCTTTTTTGTGAGGCTCCCCATAGAGGATAATGCCGCAGCGGACTCTTAGCGGATCGAAAGGGAAATAGCGGACTACGGTGCGTGATGAGGAAGGAGAAAGCATGACCCTCGGGAGAGTAATCGAGATACTGGAAGCAGAGGTGGTCGTTGATGCGATCGACAGAGAAATGGAAATCCGCTCGATATGCAGTTCCGATCTCATGAGCGACCTTCTTCACTTTTCGAGCAGACCGAAGTCCATACTCATCACGGGCCTCAACAACACACAGGCGATCAGGACGGCCGAAATTGCGGACATAAAGGGGATCGTCTTCGTGCTCGACAAGAGGCCGGACAAGGAAACGGTCCGCATGGCGCGGGAGAAGGGCATCCCCCTGATGGTGACGAGACTGTCGAGGTTCACCGCCTGCGGCAGGCTCTATGCAGCGGGGCTCGGCAGCTGCACCGGGGAGGACCGGTGACCAGAAGGAACATCGAGGGAAGCTTCCATCTCAGCGGAGGGGATTTTACCAATGCGGGCGCGGCATCGAGTGAATTGAAATCAATCCTGACAAACCTCGGTATCAACCCGGAAATCGTCCGGCGGGCGGCCATCGCCACCTTCGAGGCGGAGATGAACGTGATCATCCACGCCGTCGCGGGAGTGATGTACTACCTCATCACCCAGGACACCATCAAGGTTGTCCTGAACGACATGGGTCCCGGCATCCCCGACATCGACCGGGCGATGACGGAAGGCTATTCTACTGCGCCTGATTGGATACGGGAGATGGGCTGGGGCGCGGGAATGGGGCTGCCGAACATGAAGAAGAACTCCGATAGATTCAAACTAGACTCGGTTGTCGGAGAGGGGACAACGGTAGAGATCATCATACGGATCAAGGAGGGCAAAACAGAATGAACGTGCAAGAGATTGTCGACGCCTTGTCTCTGGAAGTGAAAACTGCAAAGGGAGACCTCAGCCGTACGGTTACCGGGTGCTATATCAGCGACCTGCTCTCCGACGTGATGGCGAACGCCAAAGAGGGCGAGATATGGATCACCCTCCAGACCCATCCGAACGTCGTGGCCGTGGCCTCCCTCAAGAACCTCGGAGGCATTATCGTGACAAACAGACGTAGCCCGGAAGCGGAGACGCTCCAGAAAGCCGAGAACGAAGGCGTCGTTATCGCGGTAAGCCCCCTCTCGACATTCGAGGTGGGAGGCATGCTTTACAAGATGCTGCGATGCTGAAACCGTACCATGCCGACCTCCATATGCATACCTGCCTTTCTCCGTGCGCAGAAATCGATATGACCCCGCGCGAAATAGTCGCAGCTGCCCTCAGGAGAGGGCTGCATCTCATCGCTGTTACAGACCACAACTCGGCCGAAAATGCGGAGGCAACGAGAAGAGCCGCCGAAGGGACGGGGCTTGTGGTCTTCGCGGGCATGGAAGTCACTTCGTCCGAGGAAGTGCATATCCTCGCGCTCTTCGAGTCACCTGACGGGGCCGGGGCGCTCCAGGACGTGGTGCACAGAAACCTTCCCGCCGGCGAGAACGATGAGAGGCTGTACGGGCACCAGATAATCGTGAACAAGGACAATGAAGTGATGGGCTTCGACAGGCGGCTGCTTATCGCGGCCACCGGACTCAATGCCCGTGCCCTTGTCGACCTGATCCGGTCGCTTGAGGGTGTCTCGATCGCAAGTCATGTCGACCGAGAGGCCTTCAGCGTTCTCTCACAGCTGGGATTCATCCCTGAAGACCTCAGATTCGACGCCGTCGAGCTTTCGCCGAAAGTGGGAAGGCAAGCGGCGGAACGGCTCTTCGGTGGTCTGAAGAGATTTCCCTGGGTCTCCTTTTCGGACGCCCACTACATCAGGGACATCGGCAAGAGAGTCACCACCTTCATGCTGGAGGAGGCGACCTTCGGAGAGATGAAGGCCGCGCTTGCCTCCGCAGGCGGCAGGGACATCTTCTGGGAGTGACTCCATGGAAGACCTTTCCCTGCATATCCTCGACATCGTCGAGAACTCCGTCGCAGCCGGAGCGACGACCGTGGAGATCACGGTCGAGGAAGATACGGGAAAGGATCTGCTCGGCCTGGAGATAAAAGACAACGGCAAGGGCATCGATAATGATATGATAGAGGCAGTTACCGACCCTTTCTTCACGACGAAAACAGTGAGGAGGGTGGGACTTGGCCTGCCGCTGCTGAAACAGGCGGCAGAGGGATGCGAGGGCACCTTCTCTCTCAGGTCGGACAAGGGAAAGGGCACGACGGTGTCAGTCGGCCTCAGACGCAGTCATATCGACAGAAAGCCGCTGGGTGACATGGCGGCTACGATGATAGTGCTGATAGCCGGCAATCCCGAAACTGACTTTGTCTTCTCGTACAGGAAGGATGAACTCAGTTACCGGCTGGATACCCGGGAAATCAGGGAAGAGCTGGCAGGGATACCGATCACTTCTCCCGAAGTGCTGAGGATAATACGGGAGGACATGGAGAGAGGGCTGAGCAAAGAGGCGGCAGGATGAGCAAACCCCGGATACTGGTGATCGACGACGAAGAGATTGTGAGAATAAGTTGCAGGAAATGCCTCGCCCCCGAAGGATATGAAGTGGATCTTGCAGGGAGCGGCGCAGAGGGTATGCGCGTTCTGGCGGAAACCCCGTATGATCTTGTCCTGACCGACCTCAAGATGCCCGATATGGACGGCATGGAATTCTTGATGAAGATAAAGGAGGCCAGGCCAGGCACAAAGGTGATCATGATAACCGGATACAGCACCGTGGAACATGCCGAAGAGGCGATGCTGCTGGGTGCATGCAATTATGTAGAAAAACCCTTCACCCCCGATACTCTTATCAGGGCGGTAAGGGAAGCATTAGGGGAAGCTGGAAAGCGAAGGGACGACGCCTAGCGAACGCCGGAGAGTAGCGTTGTGCCGCAACTCTCACCGCCCTCCGTCCGTGAAGAATGCTTGATAAAGGAGAGTTTATTTATTTATTATAATAGCAAGTTGCAAGGAGGGAAATTCAATGGCGGGCAGAATACTTGTGGTAGATGACGAACCTGTCGTTGTCAAGAGCTGTGAGCGCATCCTGACTCCCGCAGGTTATACCGTGGACGGCGCCTCGAACGGCAACGAGGCCATCGGCAAGCTTGGCAAGGACGGCTATGACCTTGTGGTGACGGATCTCAGGATGCCTGACATCGACGGCCTTGAACTCATCCGGTGGATCAGAAACTCGAAGCCGGAAACGGGCGTTGTGGTGATTACGGGCTACCCGTCGCAGGAGAGCATACGGGAAGCCCTCGGCCTCCGGATTCTGGATTACCTGCCGAAACCTTTTTCCCCGGCCCTCCTTACCGAAATCGTCCAGCGCGCCATGGAATACAAGAAGGCGGGCAAGGTCACTGAGACCCCTCCTTCCGAGGAATACACCGAGGAGATGGCGAAAGAACTCGACGGAATCATCAGGAAATACAGAAAGAAGCCCGGGAGTCTGATTCCCGTCCTCCAGGAAGCGCAGGAACTGATCGGCTACCTCCCCCCCTCCGTGCAGAGACACATCGCAAGAGGCTTGAAGGTGCCGGTAAGCGAAGTGCACGGCGTGGTGTCGTTCTACTCCTTCTTCACGATGAAACCGAAGGGAAAGCACAACATACGCGTTTGTCTCGGCACGGCCTGCTACGTGAAGGGCGCTGAAGAGATCGTGAAAAAACTGAGCGAAGGCCTTGCGATCAGCGTCGGCGGCATCACTGAGGACAAGAACTTTTCTCTTGAAACCGTGCGGTGTCTCGGAGCATGCGGACTCGCACCTGTTGTCGTAATAGACAAAGACACCCATGGTTCCATCAATGCCGTGAAGGTCCACGAACTCTTGAAAGATTACGAATAGGAGGCGGATATGGCCAGGCTGACGATAGAGGATCTGAAAAAAATAAAGGAAGATTACAAGGCGATGCTCACTCTGAGAGAGGGCGGATACAGGGCGAAGATCACCGTTCATATGGGCACTTGCGGCATTGCCGCGGGCGCGAGAAAAGTGATGGAGGCGCTTCTCGACGAGATAAACACGAGCAATGTAAAAGACGTGATCGTCACCACGTCGGGATGCGCCGGGCTCTGCAGCAAGGAGCCGATGGCTACCGTCGAAATGATCAACGAAGCCCCCGTGAAATACGTCCAACTCAACGATGAGAAGATACGAAAAATTTTCAAGGAACACGTCCTGAACGGCCGGATCGTCCAGGATTCCGCCCTTGTCATGGGAAGTGAAACGGCATACTGAGAATAGCATAGGTCAAATATGACTTATATGACCTATGCTTCTTTGGAGGAGGAATGGAAAAGTACCGCGCAAGTGTAATGCTGTGTGGAGGCACCGGTTGCATCGCAGGCGGCAGTTTGAAGGTCAAGAACGCTCTCGATGCGGAGCTTAAGAATAGAGGTCTCGAAAATGAAATAAACGTCGTTCTCACCGGCTGCAACGGCTTCTGTGCCGAAGGCCCTGTCATGACCGTCTACCCCGAAGACATTTTTTATGAAAAAGTTACGCTCAACGATGTGCCCCTGATCGTGGAAGAGCACTTTATCAAGGGAAGGCCGGTGGAGAAACTCATGTACAAGGAGCCGCTGAAGAAGCAGCCCATCCCGCTGATGAAGGAAATCCCCTTCTTCAGCCTCCAGGTGCTCAGGGCGCTGAGGAACAAGGGGCTCGTCGATGCCGAAAAGATCGAAGAATATATCGCGAGGGACGGATATCAGGCTGCGGCAAAGGCGTTGACGGAGATGACCCCGGCACAGATAATCGACGAACTGAAGAGGTCGGGGCTCCGGGGAAGAGGGGGCGCGGGCTTCCCCACGGGCATGAAATGGGAACTCTGCGCGCGGGTGCAGGGAGACCAGAAGTTCATCCTCTGCAACGGTGACGAAGGGGACCCCGGCGCCTTCATGGACCGGAGTGTCATGGAGGCGGACCCCCATGTGGTCCTTGAGGGAATGATAATCGGCGCAAAGGCGATCGGGGCGGACAAGGGGTATATCTATGTGAGGGCGGAATATCCTCTGGCAGTGCACCGTCTGCAACTTGCAATAAACCAGGCGAAAGAGAACGGACTTCTGGGGAATAATATCCTGGGCACGGGCTTTAACCTCGACATCGAGATATATCTGGGGGCGGGCGCCTTTGTCTGCGGTGAAGAGACAGCGCTCATGCGTTCCATCGAAGGGAAACGGGGAATGCCAAGGCCGAGACCTCCCTTCCCCGCCCAGAAAGGACTGTGGGACAAGCCTTCGGTGCTCAACAACGTCGAGACCTACGCGAACATTCCCCAGATAATCCTGAACGGCTCCGACTGGTACAGAAGCCTCGGGACGGAAAAATCGACAGGCACAAAGGTCTTCGCCCTGAGCGGTGCGATAAGCAACATAGGACTTATAGAGGTGCCGATGGGAATTCCCCTCAGGAAGATCATTTATGACATCGGCGGCGGGGTACCCAAGGGAAGAAAATTCAAGGCCGTTCAGCTCGGCGGGCCTTCCGGAGGGTGTATCCCGGAGCATCTTCTCGATACCCCGGTCACCTATGAAGACATCGTACAGACGGGGGCCATCGTCGGTTCGGGCGGTATGGTCGTCATGAACGACCTGAACTGCATGGTGAGCGTCGCAAAATTCTTCCTCGAATTCACCGCGGAGGAATCCTGCGGCAAATGCCCTCCTTGCAGGATCGGCACCACGGTGATGCTTGATCTCCTGACGAAGATCACCGAGGGGAACGGGAAAGACGGGGACATAGAGCTCCTCGGCGATATGGCTCTCGACATCATCGCCACCTCCCTGTGCGGACTGGGGCAGACCGCCCCGAACCCCGTGCTGACGACGATAAAATACTTCAAGCAGGAGTATGAATCACACATCTATGAGAAATGGTGCAAGACCGGTGTCTGCAAAGACCTCTGCACGTTCTATATCGACGAAGAAAAGTGCAAGGCCTGCGGTGTATGCAAAAGGGTCTGCCCCCAGAAAGCGGTTACCGGGGAAAAGAAGGTGCCCCACCACATCGATCAGTCTCTCTGCATCCAGTGCCGCTCCTGCTATGAGGCGTGCAAGTTCGACTCGGTGAAGATAGGCCCGCGGAGCATGAGGGATGAGCTGCTGAACCTCCCCGACCAAGAGGCGCTGAAAAACAAGCAGTTAGAGGCACTCGCGGGAAAGGGGGAATAGGGAAATGATAGAACTCAAGATAAACGGAAAAAACATACAGGTCGAGCAGGGCGCGACCCTGCTTCAGGCTGCGCTCGCAAACGGCATTTATATTCCGAACCTCTGCTACGACAAGAGACTCAGACCGTACGGCGGCTGCAGGCTCTGCATTGTAGAGCTGGAGGGACAGAAAAGGCTTTTTGCCGCCTGCTCCACCCCGGCGGAGAACGGAATGGCGGTCCGGACCGAGACCCCGAGACTTCATAAGGCGAGGAAGACGGTACTCGAGTTCCTGCTGATCCATCATCCCCTGGATTGTCCGGTCTGCGACAAGGCAGGAGAATGCAAGCTCCAGGACCTCGCGTTCAAATACGGCCCGTCCGAGTCGAGGTTTGTCGGGGAAAGGAAGCACGAACCCGAGAGGATTGCCGCTCCGCTCGTCGAGAGAAACCCCAACAGGTGCATCCTGTGCGGAAAGTGCGTGAGGGTGTGCTATGACCATCAGGGAGTCGGCGCGATCAGCCTGCTCGGCAGAGGGTTCAAATCGAAGATCAGCCCCGCCTTTGAGGAGACCCTCGATTGCGAGTTCTGCGGTCAGTGTATCGATGCCTGTCCCGTCGGCGCCCTCGGCAGCAAGCCTTACCGCTTCCGGTCAAGGGTCTGGTTCATGGACGAAAAGCCGATCACCTGTCCCTACTGCGGCTGCGGATGCACTACAAACCTGAGCCTCAGGGATGGAAGGATCATACGCGCCAGGGGAAGACAGGGTGTCGGGACGAACGACGGCGACCTTTGCAGCAGGGGAAGGTTCGGGTTCGACTATATCTACTCGGAAAACCGACTCACGACGCCCCTCGTCAGGAAAGAAGGGAAGCTCGTCGAGGCATCATGGGAAGAGGCCCTCGAGTTCGTCGGCAAGAGACTCGAAGAGATAAAGGAGATGAGCGGTCCTTCGGCGATCGGTGCGATCGGTTCCCAGAGATGCACGATGGAAGATAATTACCTGTTGCAGCGCTTCATGCGGGAGGTCATCGGGACGGACAATGTCGACTCTGCTGCGCGCTTCGGTTACGCAAAGGCACAGAAGACCTTCGAAAAAGCCTTCGGTCTCGACCTCCAACCGATACAGTGGGACGCGCCTCTGAAAGCCGATTTCATCCTCGTGGTGGAGTCGGACATCACCTCGGCCGTGCCCGTATGGGGACTGAACTTCATCAGCGCCAGAAACAACGGGGCGCAGCTTGTCGTCGCGGATGCGAAGGAGACGAAACTTGCGCGTAACAGTACTTCGTGGCTCCAGATAAAGCCCGGATCAGGGGTCGCCCTTCTTAACGGGATTGCAAAAGTGATCCTCGATGAGAAGCTGTACGACCTCGATGAGGAAGTCCCCATGGAAGACAAGAACCTCACCATCCCGAATTATGAGGCCATGGTGAGGGGGCTCGCCGAGTTTACCCCGGCTGCGGTTTCACAGCTCACCGGTCTTTCCGAAAACGAGATTGTTCACCTCGCACGGTCTTACGCTGCCGCAAAGAGCAGACTCCTGTCTCTCACCTCGAGCGCCTCGGAGAACACAAAAGGCCTGAATACGCTCCTGGCGGCCGCAAATCTGGCGATCCTCATGGGTGACGGGCCCGACACGCTGCAGATACCCGCGGAGTTCTCGAATACGCTCGGCATGTGGGAAGTCGGGGTGAGGCCGCTTTCCGGGGGAAAAGACGCGTACGAAATGCTGTATAAACCCGGGACGATGAAGGCCCTCTATATGATGGGCGAGAACCCTCTGGTCACGTGCAAGGACGTTTCGGTGGTCGAAAAGACCCTAAGAGGCCTCGAACTGTTTATCGTGCAGGACATCATCCTTACTGACACCGCAAAACTTGCGGACGTGGTGCTGCCCGCCAGCAGTTGGGGAGAAAAGGAAGGCATCTTTATGTCTGCCACGGGGGACATTCATGAGATCCCCAAGCTTCTCACTGAAACCGGCCAGTCGATCCCCGACTGGAAGATCTTCAGGAATCTTGCGAGGGCGATGAACAAGGACCTCGGGGTGACAGATCTGGCAGAGATCAGGGGCGCGATCATGGACCTGATCGCCGCGGCGCCTGCCGGCGAAGAGGTCAGGAGTTTCACCCCCGTGGAATTCAAGGTCTCCGAGAGGCCCGACGAAGAGTATCCGATGCTTCTGGTCACGGCGAATCTCCTGCAGCACTCGGGTGCCCTGTCGATACTTTCGAAAAACCTGGGCTCTGTGGTCTCGGATGCGTATCTGCAGATCAATCCCGGGGATGCAAAAAAATACAAGATTCACGACGAAGGATATGTGAAGGTGACATCGAGAAGGGGAGAGGTGTATCTGAAGGCGATGGTCAGCGAAGAAATGCCGGAGGGCGCGGTGTTTGCCCCGACGCATTTCCCCCATGCCAACGTCAATGCCCTGACCCATCCTCCGCTGAACGGTGAGGCACCGACGGACGCGATCAAGATCCAGCTCGCTTGACAGAGGAGATGCGGGTAAGGGCTGTTGATTCCGTACAAGGACGATAACCCTGCTGGCGTTTTCCCTGTCGTTACGGTCGCGATAGTTTTTCCGAACGCCGTCCTGTCCCCCGTATCCGCCTTGATTGTTATAGGATTTTGGGCTATTATACAGCCGGTCGGTGCTCTGATTACCCAGGCGCTGCCGGGCAGGGATAGTGTCGCGTGGTTCGCCCATGTTGGCGGGTTTCTTTTTGGTCTCATCACCGTCAAATTGTGGCTGCCGAAAAGGAGGGTTCCCCAGTGGTCATAATTTGCCCGAAATGCAAAGTGAAACTGAAAGTGGCTGATGAAAAAATAGCCCCCGAGGGTACGCGCTTCAAGTGCCCCAGGTGCAGCACTGTTCTGCTGGTGAAAAGGCCGACGCCGAAGATGAAACCCCTCGATCTTGCCACGGTTCTTGTGGCCCACGAAAAGCCTTCGGTGATGGAGAGGATAAAGTCCGTGCTCTCGACGCAGGGATACCGGATTATCGCTGTTTCGGACGGTATCACGGCGATGGTGAATGCGACAAAAGAATTGCCCTTTCTCTCTCTCCTGAGCGTCTCCCTCCCGAAGATTTACGGATTCGAGATATGCAGAAGGCTGAAAAGCAGGCCGGAAACGAAGGGCATGAAGGTGATCCTGATTGCCTCCATCTACGACGAGAAAAGATACCGCAGGGAACCGGAATCCCTTCACGACGCTGACGATTATCTGGAAGAGCATCAGATAGAAGAAATGCTCGGCCAAAAAATCAACCTCCTGAGAGGGACCCCTGAAACTGCCCGCCCGTCTGCTCCCGCGCCGGGAACGGAAGGGCCCCGCGGGCAGGCGCCGCAGCCGGAAGACAAGGCGAGGGCAGAAGAGAGGCCCCGTCCCTCGCTGCCTGAAGTGAAACCCTCGGAAGCCCCTGAGGTGGAAAAGGCGCGGCGGCTCGTGAGAATCATACTGTCCGACATCTATCTTTACAGCAAGGCGAAAGTCGATGATTCGATCAGGAACGGCACGTTCCATAAGACTTTTTCCTCTGAATTGAGGGAAGGACTCAAGCTGTACGAGAATAGGATTTCGGCCGATATAAGAAGCCGGGGTGACTTCTATAACGAAGCAGTCAATAATTTCATAGAGAAAAGAAAAAAAGAAATAGCTTAGAAATATCAGAAAAACGCAGAAAATTACAGATATTTTAAACAAGACGTTACTTTCTTAAGAATTCTACCCTAACCCGGCCTTGCCATAAACTACTCTAAACCATTATATTAGCACTCGTTCCAATTGAGTGCTAATAATTCATCAGAGAAAGGAGAAATGTCATGAAGTTCAAACCGTTGAGAGACAGGGTGTTAGTGAAATACTCCGAAGAGGCCGAAAGGACCGCGAGCGGCCTTTATATTCCCGACACCGCAAAAGAGAAGCCGCAAAAAGGCGAGGTCGTTGCGGTCGGCGCGGGGAAGGTCACGGACGACGGGAAGCTCCAGCCGGTATCGGTAAAGGTCGGAGACGTCGTGCTCTTCGACAAGTATTCGGGATCGAAGGTCACCATGGATGACGTTGAGTACCTGATCATCAGGGAAGAAGACATCCTGGGAATCGTAGAGAAATAAAGGAGGCTGACAATGGCGAAACAACTCTTATTTGACGAAGAAGCACAGAGGTCTATTCTGAGCGGCGTTACGCTTCTGACCAAAGCGGTCAAGGCAACCCTGGGGCCGAAAGGGAGAAACGCGATCCTGGACAAGAAATACGGCGCGCCGACCATCACCAAGGACGGGGTGACCGTTGCGAAGGAGATCGAGTTGAAAGATCCATGGGAGAACATGGGCGCGCAGCTTGTGAGGGAAGTGGCATCCAAAACCTCGGACGTCGCAGGCGACGGCACCACCACTGCCACGGTCCTTGCTCACGCGGTATACCGTGAAGGGATAAAGAACGTCGTAGCCGGGGCGAACCCCATGGACCTGAAGAGGGGCATAGAGAAGGCGGTCGAGGTCGTCCTCGAAGAACTGAAGAAGATCAGCAAGCCTGTTGTAGATAAGAAGGAGATAGCCCAGGTAGGCACCATATCCGCGAACAACGACTCATCCGTGGGCGAGCTCATCGCGGAGGCAATGGACAAGGTAGGGAAAGACGGCGTCATCACCGTGGAAGAGGCGAAGAGTATGGCGACGACGCTGGACGTCGTCGAGGGGATGCAGTTTGACCGTGGCTATATCTCCCCGTATTTCATCACCGACCCCGAAAGAATGGAATGTACCCTCGAAGACGTTTTCATCCTGATCAACGAGAAGAAGATATCGAGCATGAAGGACCTCCTTCCGATACTCGAGCAGACCGCAAAAATGGGCAAACCGCTCCTCATCCTCGCCGAGGATGTGGAAGGCGAGGCCCTTGCAACCCTTGTCGTAAACAAACTCCGCGGAACGCTGCAGGTCTGTGCCGTGAAAGCTCCCGGATTCGGTGACAGAAGGAAGGCAATGCTCGAAGATATCGCGATCCTGACGGGCGGTACCATGATCTCCGAAGACCTCGGCATCAAACTCGAGAATGTGAAACTCTCCGACCTTGGAAAGGCGAAGAAGATCACCATCGACAAGGAGAATACCACCATCGTCGAGGGCGCCGGCGACACCGCGAAAATCCAGGGCAGGGTAAAACAGATCAAGGCGCAGATCGAAGAGACGACATCCGATTATGACCGGGAAAAGCTCCAGGAACGCCTTGCGAAGATAGTGGGCGGGGTCGCGGTAATCAACGTCGGCGCCGCAACCGAGACGGAGATGAAGGAAAAGAAGGCGAGGGTCGAAGACGCCCTCCACGCCACAAGGGCTGCGGTCGAAGAAGGGATTGTACCCGGCGGCGGTGTTGCCCTTCTCAGGTGTCTGCCGGCCCTCAAGGCCCTCAAACTCGACAACCATGACCAGAAGATGGGGGTTGCGATCGTGATGAAAGCCCTCGAAGAGCCGATCCGCCAGATCGTGAACAACGCCGGACTCGAAGGCTCGGTCATCGTGGAGAAAGTGAAGGCGTCCAAGGATGCGAATTACGGGTTCGACGCCCAGGGCGAAGAGTACGTGGACATGATGAAGGCAGGCATCATCGACCCTACCAAGGTCACGAGGACCGCTCTCCAGAACGCGACCTCCGTCGCTTCCCTCATGCTCACCACCTCCGTGATGATTTCGGAACTGCCGGAAGAGGAAAAGAAGATGCCCCCGATGCCGGGCGGCGGCATGGAAGGGATGTACTAAGAGAATTCGTAAAAGTGAATCAGGGTCCCGGGAAGGGGCGGCAGGGAGATCCCCTGCCGCCCCTTCTTTTTTCAGAATCGGCGGAAAGTTTTCGTCCCCTTTCTCTGACCTTCTCCACCGGCCCTCTCGGCTATCGGCCGGCCTCTTCATCCCTCCGCTCATTGCCGGCTTCAGCGGGGTCACTCTTCTCGCAGACAGGCATTCTGCTCCGTCTCCCCGTCCCCAGCCGCGCCATTGCGTGAAGCAGCGCTGTGAGGAGAAGGAGGCACGCACCGACCGACCAGGGCGTCAGGAGATCCCCCGGAACGTTTTCATAAAGCCCGTAACCGCCAAACGCGATGAAGATGAGCGCTGCAACCCATCGAATCCCGCGCTCGGGGATATGCCGCCCCATCACGTTGCCGACGACAATACCGAAGGCGTTCGAGACGACCATGCCGATGGTCGTTCCCATCCAGACAGTGATGACAGTGTTGTATTCGACCGCAAGGGCGATCGTCGCAAGCTGGGTCTTGTCACCCATCTCGGCCATGAAAAAGGCGATGGTAACCGTCCAGAAGGGACTGAAATTGTACCGCCTGTCTTCTCCTTCGAGGGTGTCGCCCCTGACAGTCCAGAGCCCGAAGATGATGAAGGACACTGCGGCGGCGATCTTGATGTGTGCAAGGGGCACAATCTCTGCAAGGTAGTTCCCCGCTGAAGCGGCGAGCAGATGGTTGGCCGCTGTCGCTACGAACACGCCCCACATGACCGTCTGCCACCGGAACTTGCACGAAAGGGCCATCGCGAGCAACTGGGTCTTGTCCCCCATTTCAGCAAGGATGACGAATATCAATGAAGCGACAAACGCCTTCACGTGTTCCTCCTGATTATGCGTTCTCTATGGCTCCGGCGGGCTTTCGGCAAGCGTCCACTTCAGAGGACTGCCGGGACTCGTTTTCCCGAACTGCTCAGCATCGGGCTAATTATAGGGTGCGGGGATGACCGGTGTCAAGATGGCGTCTTGCGCCGCGTAAAATGTAACCGTATGGATAATCATTGCGACATTAATAATGTAACCTTACTTTGCAGCACTGCAATACCCAAAGGAGAAAGGTTACTGAATGAGCAGGAAA